>JBAYPJ010000008.1:0-61672 GCA_041677785.1 Novosphingobium sp. | reverse complement strand
GCTTCATGATGCTAACCGGGCGGATGAACTGGCGCTTCGGCGCCACCGTCATCGTCGGCTGCTTCGTCCTGTTCGGCGCCGGCGCCATCGTCACCGGCATCCAGTCGGCCGCGGGCTAGGGCGCGCGGCCATGGCCGGAGAGATCGTTCCGCTCCACGAAGGCGCCGGCGACGGGCACGGTGCGCAGATGCCGCGCAGCGTCTATCTCGACGCCTATCTCGCCCCGCTGCGCCCCTGGCTGGAGCGCGAGAGCGTGACCGAGATTCTGGTTAACCGCCCCGGCGAGCTGTGGGTCGAGGACGCGGGGCAGCCGGGCATGCAGCGCGTCGCGCTGCCGGCCATCGACGATGAACTGCTCAAGCGGCTGGCCGAGCAGGTCGCGCGGATCAGCCACCAGGGCATCAACCGCGAGCATCCGCTGCTTGCCGCGACGCTGCCGGCCGAGATGGGGCTGGGCGGCGCGCGCATCCAGCTCGTTGGCCCGCCGGCGACGCGGCGGCACTGGGCGCTGGCCATCCGGCGCCACCGCCTGCTGGAACTGCCGCTCGACGCCTACGATCGCGGCCCGATCGCCATCCCCGCCGAAGCGCCGATGCCCGACGCGCAGGGTGAGCCGATCGCCTTCCTGCGCGAGGCGATCCGGCGGCGGCGCACCGTGCTGATCTCGGGCGGCACCTCGACCGGCAAGACCACCTTCCTCAACGCCATGCTGAGCGAAATTCCGCCCGGCGAGCGCGTCGTCCTCGTCGAGGACACGGCCGAGCTGAGGCTGCCGGGGGCGAACGGCATCGGCCTGATCGCGGTCAAGGGCGAGCTGGGCGAGGCGAAGGTCTCGGCCAACGACCTGCTGCAGGCGGCGCTGCGCCTGCGGCCGGACCGCATCGTCCTGGGCGAGCTGCGCGGCACCGAGACGGTGAGCTTCCTGCGTGCGATCAACACGGGCCATCCGGGCTCGTTTTCGACGGTGCACGCCAATACGCCGCGCGGCGCGCTGGAGCAGATCGCGCTGATGGCGATGCAGACCGGCATCGGCCTCAGCCGCGCTGAGACGCTCGAATACGCCGCCTCGGTGATTGACGTGGTGGTCCAACTTGACCGCATCGCCGGCAAGCGCGGCATCGCCGCCATCGCCGAATCGCGGACGCTGGTGGGCTAGAGCCTGCCCTGCTTAGGTTGATACGCCCGCCGGCCGGAACGAGTGGTCCGCGCGAGCGCGGAAGTTGAGCAGCGTGGCTGGCTCCGGCCCGGTGCGGAACGAATAGGTCGTGCCGGCGGGGATGTAGATCGATCCGCCAGCGGTCAACGCCTTGTCTCCCCAATGCAGTGATCCTTCGGCGACGTAGAATATCTCGTCGTCATCGTGCGCGTGCGGCGCGATCAGCGTGCCCGGGTTGAGCCGCATTTCCATGAGCTGCATCGTCGTCGCGTCGCCGGTCTCGTGGAACGAGAGGCGGCCTTCGAGTTCGGTTGCGTCGATGTGGTCGCGCATCCAGCCCATGGGAATATCGCCGATCCGGCGCCAGGCAAGCTGTTCGGAGTGGTGCACGCGAATGGTCATGGCAGGTCTCCCTCGATGATCGATGCGGGCGGAATGCCACCACGGGTTTTGACTGTCTCGCGGGCATTGGCCAATATTGCACCCGAAACGGCCATCGCTGCAGCGATACGGAAGGGACGACATGGCGCGGACGAAAGTCGATCCGGAGCGCGACTACGGCCTGATCACGCTGGCCGATCCGGCGCGGCGCGAACTTGCCGGAGCCATCGTCCAGGACGAGTTCGACATCGACGCCCCCTGGCACCATCACGACATGCACCAGCTCCAGTACGCCTTCGAGGGCTCGATGGAGCTGGAGGATGAACATGGTCGCCACCTGCTGCCACGCAGCCTGGCCGGCTGGATTCCGGCTGGTACGCGTCATCGCAACAGCCTGCATCGGATTTCCTCCCTCTCGGTGCTGCTGGCATCCGACAGCGTCCCCGTGGCGGGAAGCGGGGTGCGCATCCTGCGTGTCTCGCCGCTGATGCGCGCGATGATCGCCGAAGCCGCGCGCTGGCCGCTCGGCCGGCCGCAGGATGCGACCGGCGCGGCTTTCTTTGCCGCGTTCGCCCGTCTCTGCACCGAATGGATCGCCGATGCCGCTCCGCTCACGCTGCCGACGAGTACGCACCCGGCGCTCTGCCTGGCGCTGGCGCATGCCCGCGCCGATCCCGCCGGCTCGCGGATGAGCGAGGCCGCGCGCCTCGCGGGGCTGTCGGAAAGGTCGTTGCGCCGCCATTGCCAGGCGCAGCTCGGCATGGGCTGGGACGAGTATCGCCGGCGGGCGCGGCTGCTGGCGTCGATCGAAGCGCTCACCGAAACCGATCGGTCGATCGCCCAGATCGCCGGCGATGTCGGGTTCGACAGCCAGAGCGCTTATGCGCGCGCTTTCCGCCGGTTGACGGGGCAGGTGCCGCACGCCTTTCGCGCGGAAGCGAGGCAGCGGATGTGAAACGGCGGAGCCGGGCGCCTACTTCGCCGCCGCCAGTTCGCCGACGATCTGTGCCGCCGGTTCCGCGCCCAGCCAGCCGGCGAGCAGGCGCAGGTCCTTTGTCACGCTTTCGGTGTAGAGCGGCCGCAGCGGCTCCCCGATCGTCAGCACCAGCCGGCCGCCCTCGTGCGAAAGCGTGCTGCCCGACAGCGGCTGGGCGATACAGGCGCTGAACTTGCGGCACAGCCGCGTGGCGAGGCCCCAGGTGGCCGCTTCGCGCAAGTCGGCGGCGGATGCCAGGCGGAGGAATTCGGGCGGCGGCGCGGTTCGGCCGGTGTTGGCCATCGCCGCCATGGCCAGGATCGTGCGCTCGCGGTCGTCGATGCCGATCCAGCGCTTGCGCAGCGCCCAGCCCATCGCTTCTTCCATGCGCAGGTTTGGCTCGGTCCGCTGCGCGGCCAGCGCCAGCATCGTCGCGGCAAGGCGCAGGCGTTCCTTGCGCGGGTCGGCGGCGGGGCAGACGCCTGCCGTCCATCCGGCCACCACGGCCGCCGCCGCCGGGCTGACGTCGAGCGATTCGGCAAAGGCGGAGACGCCCGCGAGCAGCGGGTCCTGCGCCCGGACCGCGGGCTCGAGCCGGCGGAACAACAGGCCCTCGCGCAGCCCCCAGGCGGAGAACACGAGGCTTGCCGGCTGCAGTTCGCGCGTCAGCACGCCGAGCAGCGCGGCGGCATCGGGCAGCGTCGCGAGGCGCGAGGATGAGAGGCGCGGCACGTCGGTCCTGAGCTTGTCCGAGCCGAGCCGGCGGCAGAGCTGGATCGCGGCTGCGGTGTCGAGTTCCCAGCCGTGCGGGTCGTCCAGCGGCCAGTCCAGCTCGGCCATGGCATAGCGGGCGAAGGCGCGCCACGAGCCGCCGACGAGATAGAGCGGCTGGTCTGTGCTTTCCAGCCACCTGGCCGCGTGCAGCGCCTTGCGCACGCGCGCGGTGAACTTGCCCGGGCCGGCGGCGCGGATCGCTTCCAGCCGCAGTGTGCCGAAGGGTGTGCTGATGCCGTGGCGCGCGGTGGCGCCGTCGAGCTTGGTCAGTTCCAGGCTGCCGCCGCCGAGGTCGGCGACAATGCCCGCCGCGCCGGGAAAGGCGGCCATGACGCCGTGCGCGCTGGTGATCGCCTCTTCCTCGCCCGAGAGCAAGCGGGGGGCGAGCCCCAGGCGGGCGACCGCTTCCAGGAATGCGCCGCCGTTGCGCGCCTCGCGCACCGCGGCGGTGGCTACCGTCTCGACGCTGCCGATCTTCATCAGGCGCAGCAGCGCAGCGTAGCGGCCCAGCGCGGCCAGCGCGAGCTTCATCGCCTTGTCGGGCAGATCGCCGGTCTCGGCGAGATTGCGGCCGAGCCGCGCGGTGACTTTCTCGTTGAGCAGCACCGCCGGCGCGCGCGGCGGGCCGTCGTAGACGACGAGGCGGACGGAGTTCGAGCCGATGTCGATGATCGCGTGGCGCTCGGTCATGGTCGCGGCGGTAAGGCGGTTGACGACGAACACAAGCGCTTCCGTCACGCGTTGCCGCGCCGCAGGGCCAGCTTGGGCACCTTGCGACCGCTGGTCAGCGCCGCGCCGCGGCCCGAAAGCGACGGGTTGGTCATGAAGTAGCGGTGCAGGTTGAACGGCTTTTCGCCCTTGGCCATGCGCGCATAGCTGCCGTCGGGGGCGAGCAGCCAGCTCTGCTCGGTGTCGAGCAGGTTGGCGAGCATGACCTGGCCCAGCACCTGATCGTGCACCGTGCGGTTGCGGATCGGCACGAGTAGCTCGACGCGCCGGTCGAGATTGCGCTCCATGCCGTCGGCCGACGAGATGAACACGCGCGCGCGCCGGTTGGGCAGCTCGGCGCCGTTGGCGAAGGCCCAGATGCGGCTGTGTTCGAGGAAGCGCCCGATCACCGACTTGACCGTGATGTTCTCGGACAGCCCCTCGATTCCCGGCCGCAGGCAGCAGATGCCGCGGATGACCATGGCGATGCGCACGCCCGCCTGGCTCGCCGCATAGAGCCGGTCGATCAGCGCCGGGTCGGTCAGCGAGTTCAATTTGATCCAGATCGCCGCGGCCTTGCCGACACGGGCGTTCTCGATCTCCCGGTCGATGCATTCGTAAAGCCGCGCGCGCAGGCTGATGGGGGCGATCGCCAGCATCTCGGTCTTCTGCGGTTCGACATAGCCGGTGATGAAGTTGAACAGCTTGCCCGCGTCGCGGCCGAAGCGGGGATCGGCGGTGAAGAAGCTGAGGTCGGTATAGATGCGCGCCGTCACCGGGTGATAGTTGCCGGTGCCGAAGTGGCAGTAGGTGCGATAGCCTTCGCCCTCGCGCCGCACGACCATCGAGACCTTGGCGTGCGTCTTCCAGTCGACGAAGCCGTAGATCACCTGCACCCCGGCGCGTTCGAGCTGCGAGGCCCAGAGCAGGTTCTGCTCTTCGTCGAAGCGCGCTTTCAGCTCGACCACCGCCGTTACCGACTTGCCCGCCTCGGCCGCGGCGATCAGCGCGGCGATCACCGGCGACTGGTGGCCGGCGCGGTAGAGCGTCTGCTTGATCGCCACCACGTCGGGGTCGGACGCCGCCTGGCGCAGGAAGTCCACCACCACCTCGAAACTCTCGTAGGGGTGGTGGATGATGATGTCCTTCTCGTCGATCGCGGCGAAGCAGTCGCCGTCGTGCTCCAGCACGCGCTCGGGATAGCGCGGCGAATAGGGTTCGAACTTGAGGTCCGGCCGGTCCTCGTCGACGATCGCCGACAGGCCGCCGAAGCCGATCAGTCCCGCGGTCTTGATGACGATCGCCTTGTCGAGCCCGAGCTGGTTGCGCAGCAGCGCCTCTGCCTGCGGGTTGAACTCGCCCTGGAGCTGGAGGAGGATGACCATGCCGCGCCGCCGCCGCTGGATCGCGGTGCGGTAATAGCGCACCAGATCCTCGGCATCCTCCTCGATCTCGATATCGCTGTCGCGCAGCACGCGGAACACACCGTGGCCCAGTGCGCGGAAGCCGGGGAACAGCGCTTCCGCGTTCTGGCAGATCAGGTCCTCGACGCTGATATAGGCGGCTTCCTCGCCCGGCAGGTGGATGAAGCGCGGCAGCGCCGGCGGGATCAGCACCATTTCCATCAGCTCGGCGCCGTCGGCGATGCGCGCGAGCGCGAAGAGAATGCCCATGCCCTGATTGGCGACGAAGGGGAAGGGGTGCGCCGGGTCGATCGCCTGCGGGGTGATCACCGGCATGATGTGCGCGCTGAAATAGTCCTTCAGCCAGCGGCCGTGCGCGCTGTCGCACCGGTCGGCGCCAACGATGGTGATGCCGGATTCGGCAAGCTGTTCCCTGAGGATGGCCCAGGTCCGCTGCTGGCCCAGTTCCAGCTCGATCACCGCGTCGCGGATCGCGGCGAGCTGCTGCGAGGGGGTCAGGCCGTCGATCGAGGTCTCCTCGATCTGGCGGCGCACCTGCCCGGCTAGGCCGGCGACGCGGACCATCAGGAATTCGTCGAGGTTGCTGCCCGAGATCGACAGGAAGCGCAGCCGTTCCAGCACCGGATAGTTGGGATTGCTCGCTTCGGCGAGGACGCGTCGGTTGAAGTTCAGCCAGGACAGCTCGCGATTGAAATAGCGCACCTCGCCGCCGGCGGCCTGCCCGCCGCCGACCCTGACTTCCTCCGTGTCCATCGCTTCCCCGACACCCAGCATTCGATCGGCTCCGAATCCGCTGCTCATGTTACAGCGGCATGACAATCCTGCGGCATTGCGACGCGCCGGGGTCCTGCGCGCACCCTATCGCGTCGCGGCGGCCGAGGCGATAGGGGATCGGGCCGGTCGCGCGAATGCTCGCAGCGGCGCGGTTCAGCCCCGCTCGAACACGGGCAGCCGGAAGGCTCCGGCAGAATCCTCGGCGTCGACGAAGGCCAGCCGCACCGGCATGTCGGGCGCGAGGTCGCGCCGGCCGAACCCGTGGGGGTTGCTGATGAACAGCGGGCCTTCCTCCAGCTCGACGAGGATCGTGTCGTAGGGGACGGGCATCGTGCCGCCGTAGTAGTCGCGCTCGAACGTGCTCCAGCTCACCACCTTGCCGTGGCCGGACATGCGTTCCCAGGCGAAGTCCCGGCCGCCGCAGCTCTCGCACTTGCGCACGACGGGCCAGGCGAGGTGCCCGCAGGCGGTGCAGCGCGGCAGGCGCAGCTCGTCCTTGCCGCACCAGTCCCAGAACGTGTCGTGGTTGTGGCCGAGCGTGCGGTCGGGTCTCTTCTCGGCCATCAGCGGTCTCCCCGGACATAGACGATGGGGTGGGTCTGGTCGGTCTGGGCGAGGTTGGTCATCGACGCCGAGATGCCGGGGACCTGATAGGTGCCGGCCTCGTGGCGAAGCTGGCGCACCGTTTCGGCGACCTGCGCCCAGCCCTGCATGTAGGCCTGGCTGAGGTTGCCGCCCGAGGTGTTGGTGGGAATCCGCCCGCCCACGGTCATCTGCCCGTCGCGGCAGAAGGCCAGGCCCGTGCCCGGTTCGGTGAAGCCGATGCCTTCGACCTGGTTGACGAGGTGGAACGAGGCCGCGTCGTAGCCTTCGAAGTGCTCGATCTCGTCGAGGCCGACGCCCGCCATCGCCAGCGCCTGCCCGCTCGCCTCGCGAAGCTGCGGGCGGAGCTGCTCGCGCACCATGGCGTGCAGCTTGTCCTGCCTGACTTTCGACCAGCCCCAGCCGGCGACGTCGACCGGCACATGCGGCAGATCGCGCGCCATGTCGGCGCGGCGCACGATCAGGCAGACCGCGCCGTCGTTGACCAGGCAGATGTCGAACAGATGCAGCGGCCGCACGATGTAGCGCGAGGCGAGGTAGTCATCGAGACCGAGCGGCTTGGTCATGATCGCGCCGGGCCGCGCCATGGCGTGTTCGCGCACCTGGCGGGCGACGTGGTAGAGGTCCTCCTCGCCCACGCCGTACCGCCACTGGTAATGCGCGAAGATCAGCGCCCAGTGGGCTGCCTGCGAACTCCAGCCCCAGGGGTGGTAGTAGTAATACGATGCCGGCGCGCCGCCTTCGCCGTCGGGGTCGCTGACGCCGCCGGTCGAATGCGTCATGCCGCCGAACAGCCGGCCGGCGCTGCGCGAGGCGACGGCGAAGACCATGGCGATGGTGTCGGCCTTGCCCTCGGCGATGGCGGCGCAGGCGACGGGCAGGGGGCCGGCCATGATGTTGCCGTTGGACAGGTGGAAGCGCGGCTTGAGCCCCAGCGTTCGCGCCACGTCCTCGGGCGCCGGGCCGCCATAGGTGAACGAGGTGGTCAGCCCGTCGATGTCCTCGCGCCGCAGCCCGGAATCGGCCAACGCGCGCTCGAAGGCGGTGGTCAGCAGGCTTTCCTCGGTGGGCGGCACCCAGCCTTCGGGGCGGCGGCGCTCGGCCTGGTAGTCCGCCGCGTAGTCGGTCTCGCCGATGCCGACGATCGCGGCCCGGCGGCTCAGCGCCGGGTCCGCGGGCGGCATGGTGATGGCGCCGTATCCGGCCATGGTCAGGTGGTCCCCCTCTCGTCCGTCATCGCATGTTTGGGGGAACTGTGGTGCAGGGGCGGGGCGGATGCAATCGCGATTTCGGACGCCGTTCGGGAGCTTATCCGGGCGCGCGTTCCTGCTCGTCGGCCCAGTCGAGGCACCAGCGCACCGATTCCCGCGCGGCCAGGGCGGCTTCGAGTTCGGCTCCGCCCCCGCCATCATCGCCGCCATCATCGCCGCCATCATGCAGCAGGGCGATGCGCTCCTCGATCGCGGCCTGCTCGCCCAGCAGGCGGTCGCGATAGTCGTCGAGCGCCAGATCCCCCGCCTGCAGCCTGTCGAACGCGGCTTCGAGCCGGGCGAGCACGGCCTGTGAATAGTCCGCCTCCGGGGGCGCCGGGGGCGCTTCGGTGGCCGGCGCCGGCCCATCGGCTTCCGCCTGCTCGCTTCGCTCGTTCTCGACGAAGGACTGGAGCTGCCGGCGGCGCGGCGGCGGCGGGCTTTCGGGTTCAGGCTCCGGCGCGGTCCGTGCTGCGCGCGGCTTGCGGGGTCTTGCCGCCTTCGTGGGCGTCGGGCGCGCCTTTGGGGACGCCGACCGGCGACGAAGCTCGCGCACGATCAGGCCGCCGACCACCAGCAGGACGATGGCAAGTCCCGCGAAGATCAATTGGAACATGAAGAACGACATGGGCCGCCTCGAAGCCAGTTGCGTATCTGCAATTCTTATCACCCGCGTAGTTAACCGTTTTTAAAGCGCGCGCGATCATATTCGGTTTACCAAGGAAGGCGCGGCGCGCCCATGGCGCTTGGTGGAAGGATTCGCATGACCAGGGCTGAGCAGGACGCGTCGGATCGGGAACCGGCAGCCGCCGAAAACCGCATGGCGCCGCGCTCGTCGCTGATGTTCCGCGCGGCGAAGCTCCTGTGCGAGAGCGGCGAATACGTCTGCGTCGTGCGCGACGTTTCGGAAACGGGCTGTCGCATCCGTCTGTTCCACGCAGCCCCGCCCGACGCGCATCTGTTCCTCGAACTGGCCAACGGCGATCGCTATGCGATGGAGCGCGTCTGGACCCGCGACGACCATGTCGGCTTCCGCTTTTCCTGCACGATCGACGTCGCCCGCTTCATTGCCGAGCCGAGCCCCTACCGCCGCCGGCCGATCCGGCTGAACCTGCAGCACCCGGTCGATGTCGTGGCGGACGGGATCGCCAGCCCGGCGGTCCTGCTCGACCTGTCGCAGCAGGGCGCGCGGATCGAGGCCGGCCGCAAGTTCGCCATCGAACAGAAACTCCGGCTCGCGCTCGAAAACCTGCCCGAACGCTTCGGCTGCGTGCGCTGGCGCAGCGGCTATACCCACGGGCTGGTGCTGCAGCAAAGCTTCCGGCTCGACGAACTGGCGCAATACGCGCTGATGCTGCAGCCGTTCGACGCCACCGATCCCACCGCCCCCGCCATGGCGGCCGGCTACGGCTGAGGCGCGCGGCCGGGCGCCGGCCCGGCAGGCCGCTGCGGGCGGATTAGCAGTTTCTTAAGCCCGCGGACGCTAACCTCCCGCGAAGGGACCTCCCTGCATTGGGGAATTGCCGAGGACGTGGGGCAAGATGACCGAGGCTGATCGCGGATTTCTGACACTCCTGCGCAACCGGGACGGCAACGTCCTGCCACTCGCCGCGATCGGCATGCTGGTGTCTGCGGCGCTGGTCGGCGGCGGCATCGACATGAGCCGCGCCTATCGCGTCAAGAACCGCCTGCAGGCCGCCTGCGACGCCTCCGCGCTCGCCGGCCGCCGCGCGGTGGAAAGCGACGGTTTCGACAGCGCCGCCGAGACGCAGGCGACCAGCTACTTCGACACCAACTTCAACAAAAGCTCGATGGGAACCGGCGATCCGGTCCGCAGCTTCTCGTCGCCCGACAACGGCAATACCGTGGTGGGAGCCGCCAGCGCCGACCTGGACCTGGCGGTGATGCAGATATTCGGCTTCCAGAAATTCACGCTGGCGGTCGATTGCCAGGCTTCGATGGGCGTGGGCAACAGCGACGTGATCATGGTGCTCGACACCACCGGCTCGATGAGCAGCGGGCTGGGCAAGGGCACGCGCATGTCGGCGCTGCAGACGGCGATGAAGAACTTCTACACCACGGTGAAGAACGCCAGCGCCGGCACGAGCGCGCGCATCCGCTATGGCTTCGTGCCGTTCAGCTCCACGGTAAATGTCGGGCGCCTGATCTACGACGTCAATCCGAGCTACCTGGCCGACACCTACCACGTGCAGTCGCGTGTGCCCGTGACCAAATACGTGACGACGACAGCGACGACGTCCGAGATCAAGGACGAGAGCTATACCGATCCGGTGAAGTATTCGAACACGTCGTACAGCCGGCAGTCGCGGTGCAGCAACGCCTCACCCAATGATAGCGGCTGGAAGTCTAACGGAAATCCTATTACGACGACGGAGACGATTACGGAAGGTTCTGTGACAACTACCGTCACGACGAAAAAGCAATCTCAGAAAGCGACCTTCTACACCTGTCAGAAGAGCGGTTCAAATTATTATATATATTCGTATGAAGGTGTGCGGGATCTGTACACCTATACGACTACATCTGTAGATACCAGCAAGGAAGTGCTGGACTACTTCACCTACAAGGAGCGTACGGAAGGGTCCGACCCGCTTCCTTACGACCAGTACAAGACGTTCAATCCGGTGACGCTGCCCATGATGGCCAACAACGGGGGTGACGTCGTCTCGACCTGGGCCGGCTGCATCGAGGAGCGCGGCACCGTTTCGGAATCGAGCTTCAGCTATTCGTCGGTCAACGGCATCACGCCGAGCGGCTCCAACGACCTCGACATCGATTCCGCGCCGACCTGGTCCGACGAGACGAAATGGGCGCCGATGTGGCCCGAGGTCGCCTATTACCGGACCACCAGCGGCGGCAGCAAGACCAGCAACCCGACGAGCCTCTACGGCAGGAAGTCCAGTTCCCCCTGCCCCTACAAGGCGCAGCTTCTCGCCGAAATGACGCAGGGTGAATTCAACGCCTATGCCGATGCGCTCTATCCGGAAGGCAATACATACCTGGACATCGGCATGGGCTGGGGCGGGCGTCTGCTTTCGCCCGAGGGCATCTTCAAGGACACGGTCAACGTCGCCCCGAAAAACGGCGGCGAGGTCTCGCGGCATCTGATCTTCATGACCGACGGCATCATGGAGCCGAACAACATGATCCAGTCCGCCTGGGGCATCGAGTGGCACGACCGGCGCGTCACCGACGACGGAGACAAGAACGACGCCAGCCGCCATACGTCCCGCTTCCTGGCGCTCTGCGCGGCGATCAAGGCCAAGGGCATCCGCGTCTGGACGATCTCCTTCACCGCGGGCACGAACGCCGACCTGCAGACCTGTGCCTCGTCCAACAGCTATTACAACGCCAGCGACGCGGCGGCGCTGAACAGTGCCTTCCAGGAAATCGCCAAGCAGGTCGGCGAACTGAGGCTGACGCAGTGACCCGGCGGCCCGCCCCGTTCCGGCGCCCGCGCCTGGCCCGGCGGCTGGCGGCCGCGCCGGACGGCGCCGCCGTGGTGGAGTTCGCCATCGTCGCGCCGGTCTTCCTGATCTTGCTGCTGGGCATCTTCGATATAGGGCAGATGGTCTACGCCAAGGCGATCCTCAGCGGCGCGGTGGAGAAGGCGGCCCGCAGCGGCTCGCTCGAGGCGGCCGATACCGCGGCGGCGGACGAGGCGGTCAAGGCGGCGATCCTGCCGATCCTGCCGCAGGCCACCGTCACCACATCGCGCAGGAGCTATTTCGACTTCACCGACGTGGCCCGCCCGGAGAAGTGGACGGACACCAACCTCAACGGCACCTGCGACGACGGCGAACCCTATGTCGACGAGAACCGCTCGGGGCAGTGGGAACAGGACGTCGGCAAGGCCGGCAACGGCGGCGCCGGCGATGTCGTGCTCTACACCGTCACCGTCACCTACAAGCCGCTGTTCACGGCCAAGTTCTTCAGCGACTACAACGCGGACCGGACGCTGTCCGCGGTCGGCGTGCGCAAGAACCAGCCTTTCGCCAACCAGACCGCCTACGGATCGAGTGCCGGCTCATGCATGTGACCAAGCCCATCCCGGCGCCTCGCCCGCCGCGCCGCGCCCTGCGCCGCCTGCGCCGGCTGGGGCGCGACCGTTCGGCCAACGCGCTCATCGAGTTCGCCTATTCGCTGCCGCTGTTCCTGGCGCTGGGCATGTACGGCATCGAGCTGGCCTATATGGCGACGGTCAACATGCAGGTCAGCCAGATCGCCATGGCGCTGGCGGACAATGCCTCGCGCCTCGGCCAGACCGACAACAGCTCGGTCGCGCCCACCATCACCAACGAGATGATCGATTCGGTCATGACCGGCGCGATGAAGCAGGGGGCCTCGATCGACTTCGCGACCAATGGCAGGGTCATCCTCTCGAGCCTTGAGAAGAACGCCGGCAACGGGCGCCAGTATATCCATTGGCAGAAGTGCCAGGGCGGCCTGGCCCGGACTTCGGCCTACGGCCCCGCCGGCTACGGCAGCACGGGGACGGAGATCCCCGGGCTCGGCAAGGCGGGGCACACCGTCGAGGCCAACGACGGTTCCGCCGTGATGTTCGCCGAGGCGTTCTTCCAATACAAGCCGCTGTTCGGAAACATGTTCGTCAAGGACGTGAAGTTCGCCCAGGAGGCGGCCTTCATCATTCGCGACAGGCGCGACCTGTCGGGCGTCACCGGCCCGGCCGGCGCCTCCGAATGCTGAGGCCCTCCGCGCGCGCCAAAGGGGCATGCGCGACAATCTGATACTTGACACACGCGGGCCGGGCCGGGATTTGGCATGCGTGCGAAACATGTTCGGGCAGCCATGGCGGCGCAGGTTCGCGTCCTCCCTCATGATTGCGTTGCTGGCGTCGGGGCTGTTCGTCTCCGGCTGCGGCAAGGGCAATGACGACGCGCGTGCCAGCGGTGCGCCCGAGGTCGGCTTCCGCGTCCTGCAGGCGACGACGGTGCCCATCGTCACCGAGCTTCCCGGCCGGGTCAACGCGCTGCGCACGGCCGAGGTGCGGCCGCAGATCTCGGGCGTGATCCTCAAGCGGCTCTACACCGAAGGCGCGGTCGTCCGGCAGGGCCAGCCGCTCTACCGGATCGATCCCAGCCTCTATCGCGCGGCGGCGGAACAGGCCTCGGCCAACCTCGTCAGCGCGCAGGCGCAGGCCGAGGCGGCGCAGGCCAGGGCCAACCGTTTCAAGCCGCTCGCCGCCGAGCAGGCGATCGCCCAGCAGGACTATACCGACGCCGTCGCCCAGGCGCGCGCGGCCGCCGCGGCGGTGGAGCAGAACCGCGCGGCGCTCAACACCGCGCGGATCAACCTGCGCTATACCACCGTGCCCGCGCCGATCACCGGCCGGATCGGCCGCTCGCTGTTCACCGAAGGCGCGCTGGTGACGACCGGTCAGGCCGATCCGCTGGCGGTGATCTCGGTGCTCGACCCGATCCATGTCGACGTGCGGCAAAGCTCGGGCGACATGCTGCGGCTGCGCCGCGCGCTCGCCGCGGGCGGCGTCGCGCCGATGGTGGCCGAAGTGCGGCTCAAGCTCGACGACGGCAGCGATTATGCCCATGCGGGCACCGTCGAATTCTCCGAGGTGACGGTCGATCCGGGGACCGGCACGGTCACGCTGCGCGCCCGCTTCCCCAATCCCGAAGGGCTGCTGCTGCCGGGCATGTTCGTGCGCGCGCGCTTCGCCCAGGCGCAGGCGACGGGTGCCTTCCTCGTGCCGCAGGCGGCGCTGACGCGCGACCGCGACGGCAATGCCGAAGTCTTCGTCGTCGGCCCCGACAACAAGGCGACGCTGCGCAAGGTGACGGCCGGGCAGACCCAGGGCGACGCCTGGATCGTCACCGCCGGCCTCAAGCCCGGCGAGCGCCTGATCACCCAGGGGCTGGGCAAGGTGCGGGCCGGCCAGCCGGTCAGGCCGGTGCCCGAAACCGCCTCGCAGGCGCCGCGCACGGGGGCGCCGAAGGCTTCCGCATCCGGCAAGACGGGCTGATCCCGCGATGTCGCGGATCTTCATCGACAGGCCGATCTTCGCCTGGGTGATCGCGATCATCGTGATGCTGCTGGGCCTGGGCAGCCTCTATACCCTGCCGGTCGAGCAGTACCCCGACATCGCCCCGCCGCAGGTGCACATCCGCGCCAACTATCCCGGCGCCTCGGCCGAGACGCTCGAGACCAGTGTGACGCAGGTGGTGGAGCAGCAGCTTACCGGCATCGACGGGCTGCTCTATTTCAGCTCGACGTCATCGTCGCGGGGGCGCGCGGCGATCACCGCCACGTTCGAGAAGGGAACCGATCCCGACATCGCCCAGGTGCAGGTGCAGAACAAGGTGCAGCAGGCGCTGCCCCGCCTGCCGCAGCAGGTGCAGCAGCAGGGGCTGGTCGTCACCAAGTCCAACCCGGACTTCCTGATGATCATCGGCGTCTACGACACCACCGACAGGTCGACCAATCTCGACGTGGCCGATTACCTCGCGTCCAACCTGCAGGACGAGATCGGCCGGATCGACGGCGTCGGCGAGACCGACGTGTTCGGTTCGCAATATGCCATGCGGATCTGGCTCGATCCGACGCGGCTGGCGGGCTTTTCGCTGATTCCGGGCGACGTGGTGGCCGCGCTGCAGGCGCAGAACGCCGAAGTCGCGGCGGGCGAGATCGGCGCGGCGCCCAGCCCGCCCGGGCAGATGCTGAACGCGACGGTGACGGCGCAGTCGCGCCTGTCGCGGCCCGAGGAATTCGCCCGCATCGTGCTCAAGACGCTGCCCGACGGATCGACGGTGCAGCTCAAGGACGTCGCGCGGATCGAACTGGGGTCGGAGAACTACGGCGTGATCGGCCGCACCAACGGCCATCCCGGCGCGGGCCTTGCCATCAACCTCGCGCCCGGCGCCGACGCGCTGACCACCGCCGAGCGGGTCAAGGCGGAGCTTGCCGAGCGGGCCGAGAGCTTCCCGCCCGGCTATGCCTACAGCTTCCCCAACGATTCCACGATCTTCATCAAGAAGTCGATGGAGGACGTCGCCTGGACGCTGGCCGAGGCGGTGGTGCTGGTCGTCATCGTCATGTTCATCTTCCTGCAGAGCTGGCGCGCCACGCTGATCCCGGCCATCGCCGTGCCGGTGGTGCTGCTGGGCACGCTGGCCGTGTTCGGCGTCGCCGGTTTCAGCATCAACTCGCTGACCCTGTTCGGCATGGTGCTGGCCATCGGCCTGCTGGTCGACGACGCCATCGTCGTGGTCGAGAATGTCGAGCGGCTGATGGCCGAAAATCCGGGCATGACCCCGCGCGAGGCGACGATCCGGTCGATGAAGGAAATCCAGGTCGCGCTGGTCGCGATCGCGCTGGTGCTGTCGGCGGTGTTCCTGCCGATGGCCTTCTTCGGCGGCTCGACCGGCGTGATCTATCGCCAGTTCTCGCTGACGATCGTTTCGGCCATGGTGCTGTCGGTCTTCGTCGCGCTGATCCTCAGCCCGGCGCTCACCGCGACGCTGCTCAGGCGGCACGAGGACGAGGATCACACCAGCTTCGTCGGCCGCCACAGCACCCGCATGCGGGTCTGGTTCGACCGCAACTTCACCCGGCTGGTGGGGTGGTATCTGTCGCGCGTGACCCTGATGATCGACCGCAAGCGCCGCTATCTGGGGATCTACGGCCTTATCGTCGTGCTGCTGGTCGTGCTGTTCGTGCGGCTGCCCACCGGCTTCGTGCCTAACGAGGATCAGGGCGTCGCGGCGGTGCAATACACGCTGCCGCCCGGCGCCACGCTGGAGCGCACGTTGCAGGCGGCGCTCCAGATCGAGGACTATTTCGTCACCCACGAGAAGGCCAACGTGCGCTCGCTGCAGATCGTCGCGGGCGGCGGCGGCGGCGGGGCGGGCGGCGGCCAGAACGCGGGCCGCGGCTTCATCGGCCTCAAGGACTGGGACGAGCGGCCCGGCGAGGCGAACTCCGCCGCGGCGATCGCCCGCCGCGCAACCCAGGCGCTGTCCTCGCTGCGCGACGTGGAAGTCCACGCCGTCGTGCCGCCGTCGGTGCGCGGCCTCGGCCAGTCGACCGGCTTCACCGCCGAACTGCTGAACAGCAGCGGGATGAGCCGCGAGGCCTTCCGCGAAGTGCAGGAGCGCGTGCTTGCCGAGGCGCGGGCCGATCCGGTGCTGGCCAACGTCCGCCTCTCGACCTTGCCCGACCAGCCCACGCTCAAGATTACGGCCGACCAGCAGAAGCTGGCGGTGCTGGGGCTGAGCCAGGCCGACGTCAACGCCACGATGGCGACCGCCTGGGGCGGCCGCTACGTCAATGACTTCACCGATCGCGGCCGGGTGAAGCGCGTCTACGTCCAGGGCGACGGCCCCTTCCGCGCCGCGCCCGAGGACCTCGGCCAGTGGCAGGTACGCGGGCGCGACGGGCAGATGGTGCCGATCGCCTCGTTCGCGACGATGGAGTGGGGCAACGCGCCGATCAACCTCAGCCGCTTCAACGGCGTGTCGAACTACGAGATCAATGGCCAGGCGGCCCCCGGCGCCAGCTCGGGCGACGCGATGGACGCGATCGCGGCGATCGTCGCCCGGCATACGGGCGTCTCGATCGCCTGGGCCGGCGTCTCCTATGAGGAACGGCTATCCTCCGGCCAGGCGCCGGTGCTCTACGCGCTGTCGCTGCTCGTCGTCTTCCTCTGCCTCGCCGCGCTCTACGAAAGCTGGTCGATCCCGGTGGCGGTGCTGCTGATCGTGCCGCTCGGCCTTGTCGGCGCGGTCTTCGCGGTGACGCTGCGCGGGCTGGAGAACGACGTCTACCTGCAGATCGGCCTGCTCACCACGATGGGCCTCGCGGCGAAGAACGCGATCCTGATGATCGAGTTCGCCGAACGCGCCGAGCGGCAGGGCAAGCGCATCATCGACGCGGCGCTGGAGGCCGCGCGCATCCGCCTGCGCCCGATCCTGATGACGAGCTGCGCCTTCATCTTCGGCGTGCTGCCGCTGGCGCTGGCGAACGGCGCTGGGGCCAACAGCCGGATCGCCATCGGCACCGCGGTGGTCGGCGGGATGCTGACGGCGGTGATCCTCGCCGTATTCTACATTCCGCTGTTCTTCGTGCTGGTGCGCCGCACCACGCGCGACACGCTCAGGAAGCTGCACGACCACGGGCATCCGCCGGCGCCCGCCGGCCCGGAGCCGCAAGCGTGATCGCGCGTCTTGCTCTCCTGCTCGGCGCGGCCTCGCTCGCCGGCTGCTCGCTGGCGCCGGGCTACACACGGCCCGAATCGCCCGTGCCGGCGGAATGGCCGGCGGGCGACGCCTATCTGCGGCAGAGCGAGGCGGCGCTGCCGGCCTATTCCTATCGCGATGTCTTCGCCGATCCGCGGCTGCGCGCGGTGGTCGATCGGGCGCTGGCCAACAACGAGGACGTCAGGATCGCGCTCGCCAATATCGCGGCGGCGCGGGCGCAGTACCGCATCCAGCGCGCCGAGCTGCTGCCCGAGCTGGGCGCGGGCGCCGGCTACCGGCGCTCCAGGACCGGGTCCGGCGCGGCGGACGACGCATTCGCCGCCGATGCCTCGATCCCCGGCTACGAGCTGGATCTGTTCGGCCGCGTCCGCTCGCTGACCGGCGCGGCGCGCGAGCGCTACCTTGCCAGCGAGGCGGCGGGGCGCGGCGTCCGGCTGGCGCTCGTCGCCGATGTCGCCGATGCCTGGATCGCCTACGGGCTGGACAGCAGCCTGCTCGCGATCGCCCGGCGCACCGCCGAGACCGCGCGCGAGAGCGTGCGGCTGACGCAGCGCCGGCTCGACGGCGGCATCGCCCCGCGCAGCGACTTGCGCCAGGCGCAGATCGTGCTCGAGACGGCCGAGGCCGACGTCGCCAACCAGACCACGCTGGTGGCGCAGGATCTCAACGCGCTGCGCCTGCTGGTCGGTGCCGAGGTCGAGCCGGCGCTGCTGCCGGCCAGCGTCGAGGACGCCGGCGCGCGGCTGCGGGAGGTGCCGGCGGGCCTCGATTCGGCGATCCTGCTGCGCCGCCCCGACGTGATCGAGGCCGAACACCGCCTGCGCGCCGCCAATGCCGAGATCGGCGCGGCGCGCGCGGCGCTGTTTCCCAAGATCACCCTGACCGGCCTGCTCGGCTTTGCCTCGGATGCGCTCGGCGCGCTGTTCGACGGGGGCAGCTTCCACTGGCTCGCCGGCGGCGACGCCAGCTATGCGATCTTTCGCGGCGGCGCGGGCCGCGCGGGCGTGGCGCAGAGCGAGGCGCAGCGCGACGCGGCGCTGGCGGCCTATCGCAAGGCGATCGAGAGCGCGTTTGCCGACGTGTCCGATACGCTCGCCCGGCGCGGCACGATCGACGCGCAGCTCCGCGCGGCGCGCGCGGGCCGCGCGGCGGCGGCGGACAACCTCCACCTGGCCGAGCTGCGCTATCGCGGCGGCGTCGACAGCTACCTCGGCGAGCTGACCGCGCGCCAGTCGCTCTACTCGGCCGAACGCGCGCTCGCCGCCACCGAGCGCCTGCGCGCCGCCAACCTCGTCGCGCTCTACCGCGCGCTCGGCGGCGATCCGCTGGCCGGCGCGCCGGAGTCCTAGAACACGATCGGTATCGACGGCATCTCCCCCTCCTCTTCAGAGGAGGGGGCAGGGGTGGTGGCGATGCCGCAGGCAGCGCTCGCGAAGCGACGGGTCGCGCCCAGCCTCCACCACCCCCCGGCCCCCTCCTCTGAAGAGGAGGGGGAGAGCGCGCTGTCATTAACCCGACCCCCTCCTCTGAAGAGGAGGGGGAGAGGCGGCGTGCTCAGTAGGCCAGCTTCAGCCCGGCGCGCGGCCAGTCGACCGCGACGAGGCGGCCGTAGCCCGACAGCGTGATGAACGCCGTTTTCCTGTCCGCGCCGCCGAAGCAGATGTTGGTGCAATAGGGCTCGGGCGCCTCGTGGAACTCGACGAGGCCGCCTTCGGGGGAGAACACGCTGATGCCGCCGCGGACCAGCGAGGCGACGCAGATGTTGCCGTTCTCCTCGATCGCCATCGAATCGAAGCGCTGGTAGCCGGTCGGGCCGCCGATGAACCTGCCGCCGGCGGGCGAGGGCCAGGGGTCCTTGGCGACCACGCCCGGCGAGAGGATCGGCCAGGCCCAGACGCGCCCCGTCTCGGTCTCCGAGGCGTAGAGCGTCTTGCCGTCGGGCGAGAGGCCGACGCCGTTGGGGGTGATCATGCCGAACACCACCTCGGTGATCGCCGAGCCGTCCTCGGCCGCGTAGAAGATCGCGCCGCGGTCCATCACCCGGCCGTAGGTCTTGCCGTGGTCGGTGAAATAGAACCCGCCCCGGCCGTCGAACACGATGTCGTTCGGCCCCGTGATCGGGGTGTCTCCGCAATGCGTGTAGAGCATCTCGACCTTGCCGGTGGCGAGGTCCACCCGCTGGATGCCGGCGTTGTGATAGTTATCGGCCTTGCCGTGCGGGCGCAGGAAGCCGGGCCCGAAAGCGTTGTCGGTGATCCAGTTGAAGCCGCCGTTGTTGCAGACGTAGACGTGGTTGTCGGGGCCCATGGCCGCGCCGTTCGGCCCGCCGCCCAGCTCGGCGACGACGTCCTTGCCGCCGTCCATCGTGCAGCGCACCAGCCGCGCGCCCTCGATCTCGACCACCAGCACCGAACCGTCGGGCAGGGCGATCGGCCCCTCGGGAAAGCGCAGCCCCGTGGTGATCTCGCGTGCTTGGAGTTTCATGCTATCTCCTCTCTTCCGTCGTCCCGGGCTTGACCCGGGACCGCTGGCCTCGTCGACGCGAGGTCCAGCCAAGCCGCCAGCGGTCCCGGCTTTCGCCGGGACGACGTGTCATTTCTTGTCGACCAGCTCGATGATCGCCGGGAAGTATTTGTCGCCCAGCCCCTCGTCGATCGCCGCCTTGTAGTATTCGGCCGCGCGGTTGGCCATGCGCGGCTCGACGCCCAGTTCGCCGGCCAGCTCGATCGCATAGCCCAGATCCTTGAGCACGTAGGGGGCGGGGAAGGCCTTTTCGGGGAAGCTGCGCGGCACCATGGCCTTGAGGCCGTGGTTCTGGAGGGCGAACGAATTGCCCGAGCCCAGGCCCACCGCCTCGACCAGCTTCGCCGGCGCCACGCCCGCGCGCTCGGCCACCACCATCATCTCGGCGATCGCGGCGACGTTCTCGAACAGCAGCGTGTTGTTGATCAGCTTGACCACCTGGCCGCAGCCGACATCGCCGCAATGGGTCACGTCGCTGCCCATGTAGCCCAGCAGCGGGGCGATCCGCGCGAACAGGTCGTCGGGGGCGCCGACCATGATCGACAGCGTGCCGTCCTGCGCCGCCTGCCGCGTGCGCGCGACGGGGGCGTCGGCGAAGCGCATGTCCGCCCCGGCAAGGGTGGCTGCGACCGCGCGCGCGTCGCCGACGCCGGTGGTCGAAAGGTCGACGACGACCGTGCCGGGGCGGGCATGGGCGGCGATCTCGGCGCAGACGGCGGCGACCTGCTTGCCGCCGGGGAGCGAGAGGAGCACGATTTCGGCCGCGCGCGCGACATCGGCGACCGAGCCGGCGGCCAGCGCCCCCGCCGCGACCGTCTCGGCCAGCGCGGCCTCGCTCATGTCGAAGGCGTGGACCTTGCCGGCGTGCCTGCGCACGACATTGCGGCTCATCGGCCCCCCCATGACGCCGAGTCCGATGAAGCCGAGGGTGGGTGCGTCGCTCATCTTCCAAACTCCCATCTCATCGTTCCGGGTCAGGCCCGGGACGACGCATCAATATATCACTTCGCCTTCTTCCAGCGCGGTCCGCTCGTCGCGGCCCAGCCCCAGCAGCTCGCCATAGACGTAGTCCTCGGCCTCGCCGAGCTTGGGCGTGCCGCGGTGGATGCCGATGTCGGGGCCCTTGGACAGCCGCATCGGCACGCCCACGGCGGCGCGCAGCTTGCCGTCGGGCTCGGCCACCTCGCAGATCGCGCCGCGCGCGCGCAGGTGCGGGTCGCCGGCGATCTCGGGCGTGGTCCACGAGGCATGCGCGGCGATTCCCGCGCGCTGGAGCAGCTCGGCGGTCTCGCCGGCCGGGCGCGCGGCGGTCCAGGCCGAGACGATCGGCTCCAGCGCGGCGCGGTTGGCATGGCGCTCGGCTGCGCGGGCGAAGCGCGGGTCGGCGGGGTCGAAGCCCAGGATCGCGGCGAAGGCGCGCCATTCGGCGTCATCGGCCACGGCAAGACTCACCCAGCGGTCCTCGCCCTGCGCCGGATAGACGCCGTGCGGAGCCATGGCGAGGTGATCGTTGCCGATGCGGCGGGGCTCGGCGCCCGCCGCCGCCATCAGCAGCGCCTCGCCGAGCAGCGAGGAGGCGACCTCGCGCGCGGAGACGTCGACCAGTCCGCCCGCACCGGTCGCGCGGCGGCGGTGCAGCGCGGCGAGCACGCCCACGGCGGCGTTCATGCCGACGGTGTGGTCCATGACGTGGCGCATCTCGACCGGCGGCCCGTCGGCATAGCCGGTCATCTCGCCCAGCCCGCCCCAGGCGCCGAACAGCGGCGCGTAGCCGGCGAAGTGCCTGTCCGGCCCGCTCTGGCCGGAGGAGGAGACGCAGAGCATGATGATGTCCTGCTTCACCGCCCGAAGCTCCTCGAAGCCCAGGCCCAGCCGCCCGATCACGCCGGGCCGGAAGCTCTCGGCCGCGACATCGGACACCGCGACCAGCTTCTTCGCCAGCGCGACGCCTTCGGGCTTCTTGAGGTTGATGCGCACGGACCGCTTGTTGGAGGCCACCTGGTCGAACGTCGCGGGGCCCATGCGGCCATAGACCGGGTGCGGCTTGCGGAACGCGTCGGGCCGCATGGCGCTCTCGATCTTGATCACCTCGGCGCCCAGTTGCGAGAGCAGGTGCGTGCAGAAGGGGCCCGCGTTGTGCACGGTGAAATCGGCGATGCGGATGCCGGTGAGGGGTTTAGCCATGGATTGTGTCCTCCGCGCGAGCGGATGCTTCGCTCGCGCCGTGCTCGCCCAGCGCCGGCGGGCCGCCGCGCAGCGCGAGCGGCGCGCCGTCGAACTGGAAGGGGGAGACCAGCATGTCGAACACGCCCGCGCCGGTCTCGACCGGCTGGAACAGGCCCCGCACCTTCTCGTGCGGGTCGCGCACGACTTCGGCCGGGGTGTAGTATTTGCCCAGCGGCACGCTCAGCGCCTGGCCTTCGCGGACGATGTCCTCGACCTTGCGGACGGCGGCCCATTCGCGGATGTGGCGGTTGATCATCGGCCCCTGCCGGCTGCGTTCCAGCGAATCCTCGAGCGCCGGGTCGACCGCCCATTCGGGTTCGCCCAGCAGCTTGACGAGGCCGTGCCACTGGCGCTGCTCCAGCGCCAGCAGCTCGACATAGCCGTCGGCGCAGGGGATCACGCCGCCATAGCGGAACGAGCGCTCGACGCGGTGTTCGACCGAGCCGTCGCCGAGCCGCTGGATGGCGAAGGCGCCGACCGCCAGCATGGCGTCCTGGCTGGCGACGTCGACGTACTGGCCGCCCGCCTCGGGCCGCGCCCAGAGCGCCGCGAGCGCCCCCAGCGCGGCGGCGATGCCGCCCTGCATCTCGCCGAAATGGCCGTGGATCTTGAGCGGGGCGCGGTCGGGAAACATCTCCACCGCAAGCCCGTTGGGCAGCAGGTTGCCTTCGCCCGAGGCGTGCTGGACCTGGATGTCCTCGGCCTTCCAGCCGGCCTTGGGGCCATGCGCGCCGAACGGCAGGACCGAGACGTGGATCAGGTCGGGGTGCGCGGCGGCGACGCTCGCCTCGTCGAGCCCCGGCGCGGCGCGCTCGGCCAGCGGCGTGTCGTCGATCAGGATGTCCGCCTCGGCCAGCAGCGCGCCCAGCGTCGCGCGGCCCTGCGGGCTGTCCAGCGCGACGACCCGGCTGCGGAAGCCGGCGGCGAGGTAGGCGAAGAGCGCGGAAACGCCGTCCTTGAGGAAGGGCGGCTGGCTCCGCAGCGGCGAGCCCTGCGGCGGCTCGACCAGGATCACCTCGGCGCCCATCGTGCCGAGCAGGCGGCCGGCATAGGCCGCGGCGACGGCGCGGGCGGTGAGAACGATGCGCAGGCCGGCGAGGGGGGCATTGGACACTTCTAATTCCTCCCCGGAATGGGGAGGGGGACCACCGCAGGTGGTGGAGGGGCACCCGCCTGGGGGCACCGCCTCCGCGTCACCGACCGTGCCCCTCCACCATCCTTCGGATGGTCCCCCTCCCCGAGCGAAGCTCGGGGAGGAACTGGCTTCAGCGCACCACCGGCAGTTCGAGGTCCAGCCCCGAACCGTCGACGAACACCTTGGTATTCGGGTCGAGCGAGGGCAGCACGACGGTGGCGAGGCCCGGCGTGGTCAGCTCGCCGCGCTGGTTCTCGCCCTTGATCTCGATGTCGACCAGCGCGTAGCCGTCCTTCATGTACTTCTTCGTCACGGTGCCGCGCGCCCAGGTGCAGTCGCCCATGGTGTTGAAGCGGCTCATGCGCGTCTTGATGCGCTTGAGGAAGCCGGCGTCGCCCATCCAGTTGGTGACGAGGCTGGCCATCCAGGCCGAACGCTGCGGGCCGTAGTCGTAGACGCCGGGGACGCCCACTTCCTTGGCGGTCGATTCGCGGTGGTGGCCGATGCCGGTGTACTCGATGCCGCCGCCCGCTTCGGGGTTGCGGAAGAAGTGGCCGGGGTGCTTGACCGCGTTCTTGAAGATCACGCCATGGGTGTGGCCGCGGCCGCAGCCGACGAGGAAGCCCATCGTGTCCATCAGGGAGAGCGGGCCGCGCACGATCTCGGGCAGCTTCTCGCCTTCCTGGACTTCTTCCCAATAGCGCACGTTGCCGCCGCGGATGTTCTTCTCCTCGTCCAGGATCGCCTGGTCGATCTGCTCGAACTCCTCGGGGGTGTATTCATGCGTCTTGATGTCGGCGTACTTGCCGGCCTCGCGCGCGGCCTTGCGCTCGTGGCGGGTGCAGGTGCCGAGCGCGCGGCTGACCAGTTCGCCGCGCTGGTTGAAGTAGCTGGCCTCGACGTACTGGAGGACGAGCGTGCCGGAGAACTGGCTTTCCTTCACCTCGACGCCGACGACGCGCTCGATCGCGCTGATGCGGTCGCCGGGGCGGATCTGGCGGAAGATTTCCCAGTCGTTGCCGGCGTAGAAGCCGTGCACGCCGGGCAGGCCCCAGCGGGTGCGGCCGACCCAGCCGAAGGCCATCGGGAAGTTCGGGTGCGCCAGCATCGAGCCGTGGCGCGACAGGCGGCCGACCTCGAGGTCGCGGTAGAGCGGGTTGAGGTCGCCGATGCCGTTGCAGAAGTTGCGGATCGTGTCCTCGGTGGCGTCCTGCAGGTAGGGCCCTTCGGGGCGAAGCTGCATGCCGATCATGTTCTCGGCGGCCTTGATCGCCTCGGGCGTGATCTTTCCTTCGGCCGGGCGGTGGCCGACATCGGTATCGGTGGTGCTCATGCGTGCTCCTTGTGCGGCGCGTGGGCGCCATGTGGTTTGCAGTACGGGAATCGAGTTTGGTGCATAATGCATTATTTGGCCGGGTCAAGCGGCCTGATCGTCATCCCGGCCTCGATCGGAAGGGGCATGGGCGCGCATGGAGGGCGCATGCGGGGGCCGCGCAGACGCCGTTCCGCGATCGCGCGCCCAGGCCTGGCGAAGGCGCGGAACGCCGTCCATTGCGGCGCCACTGCGGCAGCTTCGACGTGTGTCAAGGCAGCGCCAGATCGTGCCCCGAAACGCCGGCATTCGCGTCGTTCCGGGCTATGCCGTCCAGTCGAATCCGGCGCTCTGCACGATCGCCCCGTAGCGCCCCAGGCAGGCGATGGCGTGCATATGCTCGTCCGCCGTCACCCCCGCGCAGCAGTCCTCCAGGATCACCACTTCATAGTCGCGGTCATGCGCCTCGCGCGCGCCCGAATGGACGACGCCGTTGGTCGAGACGCCGCACATGACGATCCGCTCGATGCCGTTGGCGCGCAGGATCGGCTCCAGCGAAGTGCCGTAGAACGGGCTGACGCGGTGCTTGACGATGTCGAAGTCGCCCGCGGCCGGGGCCAGCGCGGGGTGCACTTCAGTGCCCCAGGTGCCGAGCTGGAAGATCCCGTTCTTGCGCGCGCCCGAGAAGATCGGCGAGGCGGCCGGCGCCTCGCGGTAATCGGGCGAGAAGCCGACGCGGACATAGCCCACCTTCGCCCCGGCCGCCCGCGCGGCGGCGATGGCCCTGGCCGTGTTTTCCAGCACGCCGCGCTGCTTGACCTGCACGCCGTAGGTCTGCGCGTTGAAGCCATCCTCGGCGACAAGGTCGTTCATCATGTCCATGACGAGAAACAGGGTCTTTTTCATCGGGTTGGTCCATCTGCAAGGGTTGAGGCAATTCGTCGTCCCCGGGGCAGCCCGGGGCGAGGCGGCTAGGCCACGTCCGCCACCGAGTGCTTCAGCTCCAGCCAGCCCGCCTCGATATGCTGGCGCGTCGCCAGCATCGCGGCGGCGAGGTCGTGGGCGATGAAGGCCTGCAGCAGTTCCTCGTGCTCGTGCGCCGCGCGGCTGACGCGGCCCTTGAGCTGGTTGATCAGGTCGAACGGGTAGCGCGCCCAGAGGATCTGCACGAAATGCAGCGTCTGCGGCATCCGCGCGATCTCGAACATGCGGTGGTGGAAGCGGTAGTTGGCGGCGCGCGCGGTCTCGTTGTCGCCGGCGGCGAAGGCGCGGGCGAACTCGTCGGCCAGCACTTTCAATTCGGCGATGTCCGCCGCCGTCGCCCGCTCCACCGCACCGCGCACGAGCTGCGTTTCCAGCAGGATGCGCAGGTTCAGCGTCTCGGTCGAAGCCGCGATGTCGAAAGGCGCGACCACCGCGCCGCGATAGGAATCGCCGCTGACGTAGCCTTCCGCTTCCAGCAGTTTCAGCGCCTCGCGCACCGGCGTGATGCTGGTGTTGAGCAGGGTTGCGATTTCCTGCTGCTTCAGCCGCGCGCCGCGCGGGAAGCGGCCGGCGATGATGCCTTCGCGCAAGTAATCGGCGACCTGTTCCTCCTTGGTGCGGAACTGCATGGTCATGCCGCGGGCAGCCCCGGCTGCAGCGGCGAACCCGGGTTGCGCTCGCCGGCGAAGAGGGCGTGCATGTCGTAGGGGTAGGACGGCGGCACGGCGCTGGCCTTGTCGAGGTGCTCCATCTCGGTGTCGTTCAGCGACCAGGTGGCCGCGCCGAGATTGTCGGCAAGCTGTTCGGTGCGGCGGGCGCCGACGATGATCGTCGCCACGCCGGGGCGCCGTGCCAGCCAGTTGAGCGCCACCTGCGAGAAGGTCGCGCCGCGCGTCACGGCGATGTCCTCGACCGCCGAGAGCACCCGGCGGGCGTGCTCGTCGTCGCGCGAAAAGGCCGCGCGCGCGCCCGAGCCGATGCGCGTTCCGGACAGGTCGCCGCCCTTCCGGAACTTGCCGGAGAGATAGCCCGAGGCGAGCGGCCCCCAGATCATCGCGCCCACGCCCTCGTGCACGCCGAGCGGCAGCAGCTCGTTTTCCGACGCGCGATCGAGCAGCGAATAGCGGATCTGCTGGCTGACGTAGCGGGCAAGGCCCAGCCGGTCTGACGTGGCCAGCGCGCGCATCTTGGTCCAGCCCGAATGGTTGGACGATCCGATGTAGCGCACCTTGCCGGCGGTGACGAGGTCGTCGAGCGCGCGCAGCGTCTCCTCGGCCGGGACCAGCAGGTCCTGGTTGTGGATCTGGTAAAGGTCGATGTAGTCGGTGCCCAGCCGCCTGAGGCTTGCCTCGCAGGCCTCGACGATGTGCTTGCGGCCGGCGCCCAGGTCGTTGACGCCCGGGCCCATGCGGCCCAGGCACTTGGTCGCGATCAGCACCTCCTGCCGGCGGGGCTTGAGGATTTGGCCCAGAATCTCCTCGGACTGGCCGCCGGTATAGACGTCGGCCGTGTCGAACAGGTTGACGCCGGCCTCAAGGCACATGGCGACCTGCCGCTCGGCCTCTTCCCCCCGCGTGTCGCCCACCGCCGCGTAAGTGCCCGAGCCGTCGCCGAACGTCATCGCGCCGAAGCTGAAGACCGAGACGATCAGGCCGCTGCGGCCGAGTGAGCGGTATTCCATGGTCCTCTATCCTTCCCGTATCGCGTCATCCTCGCTTGCGCGGGAATAAGGCTCCAGTCCTTAGCCCTTGTCGCGGACCGGGGCCCACGTGAACTCCGCCGGATTGAAGCCCTTCGCCGCGCCCTTGTCCAGCAGCGCGGCGCACTCGGCCTCGGCGTAGCCCAGGCCGCGCAGCACCTCCAGCGTGTGCTCGCCCAGTTCCGGCGGCGGCGCGCCGGGCGTGACTTCGGCCTGGCCGGGAAATTCGGGCACTTCGAAATGCAGGCCGCGGAAGTCCAGTTCGCGCAGCTTGCCGGGCTGGCGCGCCTGCGGCTTGTCGAGCACGCGCTCGAGCGGCATCACCTCGGTGAAGCCGAGGCCAGCGGCGCCCAGCCGCTGCTCCACTTCGGCGAAGGCATAGCGGCCGACGCCGGCGCGCACCGCCGCCTCCACCGTCTCGCGCTGCTTCTTGCGATCGCGCAGCCTGGCGAACTCGGGCATGTCCGCCTCGGGCATGGCGAGCGCTTTGGTCAGCCTGGCCCAGTGCGCGTCGGTGAGCGTGAGCAGGTAGACCCAGCGCCCGTCGCTGGTGACGTAGGCGCCATAGCCCGGCATGGCGAACTCGCCGCCGGCTTCCTTCTCGGGCCGGCCGAGGAGCTGGGTCTTGAGCTGCACGCCGGCAAGGTCGCGCGCGGCCAGGTGCAGGCCGGTCTCGTAGAGGCCGATCTCGATCGTGCGGTCGGCATCGGTCGCGGCCGGGTTCATCATGGCGGCGAGGATGCGGATGACGGCGAAGGTGCCGGCGAACTGGTCGTGGTAGGACGGGCCGAGGCGGCTGGGCCGGCCGTCGACGCGGTGGTCGTCCATCACCCCGGTCGCGGCCTCGGCGACGGGGTTGGTGGCAAGGTCGTCCGCCTGCGGCCCGTGGGCATAGCCCTTGACGTGGCAGTGGATCACCTGCGGGTTGACCGCGCGGCAGTCCGCCGCGGTGACATTGAGCTTGCGCGAGGCGGCCGGCGCCAGGTTGTGGATCACCACGTCGGCGCTCGCGGTCAGCTTGCGGAACACCTCCTTGCCCCCCTCGGTGGTGAGGTCGAGGCAGATGCCCTTCTTCGAATGGCTGTAGGCGATCAGCGTGCCCGAAGGCCCGCCGCGCACCAGCGCGCGAGTCGTGTCCCCGCTGGGCGGCTCGATCTTGATCACCTCCGCACCCAGATTGGCAAGGATATGCGTGGCGAACGGCGCGGCGACCATCGTGCCGAGTTCGATCACGCGGCGACCGGCCAGCGGCTTTCCGGGGGCGGGTTTGGACATGCTCATGGCACCTCGATAAAGATAATGCATTATATATCAAGTCTGGCATAGCCGCTTCCGCGCGGTTATTGAGCCGCAGGAACGACGGATTCACGAAAGCGAGCAGCGATGAGCGAAGACTATTCCGCCTGGGTAGGAAAGAGTGAAAATCTGACCGACGTGCTGGAGCCCGCGCGCTCCAACGCGCTGCGCGCCGCCCTGGGCGACGCGGAGCCGCTGGCAGCGGGGGCGCAACTGCCGCTGCTGCACCACTGGCTTTACTTCTGGAACGTCCAGCCGCCCGCGGGTCTGGGCGTCGACGGGCACCCGGCCAAGGGCGGCTTCCTGCCGCCCGTCAGCCTGCCGCGCCGCATGTGGGCGGGCGGTCGCCTGCGCTTCCACGCCCCGCTCGTGGTGGGCGAGACCGTGACCAAGACCTCGACGATCCTCAAGGTCGAGGCCAAGAGCGGCAAGAGCGGCGACCTCGTCTTCGTCACCGTCGAGCACAAGCTGGCCGGCGGGCAGGGCCTTGCCATTACCGAGGAGCAGGACATCGTCTATCGCGAGCCGGCCGCCGCCGGTTCGATCGCCGGGCCGGCCGACACGGGTGAAGTCCCCGCCGCCGCCTGGCGCCGCGAGGTCGATCCCAACGCGGTGCTGCTGTTCCGCTATTCGGCGCTGACGATGAACGGCCACCGCATCCACTATGACCGGCCCTACGCGATGGACGAGGAAGCCTACCCGGCGCTCGTCGTCCACGGCCCGCTCCAGGCGACGCTGCTCGCCGAACTTGCGGCGAGCAACCTCGGCGGCCGGATCGCGACCTTCGATTTCCGCGGCATGTCCCCGGCGTTCGATGGCGCCGCGCTCCACGTCTGCGGCGATGCGAACGAAGGCGGCGCGAGCCTGTGGACCCAGCAGGGCGGCACGACGAACATGAAGGCGACCGTGACCTGCGCTTAGCTGCGGGACGCCGAAGCGGAAAGAGCCTCGCCGGCAATCCCGCATCCAGGCGGTTCGCGTCGAACCGGCTGGATGCGGGGGCGCTCGCGAATTTTACGATCCACTCTATCTCTTATCCTGTTTGACAGGGCGCTCCGGCCCCGCCATCTAGGCGGCCAAACGACGTCGTCGGAGCGCGCCCTGGCGGCGGGCCTGCCGGCGCAGGGTGGAGGCGGAACGGCTCATGGAAATGAAGGGCGAGCAGAGGATCGCGGCGCCGCGCACGCGCGTGTGGGAGGCGCTCAACGATCCCGATGTGCTCCGGCAGTGCATCCCGGGCTGTCAGTCGCTGGAGAAGATCGCCGACGACCGGCTGCAGGCCGTGGCGGAGATCAAGATCGGGCCGATCGGCGCGCGCTTCACCGGCGCGGTGACGATCTCCGACGCCAACCCGCCCGAAAGCTACACGATCAGCGGCCAGGGGCAGGGCGGCACCGTCGGCTCCGCCAAGGGCGGCGCGCGCGTGCGGCTGGCCGAAGTCGACGGCGGCACGCTGCTGACCTACGAGGTCGAGGCGCAAGTCGGCGGGCGGCTCGCCCAGCTCGGCGGCCCGATCATCGATGCGACGGCCAAGCAGCTCGCCGGGCGTTTCTTCACCAAATTCGGCGAGGTGGTCGAGGCGCCCGCCGCCGCCGCACCCCAGGCCGGGCCGACTTCTGCGACCGCCGGGGCGCCGGCCATCGCCGCTCCGGCCGCCGCGGCGGCTTATGCCGCGACCCCTGCGCCCGCTCGTGGCGGGGCGCCTTGGGGCTGGATCGTCGCCGTGGCGCTGGCGATCATCGCCGGCTTTTCGGTCGGCCGCAGCGAGGTGGGCGAGGGCTGGATGCTGGCTGTGATGCTTGCCATGATCGTCGCCGCCGGAGCCGGTTACGAGGCCGGCCGGCGCAGCGGGGCAAGGCCATGAAGCCGGCCCCTTTCGACTATGTCGCGCCCGTCAGCGTCGCCGAGGCGCTGGACACGCTGGCCGAGGCAGGCGGCGGCGCCACGGTGCTCGCCGGTGGGCAGACGCTGATGCCGCTGCTCAACCTTCGCATGAGCCAGCCCTTCATCCTTGTCGACATCAACAGGGTCGAGGGCATTCGCGGCGTGAGCCACAGCGCCGGCACCACCCGCATCGCCGCCGGCACGCGCCAGGCGGCGGGGCTTGCGGACGCGGAACTGGCGGCGACGCAGCCTGTGCTGGTCAAGGCGCTCAGCCACGTCGGCCACCATCAGACGCGCAACCGGGGCACCATCGGCGGCTCGGTGGCGCTGGGCGAGCCGGCTGCCGAGATGCCTGCGACGGCGGTGGCGCTGGGCGCGGAGCTGGAGATCCACTCGAAACGCGGCGAGCGGCGGGTGAAGGCCGAGGACTTCTATTTCGGCCCCTACATGACCGCGCTCGAGCCCGACGAACTGCTGACCGCGATCCACTATCCGCGCTGGCCGGCGGACACGATCACCGTGTTCCGCGAGGTGGCGCAGCGGCCGGGCGACTTCGCGCTGGTCGGGCTGGTCGGCGCGGTACAGGTCGAGGGCGGCCGGATCGCCCGCGCCGGCCTGGCCTGGTTCGGCATGGGCCCCACGCCGATCAAGGCGCGGCAGGCGGAAGCCGCGCTGCTCGGCCGGACGGTGGACGAGATCGACTGCCGGGCGATCGCCGAGCTGGCGGTGGCCGATACCGCTCCGTTCGACGACCAGCACGCCACGTCGCATTACCGCCGCACGGTGGGCGGGCGCATTTTCGCGAGGACACTGGGCGAGGCGCTCAACGTGAGGCAGACGGCATGAGCGAACACGCGATTCAAGTTTCCGTCAACGGCCAGCGCGTCTCGGCGCGGGTCGAGGCGCGCAGGTCGCTGGGCGATTTCCTGCGGGTCGACGCGGGTTTCACCGGCACGCACCTGGGCTGCGAGCACGGCGTCTGCGGCGCCTGCACGGTGATCGTGGACGGCCTCGCCGTGCGCTCGTGCCTGATGCTGGCGGTGCAGGCCGATGGCGCCGAGGTGACGACGATCGAGGGCCTTGCCGAGCCCGACGGCACGCTGCACCCGGTGCAGCAGGCGATGCGCGACAACCATGGGCTGCAATGCGGCTTCTGCACGCCCGGCGTGGTCTGCACCATGGCGGCGCTGACCGCCGACGGCGCCAATCCCGGCGAGGAAAAGCTGGTCGCAGCGATGTCGGGGCATATCTGCCGCTGCACCGGCTATCAGGGCATCCGCCGCGCCATCCGGCAGTTGACCGGCCAGCCACAGCCGGCGGGAGAGCACGCATGAACGCGCCCGGTCTGGGCGTCGGCGCGCAGCGCTACATCGGCAAGCGCGTCGCCCGCAAGGAGGACGGCCGGCTGCTGACCGGCAAGGGCACCTTCGTCGACGACGTCGTCGTGCCCGGAATGCTGCACTGCGCCTTCCATCGCAGCCCGATCGCCCGCGGGCGGATCACGGCGATCGACGTCGCCGCCGCACGGGACATGCCCGGCGTCCACGCGGTACTGACGGCCGAGGATATCGACCGGATCAAGATCGAGGTGCTGACCTTCTTCTTCACCCCCAGCGAGGTGCCGGTGCCGTTGCTCGCGCGCGATCGCGTCGCCTACGTCGGCGAGCCGGTGGTGCTGGTGATCGCGGACGACCGCTATCTGGCGGAAGACGCCGCCAGCCTCGTCACCGTCGAGTACGAGGAAGAGGACCCGGTCGTCACCATCGCCGACGCGCGCAACGGCCCGCCGGTACACCAGTCCACGCAGTCCAACGTCGCCCAGGAAATGGGCATCGAGGACGACGAGGACCTGCAGGAACTGCTGGCCAAGGCGCCGCACACGGTGACGTGCAGCTTCACCCACCAACGCATCTCGCAGGCGCCGATGGAGACGCGCGGCGTCGTGGTCGCGAAGCAGGGCGACGAGGAGCTGCTGCTCTACATCACCTGCCAGAGCCCGCATCACGTCATGCGCTACATGCAGCTCGCGCTGGGGCTGCCGAACCTGTCGATCCGCGTCATCGCCAAGGATGTCGGCGGCTCGTTCGGCCTGAAGAACCACGCTTGGAAGGAAGAGTTGTCGGTCATCGCCGCCTCGCTGCTGCTCGACCGGCCGCTGAAGTGGATCGAGGACCGCTACGAGGCGCTGACCGCTTCGAACCAGTGCCGCGAGCAGGAGATGACGCTGAGCGTCGGCTTCGACAACGACGGCAAGATGCTGGGTGCCTTTGCGGACTACGGCATCAACAACGGCGCCTTTCCGATGGGCGCGGACGCCAATGTCGCCGCGCACGCCTTCATGTGGGCGGCCTATCGCATGCCCTATCCGGGCTTCATCACCCGCGCCTGGTACACCAACACCAACGGCCTTGCCGCCTATCGCGGCCCCTGGGCGATCGAGACGCTGACGCGCGAGGTCCTGCTGGACGTCGCCGCCCGCCGGATCGGCATCGACCCTGTCGAGATCCGCCGTCGCAACCTGCTGCCGAGGGCCGAGCTGCCGGTGACGACGCCGATGGGCATGGTGATCGACGACATCAGCCCGATGGAATGCCTGGAAAAGCTGGTCGCGGCGTTCGACATCCCCGCATTCCGCAAGGAGCAGGAGGCGGCGCGCAAGCAGGGCCGTTATCTCGGCCTCGGCATCGCCGCCTATATCGAGCCGACCGCGGCGGCCGGCTCCATGGCACCGATGACCGGCGAGCTTGCGCAGGTCCGCATCGAGCCGACCGGCAAGGTCACCGCACTGATGAGCACGCACTCGCAGGGGCACGGCACGGCGACGACGATGGCGCAGGTCATCGCCGACCAGCTCGGCGTGCCTTATGAGGACGTGACCGTGTTCGAGGGCGACAGCTCGCGCGGCGGTTTCGCGCCCGGCGCGGCGGGCAGCCGGCAGGGCGTGGCGGGCGGCGGCGCCTCGATGAAGGCGGCGCAACTGTTGCGCGACAAGGTCAAGCGCGTCGCGGCGCACGTGCTCAACGCCAGTCCCGAAAGCGTGACGATCGCCGAAGGCATGGTCTACGTCGCCGGCGCCGAGGAGATGACGCGCAGCCTCAAGGAAATCGCCGAGATCGCCTATGGCGAGCCGCAGCGGATGCCGCCCGACATGGAGATGGGGCTGGAGGCGCAATACCGCTATCAGCCGCCGCCGGTGACTTTCGCCAGCGCGGCCAACGCCTGCGTGGTCGAGGTCGACGCGGAAACCGGTTTCGTCAAGATCCTGCGCTGGATCACCAGTGAGGACTGCGGCGTGCTGATCAACCCGGCGGTAGTCGAAGGGCAGGTCTCCGGCGGGCTGGCGCAGGGCATCGGCATGGTCCTGCTCGAGGACGCGCACTACGACGCGCGCGGCAACCCGACGGCGGCGACCTTCAAGGACTACCTGATGCCGACGATCTTCGACGTGCCGGAGTTCGAGTTCATCCACGCCGACAACCCCTCGCAGGCCGAAGGCGGCTTTCGCGGCGTGGGCGAGGGCGGCGCGATCATCGGCCCGCCAACGCTGGTCAATGCCATCGCCGACGCACTCTCGCCCTTCGGCGATATCCCGCTGGACCTGCCGCTGACGCCATCGAAGCTGATGGATGTGATCGAGGGGAGAAAGCCGGCGGCCGAGCCTGTGACTGCTGCGCCGGCCACGCCCGCGCCTGCTCCGCAGCCGGAGCCGGTCGCTTCGGCTGTGCCGCAGGCGATCGACGGCGACTGGGACGTGACGATGAAGCCGCCGGTGGGCCCCGAGCAGCAGATGGTCGCCACGTTCCGCACCGAAGGCGGCGTGCTGACCGGAAAGCTCGATGCGCCCGAAGGCGCGCAGGAGTTCGCGGGCACGGTCGCAGGCAACCGGCTGAAATGGGAGATGAAAGTCACCCAGCCCATGCTGATCACGCTCAAGTACGACCTCACCGTCGAGGGCGATACGCTCGCCGGCAGCGCGAAGCTCGGCATGTTCGGCAAGGCGAAGGTCACCGGTACGCGGCGTTGAGGAAGCGGGCGCCGTTTGCGGCATGGTCGGTTTTGGAGCGGGAAGCCGACCCCGCCTCCTCTCCCCTATCCTAACCCCCGCTCAGCCTGAGCAACTGTGTTCAGGCTGAGCGGGGTTGGGAGTGGCGGCTACGGGATCGGGCACGGCGGCCATGTCGTCGCAAGCCACCGTATCCGCACACCCTGGCCTACGAGCATTTGACAGCCCTCTCCCGCACCCATAGCGCTTGGCCCAAACCGGGAGAGCGCCTATGCCTGCCAAACTGACCTTCGGCTTCCTCTACGACTTCCGCAACCCGCCGCAGTGGCGCCGGCCGTGGGAGGAGCTTTACGCCGAAACGCTCGACGTCATCGCCGAGACCGAGCGGCTGGGTTTTGCCGGTGCCTGGGTGCCCGAGCACCATCTGGCCGAGGACGGCTATCTGCCCGCGCCGCTGGTCGCGCTTGCGGCGATCGCGGCGCGCACGCGGACGATGCGCATCGGCACCGGCGTGGCGCTGGGGCCCCTCTACAACCCGGTGCGCTTTGCCGAGGATGCTGTGCTGGTCGATATCCTGTCGAACGGCCGGCTCGATCTCGGCCTCGCCATCGGCTACCGCAAGCGCGAGACGGCGGCGATGGGCGTCGACTTCACCCGGCGCGGTGCGCGCTTCGACGAATTCCTGCAGATCGTCACCCGGCTCTGGGCGGGCGAGACGGTCGATTTTGCCGGCAAGCACTTCCAGATCGAAGGCGCACAGGTGCGCCCGCCGGCGCCGCGTGGCCGCATCCCGCTCTACATCGGAGGCTTTTCCGAAAAAGCGCTGGAGCGCGTCGCCCGCTATGGCGAGGGCTACATCGGCAGCCCGGAAGTCTGCGACCTCTACATCGCCAAGCTGCGCGAGCAGGGCAAGGACGCGGGCTCCGCGCGCATCCGCGTCACCGGCCTCACCACGGTCGTCGCGCGCGATCCCGAGGCGGCGATGGAGGAACTGGCGCCTCATTTTCTGCACGCCAACAACAGCTACGGCGAATGGTTCGCGGAGGACCAGGCGCTCGGCATGGGCGGGATGAAACCCAGGACGCTCGAGGAATACAAGGCGAGCGGCGAACTGCAGATCCTCACCCCCGAGGCGGCGATCGCGATGTTCCGGCAGATGCAGGCGCGTATGCCGATCGAGCATTTCATGATGGCGATGCCGCCCGGCCTGCCGGCCGAGCGCTTCCTGCGCTATGCCGGGGACTTCGCGCAGGACGTGCTGCCGGCCTTCGCCTGAGCGAGGCTTGCAATCGCGCCGCGCCTCCGCTCTATCGGGGCGGGGCCGATTTTCCGGGAGTATCGATGTCGAGCGATGAACGCCCGGCGCAGTCGCCGCAATCGGTGACGCGCGTGATCCGCATCCTCGAAGCGCTTTGTGCCAGCGCCGGACCGATGAGCCTCGCCGATCTCTCGCGCGCGCTTCACGTGCCCAAGAGCAGCCTGGCGGCGCTACTGCGCGGCCTCGCCGACGAAGGCTTCGTTGTCGCCGCGGACGGCGCCTGGCGGCTTGGGCCGGGCGCCTTCGGTCTCAGCAGCGCGCTGCTCGAGGCGCGGCGCCGGCTGCAGAGTTCCGATCTGGTGCGCGAGGGCATGCGCCGCCTGGCCGAGCGCTGCGGTGAGACGGTGCTGTTCGGCGTGCGCGACGAGGACGGCGAGACGCTGACTTACGTGGACGTGATCGAGAGCCACAAGACGGTGCGCTTCATCGTGCCGGTGGGCGACCGGCGGCCGCTCTATTCGACCGCGGGCGGCCGCGCGCTGCTGGCCGCCGATGCCGATGCCGACGTGCGCCGCTATCTCGACGGCCTGACGCCCGAGGCCTTCACCGTGCAAACCGAGACCAGCAAGCGCCGGCTTGCGGAGATCGTTGCCGCGGTGCGAGAAGACGGCGTCGCGCAGACGATCGATCAGGCATCGGAAGGGGTCACCGGCACCGCCACGGTGATCCGTGACGCGGCGGGCACCGTGCTCGGCGCGCTGATCGTCGCCGCGCCGAGCCTGCGCCTGGCCGACCGGCTGGCCGAACTGCGGCGCCTGGTGCGTGAGGAAGCCGCGACCATCTCGCGCAGCCTGGGCTATCGCCCGCCGCGCTGATTCACCGCATCGCATTCGGCATGAGGCGTCCGCCGGCCGTTACGTTAGCGTAGGGCGCGGTCCGGCGGCTGGCCGGGTCAGCCCGCCTTGCGCACGCTGACCGGGACGGCCGACATGCGCGGCATCATGTTGATGTCGGTCAGATGCCGGTCGGTGGCGATCAGCAGGTTGGTATTGGCGCCGGGGCCCTCCTCGCCGGGTAGCCCGCCCCAGCAATGCGCGATCGAGACGACGCCGCGCCGCACCGCCTTGTCGGGCTGGGCGATCGTCTCGATGCGCCCATGGTCCGAGGCGATCTCCACCCGGTCGCCGGGCGAAAGGCCCAGCGCCTCCAGTTCGCTGGGGTTCAGATAGGCCGGGTTCGCCGGATCGTGCCGCAACGTACCCGCGAGGTTGCTGCCCAGCGAGTTCATCACCCGGTTCATCCGCCGCGAGACCATCAGGTGCGAATGGCCGCCCGCCGGCTGCGCGTCCTGCGTCAGTTCGGAGGCGAGGAAGTCGGCGATCTCCTGCGCCACGTCCGCCGGCATCACGTCGAAGCGTCCGCTCATGCCCGGCCGCGCCGGCTGTACGACATTGGACGGATGGTCGTAGATGCGCCCGGCCGGGTGCGCCTTGAGATCCGCCTTCAACTCGTCCAGCGTCACCCGTCCATTGCGTGCGCGGATATCCAGCATCTCCTCGGTGGTCGGCGGCCGGTTCACTCCGAAGTCGAGTTCGACGCCGCTGAACTGCATCTTCAGCCCCAGTCGCCTGGCGATCGCCCAATAGGGGTACCAGTCCTCGACAAGGTCCGATCCGGCAGGCGCGGCGATCGCCGGCTCGGTGAACTGCGACCAGCTTTCGGTGCCGATGTTGAAGCCGGGCACGGCGATCGGCAGGTCGGGCCGCTCGTACATCATCGTCGGCGGCAGCACGTAGTGGGCAAGCTTCGCGGTCGCGGTCAGGAACGGGTCCATCACCACCAGCAGTTCGAGGTCGCGAAGCGCCTCCACCGCCTTCTTCTGGTCGGGCAGGCAGACCGCCGGGTTGGACCCGCTCACGATCAGCGCGCGGACCTGTCCCTCGCCGGGCGTCAGGATCTCCTCGGCCAGCGTGCTCGCCAGCCGATCGAAACCGAGCATGCCGACGCCGCGGATGCGGCTGGGCGGGAAGTTGCGGTAGCTGCGCGGCGGCGCGATCACTTCGGCATGGATCGGGTCGGGCGGGTTGATCATGTCGACCACCGCCTTCTGTCCGGCGCGGCGGAAGCGGCCGCAGATGATGTTCAGCGTGTCGACGAGGTGCTGCATCGTATTGCAGAACGAGGCCATCGACGGCCCGGTCGCGGCGAAGGCGGCGCCGCTGCGCGAATCCCGGGCGAACATCCGCGCCGCCGCGACGATCTGGCCGGGTTCGAGGGCGGCGACGCGCTCGACGAATTCGGGGGTGAAGGGTTCGACCGCGCGCCTGAGGTCGGCGATGCGGTCGGCGCCGACGTGCTCGGCGCAGAACGCCTTGTCCTCCCACCCTTCGGCCAGGATCGCGCGGACCAGGCCGGCGGCGATGGCGGTGTCGCGGCCGGGCAGCGGCTGGAGGTGGATGTCGGCGAAATGGGCCGTCTCGCTCCGGCGCGGATCGATGCAGATCAGCTTGAGGCCGCGCTCCTTGGCGGCGATCAGCTTGCGCTGCGGGTCGGGGCCCATGACCGGCATCGTCGAATGCGAGACCAGCGGATTGCAGCCGAAGAACAGCAGCACGTCGGACTGGTCGATGTCCTGCAGCCCCGCCGCCCAGCCGCCCTGCCGCTCGAAGCTGACGAACTTGGCCGACTGGTCGATCGTGTTGACCGAGTAGAACTGGCTGGAACCCAGCGCGTGCAGGAAATCGAGCTGGATCATGTGCGTGGCGTAGAGCGTGCCCGAAGTGCCCTTGAAAGTCGCCACCGCCTGCGCGCCGCCGCGCGCGACGATGCCGCGCAGGGCGTCGGCGATCTCGTCCAGTGCCTGTTCGCTGCCGATCTCGGCGAAGCTGCCGTCGGGCTGGCGCTTGAGCGGGCGCAGCAGCCGCTGGGGCCCGTGATGCGCCTCCTCCGCCTGCATCCCCTTGAAGCAGACGTAGCCGCGGCTGAGCGGGTTCTCCTTGTCGCCCTTGACCGCGAGGATGCGCTCGCTGCCTTCCTCGATCGTCAGCACCACGCCGCAATGGGCGCTGCAGATCCGGCAATAGGACCGCGCCTGCCTGGTCGCCATGGCTTCTCTCCCCGAGCCTTTGCGGCTCTTTGCTCGTCACTCTATACGCATTGCGCGAGCGATCAAGCGGGGGCTGCTACATCTCCAGATCGGCAAGGTCCTGGGCCGTCAGTTCGAGCTGGAGCGACTTCAGGATGTCGTCGAGCTGCGTCAGGCTGGTGGCGCTGACGATCGGCGCGGTGACCGAAGGGCGCGTCATCAGCCAGGCGAGCGAGACCTGCGCGGGCGTCGCGTCGTGGCGGGCGGCGACGCGGTCGATCACGGCGAGCAGGGCGAGGTTGCGCTCGGTGAAGTATTTGGCGGTCAGCATCTCGCGGGCATTGCCCTTGAGCTGGTCGCGGTCGCGGTATTTGCCGGTGAGGAAGCCGGAGGCGAGCGCGAAGAAGGGGATGACGCCCACGCCATTCTCGACGCAGATCCGCTCGACCTCGCCTTCGTAGTCGGCGCGGTCGGCGAGGTTGTAGCCGGGTTCGAGCACGGCATAGCGCGCCCGGCCGTCACCGGCGGCGGCGAGCGCGGCTTCGAGCTGCTCCGCGGTGTAGTTGGACGCGGCCGCATGGCGCGCCTTGCCGGCGTCGATCAGCGTCTGGAAGGTTTCCAGCGTTTCCTCGATCGGCGTGGCGGGATCGGCCTGGTGGGCCATGTAGATGTCGATGTAGTCGGTCTGCAGCCGGCGCAGCGAGGCTTCGCACGCGCGTGGCAGGTAGTCGCGGCCCAGCCCTTGGAGGCCGGGCCCCATCGGTAGCCCGCCCTTGGTGATAATGACCATGCGGTCGCGCACGCCGCGATCCTTCATCCATTCGCCGATGATCGTCTCGGATTCGCCGCCCTGGCCGCCGGGGCGGAAGATGTTGTAGACGTCGGCGGTGTCGATCGCGTTGATCCCGGCCTCGAGCGCGGCGTCGAGGATGGCGAAGCTGGTTTCCCTGTCGATCGTCCAGCCGAACACGTTGCCGCCCAGCACCAGCGGCGCGATGTCGATACCGGTTGCGCCGAGCCTGCGCATCTGCATGTCTTTCTCCCGGGTGGTTTTGCGATGGAAGGCAAGAGCATGGAGCGGTTCCCGGTCCTGGACAAGGCCGAACTGGACGAGGCGCAGCGCGCGCTGTGGGACGAGCTGACGCTGGGCCCGCGCGGCTTCTATACCGGCGGTGCGGAGGCCGAGCGGCTGCCCGACCTCTACAACGCCTGGCTGCAGTTCCCCGAGTTCGGCGCGTTGATGATCCGGCTGGGCGATGCCCTGCGCACCCGCGCGACTCTGCCGGGCCGCCTGCGTGAGCTGATCGTGCTGACCACCTCGGCCCTGCTCGGCGCCAGGGTGGAGTTCGACTTCCACGTGCCCTTCGCCCGCAGCGAGGGGCTGTCCGGCGCGCTGATCGCCGCGATCGGCGATGGCCGCGAGCCCCCTTTCGCCGACGAAGCGGAGCGCGTAGTGTTCGCGGCCAACGTCCAGCTCCTGCGCCGCGCGGCCCTGACCGAAAAGACGCGCGAGCAGGCGGTCGCGCTGCTCGGCCATCGCGGGCTGACCGAACTGATCGCCTGCGTCACGCTCTATGCCGCCACCGCCTGGACCACCGGCGTCGCGCGCGTGAAGCTGGCCGACGACTTCTCCGCCGATCCGCAGATGCTCAAGGACTTCTTCGCGGGGAAGGCGGTATAGGACGGGGCGGCGGTGCGCCGCTGTCGCCGCGCGCCGTCCTGCCGTCGAGCAGTCCCGCGATCAGGTCCTGCAGCTCGGTGACGGTGAACGGCTTGGAGAGGAGCGGCACGTCGGGGAAATGCGGGGCGACGACGCTGGGCGCATGGGCGGTGGTGATCGCCCAGGGAATGCCCAGCTCGTCCAGCCGGTATCCCACCTCGAAGGACACGCTCTCGCCGATTTGGACATCGAGGATCGCCGCTTCGATCTCGCGCGTGGCGATGAGCGTCAGGGCCTGCGCGATGGACCTCGCCGGGCCGATGACCCGGTGGCCCGAGAATTGCAGGGTGTCTTCCATCAGGAACGCGTTGAGCACGTCGTCCTCGAGGACCAACACCCTCGCGCCCGGACCGGGGCGCGTCGGTTTGCCGGCTGCCATGGGGGCCTCCGTTGGAGAGCGGCTGTGGAAGGGTTCAGCGGGAAGCGCCGCCCGGGGACGGTCGCCCGGGGTGACGGGATGCGGCGGCGGCTCCGTTCATCGGACCATGGGGCATTGCGATACTCCTTTTCGCCCCCGCACGAGCAGAAAGGCGCCCGATTTGCTTTCCGACATCTGATCGAAATTGGTTAACGTCGACGGGAAGGCGCAGAAGCGCGGCGAACGACGCGGGCGAAACGGCGGGGGGCTGCGCCGCCAGTCAATCGCCATACCTGCCTGTCAAATTGCAGTCCGGCGCAACTGCCGCCAGACCGGAGCTGGCGATTCGCGCGGGACGGCGCCAGAGGAGGCGGTATGGCGGACGACGTTTTGGTGGAATGGCAGGACGGCGGCATCGCGCTGGTCACGCTGGCGCGGCCGGAAGCGCGCAATGCATTGACGCTCGCGATGGCCGGCCGGCTGCGCGATGCCTTGCGGCAGGTCGGCGCCGATCCGGACTGCCGGGTGGTCGTGCTCGCCGCGCAGGGCAATGCCTTCTGCGCCGGACTGGACCTCAAGGCGCACCCCGGAATGGACGGAGCGGTCGCCTGGATGAATCTGCAAGAGGTGTTCAGCGGGCTGATCGAGACGGTGCGCGGCCTCAGCCAGCCGGTGATCGCGGCGGTACCCGGGGCGGCGGTGGGGGCGGGCTTCGGCCTGGCGCTCGCCGCCGACGTGCGCTTCTGCACGCCTGCGACGCGCTTTCTCGTCGGCGCGGTCAAGGTCGGCCTCAGCGCCGGCGAATGCGGCATCAGCTATCATCTGCCGCGCCTGGTCGGCGCCGGCCGCGCGTTCGAGATCATGCTGACCGGGCGGCCCGTGGCCGGTGAGGAGGCGGTGGCGATCGGCCTGGCCAGCGAGATGGTGGAGCCTTTCGCCGTCCTGGGCCGGGCGCTCGACTGCGCGCGCATGATCGCGGAGAACAGCCCCTATTCGGTCAAGCACACCAAGCAGGTGATGTGGGCCAACCTCCACGCGCCCAGTCTGGCGGCGGCGGTCGAGCTGGAGAACCACGTCCAGGTCGTCGCGCTGATGACCGACGACTTCCGCGAGGCCGCCACCGCCTTCGCCGAAAAGCGGCCGCCGCGCTTCACGGGGCGGTAGGGTATCCTCCCCGTTCCGGGGGAGGGTCACTGCACGAGCGGGATGTCTTCCTTCGCCGTGACGCCGGCGGCCTCATGAATGAAGTCGCGGATCACCGGGTAGATGTCCTTCTGGAAGCGCGAGCCCGAGAACACGCCGTAGTGGCCGACGCCTTCCTGGATGTAGTTCATCCGCATCGAAGCGGGAATGCCGCTGAACACCGTGTGCGCCGCTTCGGTCTGGCCCGGCGGGCAGAAGTTGTCGTTGCCCCCCTCGACGGTCAGCAGCGGCAGGTCGACGACCCCGGCGAAGTCCACCGGCCGGTCGCGGAACTCCATCTTGCCGGTCGGGATGTGGTGCTCGAAGAACACCTTCTTCAGCGTATCGAGGTAGAAGCTCTCCGTCATGTCGAGCACGGCGAAGTATTCGTCGTAGAAGTCGCGGAACTTCTGCAGCGCCGCCTCGTCGCCCTGCAGCGAGTTCCTGGGGAACTGGGCATACTGGCGCAGATGCGGCTTGGGGTTGAGCGCGATGAAGCCGGCGAGCTGGTAGAAGCCCGGGTAGACCCGCCGGCCCGAGCCCGGATAGCCCGGCGGGACTTTGTGGATGTTCAGCTTCTCGAACAGCTTGAATGGCACCTTTTCGGTGAGCTTGGTCAGCACGTTGGGGCTGACGCGCGTGTCGATCGGCCCGCCCATCAGCGTCAGGCTGGCCGGCCGGTGCGCGGCCTTGCGTTCGTCGAGCACAGCGGCGGCGACCATCGCCGGCGGGGCCGCCTGGCAGGTGGCGACCACGTGCGTGCCGGGGCCCAGCACTTCGAGGAAGCCCATCAGGTGCTCGACATAGTCGTCGAAGCCGAAGTCGCCTTCGGCCAGCGGCACCTGCCGGGCGTCCTTCCAGTCGGTGATATAGGTGTCGAAATCGCGGGCGAAGCCGCGGATGGTGTCCTGCAGCAGCGTCGCGTGATGGCCCGACAGCGCCGCCGCGATCAGCACCTTGGGCTTCTGCGTGCCGTCCGCCAGATTGAAGCGGAGCAGATCGGCGAAGGGCAGGCTGTGGACCACTTCGCGGTCGACCGCCACCTCGAGGTCGCCCAGATCCTCCCACACCTCGTAAGGCGGCTTGCCATAGTCCTTGAGTGCACGCGCCGGCAGTTCCCAGGCGGTGGCCAGCGCCCGCATGGCCAGAGTGTCGCGCGCCGGGTTGCGTTCGTCGCGGGCGAGTTTCTGCCCCTGGTCGAGCAGCCAGGCCATCGGGCGCGTGCTGCGGCGGAGCGCTTCATAGGTGAGATAGATCAATCCGCTTACCCCTCATTCCGTCGGGCTCTGCCCCCAGGCAAATCCCGATGGAAGACAGGGCTTCTTCCTTTGCGGAACGTGCACATCAGCGCCAAAGACGGCAATTAACTGAGTACGATGTTAATAGCCGCCCGGTTCGCGTGCAAGCGGCGTGGTTTCTACTGGGTGACGTATTCCCCCGGCGCGTTCGCCAGCGGCGGGAATTTGCTGCTGCCGAGAGTCTTGGGCGCGGGCACGCGATCGCCGCTGTGCGCGGCGACCCATTTCGCCCAGCCTTCCCACCAGCTTCCCTTGGTCCGCGTTGCGGTTTCCATCCAGGTGTCGGCGTCGGGCGCGGTGCCGGGGCCGATGAAGTGGTGCGCCTTGGGATTGCTCGGCGGGTTGACCAGCGCGGCGACGTGGCCGCCGTTGCTGAGCGCGAAAGTACTGTCGCCGCCCAGGAAGGTGCAGGCCTGGTAGCAGGCCTTCCACGGCGTCAGGTGATCGGTCGCCGCGCCGACGATGAAGTTGTCGCAGGCGATCCTGCCCAGGTCGATCGGCGTGCCCATCGCCTCGAACCGGCCGGGCTCGATCAGCAGGTTCTCCTCGAAGATGCGCAGGAAGTCCTTGTGCAGCTTCGCCGGCAGGTTGGTGTTGTCCTTGTTCCAGGCGAGGATGTCGAAGGCGGCGGGCGTGTCGCCCATCAGATAGTTGTTGACCCAGTAGTTCCACACAAGGTCGTTGGGCCGCAGCCAGGTGAACACCTTGTGCAGGTCGTTGCCCGGCAGCACGCCCTTCATCTCCGACTGGGCCTTGGCCACGCTGAGCACGGCGGGGAAGCGGAACGCGCCGATCGAGGCGTCGACCTTCCAGTTCAGCATGGTCACGCACAGCGCCAGCGTGTTGATCATCTCGCCGCGGCCCTGCTGCGCGAGGTAGCCGGCGACGATCGAGGAGAGGATGCCGCCGGCGCAGAAGCTGATCAGGTTGATCCGGGGCGTGCCGGCGATCGCGGCGACCGTCTCCACCGCCTCCAGCGCGGACTCGATGTAGTCCTCCAGCCCCCAGTCGCGGTGCTCGGGCTGCGGGTTGCGCCAGGAGACGACGAAATGGTTGAGCCCCTGGCTGACGGCATATTCGGCGAAGCTGCGTCCGGGCGCGAGGTCGGTGAAGTAGAAGCGGCCGATCTGCGGCGGGATCAGCAGCACCGGCACCTCGTAGACCGTATCGCCGGCGGGCGCGTACTGGATCAGCTCGAACATCTCGGTTCGGTGCACCACCTTGCCGGGCGTCACGCCCAGGTTCTTGCCGACCTGGAATTTCGAGGCGTCGACCTGCGAGGGCATGCCCTCGTTGTTCAGCCAGTCGTCGACGAAGTTGCAGAAGCCCTTGGCGACGCTGCCGCCCCTGGTCTCGATCGCGCGCAGCGTGGCCGCCGGGTTGCCGAACAGCGTGTTGGTCGGCGCAAAGGCGCTGGTAACGATGTCGGCGGCAAGCTGGGCGCGGGCGTGGTTGTCGTCGGAAAGGTCGTCGGGGATCATCTTCTCGACCGCCTCGGTCATGGCGAGGTACGCCTGCGCGAGCCGGTGGTAGAAGGGATTTCTGGTCCAGGTCTCGTCCTGGAAGCGCCAGTCGCGCGGGTCGGGCGCGATCTTCGAGGTGCCGAGCGCGATGTCGAACAGGTTGCGGCAAAGCTCCATGTTCTGCTGGAGCAGCGCGAAAGGGCCGGCCGAGCGCATGAAGTCCGCGAACGGGCCGTCGAGGCCGAACAGCGAGGCCGGCAGCGGCCAGCCGGCGGGGGTGCTGCCGCCGTCCGGACCGGTGGGCTCGCTGCGCTGCGATGAATCTGCCATGACGCTATCCCTTCCGTTGCGGTGACAACTGCTTGGGAAGGCTAGCACGTGATCGGGGCGATGCCCATCGCGAACCCGGCGAGGCGGGCGGTCGAGTCAGCCTTGCTGAATCGGATACGGCACCGGCCCCGCGCCGCTTCCACGCAAGCGGATCAGGCTCTCAGGCGGAGCAGATCCTAACCCGGCCAATCCAGCCAGCGGCGCGCGGTTCCGCCCAGCACCAGGGCGCGTTCCGCCGCCGTCAGTTCGGGATTGCCGGCCACGGCGAAGAGCAGTTCGGCCCAGCTTTCGCCGGTCTGGTTGGCCGATATGTCGCTTGCCCACATCACCCGCTCCGCACCGAAGGCGTCGAGCGCCGCGCGCAGATAGGGCCGCGTAGCCAGGTTGGGATAGCCGGCGGCGTCGAAGCTCACCGGCGCGTGCGCCCACTTGAGCGCCACCTGCGGCCACTGCGCCGCGCGCAGCACGCGGGCGAAGGCCTCGCCGTGCGGTTCGGCCGCCGCCGCGCGCCAGTAGGCCTCGCTGTCGGGCTGGCCCTCCATGCGCGCGATGACCGGCCAGAGCGCCGCGCCGGGCGGCATGCCGCAATGGCAGATGACGATGCGGCAGGCGGGGTAGGCCGCGACGACCCGTTCGAGCAGATCGGTTCGGCCGGCAAGATGGACGAAGACCGGCAGCCCGGCTTCGCCGGCGAGCGCGAACACCGGATCGTAGACGCCACCGGCGAAATCGGCCAGCTCGGCGCGGGTCATGCCGGGCGAGACGCGCAGCGCGCGCACGTGCGCCGCGTCGCGGGCCAGCCGGATCACCGCGGCCAGCTCCGGATCGCGCGGATCGACGCGCACGAGGTAGGAAAAGCGGCCCGGATAAGTCCAGGCGGCGAGTTCGGCGGTGGGCGAGGTTGTGCGCATCGCCCCGTTCGCCAGACGATAGAACGGCTCGCCCGGCGTCCCCATCCAGTATTCGTCGATCAGCGCGGCGGCGATCCCCAGCGCGTCGAGCGCCGCCACCATCTCGACCGCGCCGCCGGGGCCCAGGTGCACCTGGCTGTCGACGATATCCATCACCCTCTCCCGATCGTTGTCGCTGCGGCGCGCAAGGTGCCACGGTTCGCCCGGCCGGAAAATATCCTCGCTTCCCGGTGGCGTAACGGGCGGTTGCCGTTATTCTTCGCGCGTCGATAGAGGCGCCGAGGGGGGAGCTTGTGAAAGTCTGGGATTTGCCGACGCGCCTGTTTCACTGGTCGATCGTGCTGTTGGTGGGCTTTTCCTGGTGGAGCGCCGAGACCGGGCGGATGGACTGGCATTATCGCGCGGGCCTGGCCGCGCTGGTGCTGCTGACGTTCCGGCTGATCTGGGGTTTCGCGGGCGCCAGCACGGCCCGCTTCGGGAACTTCCTGCGCTCGCCCGCCGCGGTCATTGCCTATCTGCGCCGGCCGAAGGCTTCGATCCATGCCCCGGGGCATAACCCGCTGGGCGGCTACAGCGTCATCGCCATGCTGCTGGCGCTGACGGTGCAGGTCGGCACGGGGCTCTTCGCGGTCGATGTCGACGGCCTCGAGTCGGGGCCGCTGTCCCATCTGGTCGATTTCAGCCAGGGCCGGCTCGCGGCCAGCGTGCATCACCTGAGCTTCAGCGTGCTGCAGGCGCTGATCGTGCTGCACGTGCTGGCGATCGTCTATTACCGCCTGCGCGGGCGGCGGCTGATCGCGCCGATGCTGACGGGGCGGGACGCGCAGATCCCCCCCGGCCCGCCTGCGCTGACCGGCGGCGGCATGGCGCGCGCGCTGGCCGCGCTGGCCGCCGCGCTGCTGCTCGGCTGGTGGGTCAGCCTGGGCGCGCCGCTCTGATCAGGCCGTCAGGCCCAGCCAGCGCGACGCAGCGGGGACGCGCGCGAGCACCAGCCGCTCGACCAGCCACAGCGCGATGAGCGAGGCGGCGAGCAGCGGCAGCAGCGCCGCCAGCAGCAGGACGATCGCCGCGACGCCGCGCAGGCGCGCCGGAACCGCCGGCAATGGCGGCGCGCCGAGGCCGTCTTCGGGCCTGCGCCGGCGCCACAACACGAAGCCGCTGATCGCCAGCGTCATCAGCATGAGCGCCGTGGCCACGCCGATAAGCTGGTTGACCCAGCCGAAGAGCTGCCCTTCGTGCCAGGCCACGCCATAGCCGACCGCCCGGTCGATCACGTGCTGGTCGGCAAAGTCCTCGCGCGAGGTCATCCGGCCGGTCATCGCGTCGTAATTGAGCGTGACGCGCTGCGGCCGGTTCTGGGTGTCGGACCGCACCGACCAGTCAGCCCGCGCCGGGCCGAAGCTCTGCGGGGTGCCGGGCGGGGTGACGATCACGGGGAACGGCAAATGCGCGCTCCTCGCCCGCGCGGCGATCTCGTCCAGCGTCACCGGCGACATGCCGTGTCCGTGCGCATGGCCCGCCATCGGCATCGCGGCGCCGGCGGGTGTCGCCGCCGCGCCGTCCTGGCCGGCGTGCGCGGCATGTTCGCCGGCGTCGGGGGCGCGGCCGCCGATGGTCCAGTCCTGCCGGCCTTTGACCCAGCCCAGCTCGGTCCGCACGGCCTTGAAGCCGCTGCCCCAGACGTCCGCCCAGGGCAGGCCGGTGGCGAGCAGGACCAGGACGAACCCCGCCGCCCAGAACCCCGTCACCGCATGGAGATCGCGCCAGAATACGCGCCGGCCCGCGCGCAGGCGCGGCCAGACCACGCCCGCCAGCCCCTGTCCGCGCGGCCACCACAGGTAGAGCCCGGTCAGGATCATGACGATCGCCCAGCTTGCCGCCAGTTCGACGATCCAGCTCCCGCGCCGGCCGAGCAGAAGCTGGCCGTGGATGTCGCGTGCGGTCTGGATGATGCGCCGCGCGGGATCGAGCACGCCCACCACCTCGCCTTGCGGCGAGACGAACACCTCGCGCGCGCCGCCTGGCGCGTCGGGCAGGCCGACCAGCACCAGCGCGGCGTCGCCTTCCGCCTCGGGCAGGCGGTAGGACTGGAACCGGGCGCCGGGAAGGGCGGCGAGCGCGGCCTTGACCTGCGCGCCGGGCATGACCGCGCCGGCGACGGGCAGGTTGCGGAAATTCCGTTCCTCCCAGCGGTCGACCTGCGGCTTGAACAGGTAGACGGTGCCGGTCAGCGCCAGGATGAGCACCATCGGGATGACGAACAGCCCGGCATAGAAGTGCCAGCGCCAGATCGTGCGGTAGAGCGAGGTCTGTTCCATCGTCATAGCCTCCAGCCGGCTTCGACGAGGAAGGTCCGCTGCGGGTAGGGGTGATAGACCCATGCCCTGTCGTTGGTCAGGTTGTCCACTCCCACGGAAAGGCGCAGGTGGTCGCTGACCGTCCAGTTGATCCGCGCGTCGAGCGCGAACAGCTCCGAGGTGAAGCCGAAGGTGTCGCCGCGCTGCCGCCCGCTCAGGTCGGTGTTCGGCCGGCTCGCATAGCGCATGCCGAGCGAGCCCTGCAGCCCGGGCGCGAATTCATGGCGCATGGCGACGTTGATCCGCCAGTGAGGGATGCGCGGGAACTGGACGCCTTCGGATGCCGGGGCGGACGGGTTGCGCAGGGTCCTGCTGTCGATCCAGGCCAGGTTGCCTTCCAGCGCCACGCCCGGCAGCGGCCAGTCGCGTGTTTCGACGATCGCCTCGACGCCCCACTGACGGGTGCGGTCGATGTTCTTGTAGCTGCTGGTCGAGACGCCGTTCCGGTTGAAGCCGATGAACTGGAAGATGGTGTTCTCGACCCGCTGGAAGAACAGCGATCCGGTCAGCTTCACGTGCCCGAAATCGCGGCTGACGAGGAGGTTGGCGTCCTTGCTGCGCTCCGGCTTAAGGTTCGGGTCGAAGCTGTCGGCGTTGAACGTGCCGTCGCCGTTGAGGCTGCCCTGGAACAGTTCGCCCACCGTGGGAAAGCGCGTCGCCATGGCGAGACTGAGCTGGACGAGTGTGCCGTCGAGGTCGATCTGGCCCGACAGCGTCGGGTTGATCGCCGTCTCGCGGCGCGCGGCATAGCTGGCGTAGACCGGCTGCCCCGCCAGCGCGCCGGTGCCGAGCCGGCCGAGCCCCCCGTCGTAGGCGCGCCAGTCGTCGAAGCGGACCCCGGCGGTGATCCGGGCGCCGGGCGCCAGGTGCAGCACGCTTTCCGCCCAGGCCGAAAGGATGCGGGTCTTGCCGAAGGTCCCGGTCGAGAATGCCTGCCCGGCGTCGCTCGTCCAGTCGGGCAGCGCCGCGTTGACCGTGGCGATCCGGTAGAGGCTGGCCGTCGCGCCCAGGGCGATGTCATACGCGCGGCCCTTGCGTTCGATCGTCAGGTCGCCGGTGTACCAGCCCGTCGGCCCTGATTCGGCGAGCTTGCCCGCGCCCCTGGCCCGGCCGCTGGCATAACCGTTCGAGGTATAGGCCTTCTGCCGGGCGACCTGATAGGTCGACAGCGCCAGCCGGGCGTTCCAGCCGTGGCCAAGATCGGCGCCGAGCTTGCCGCCGAGCAGGTATTCGCTGCGTTCGGTGCGCGACCGGTTGGCGCCGGCCGCGCGGTAGTTCGTCCCGGCATATGTGACCTGCCCGTCGCCGCAGGCCGCGTTGCCCGCCGCATCGCGCAGGTAGCAGTCCGGCGCCTGCTGGTCGTCGAGGTTGTGCCAGTAGGCGAACAGCACTTGCCCGGTGATCGTCCCGTCGTCGAAGCCGATTTTCGCCTTGGCCTGCTTCTGGGTGATCCGCGCGGGGGACTGGGCGGCGAAGATCGGGTTGCTCGCCGTGCCCGGCGCGCCGGCGATGCCGGTGCCCGCGGCGGCGGCCTCCTGCTGCTTGGGATCGGCCAGCGCGCCGGTGACGACGGTGCCGGCCGGGCCGCCGGGGGCCAGCCCGTAGAACATCATCGGCTGGCCTTCGTTGCGGAAATAGCGGGCGGTGACGCGCGCCGACCAGGGCCCATCCGTCTGGCGGAAGCCGAACCCGGCCTCGGCCGCGCCGCCCCAATGGGTGTCGTCGGTGGCGAACTGGCGATAGGGCTGGGCGAAGCCCTGGACGTTGACGAACGCCTCGGCCTGCTCCGGATCGCGCGTGGTGATGGCGACGATGCCGCCCATCGAGTTGCCGGCATAGCGCGAGGAATAAGGCCCATAAACGATGTCGAACTGCCGCACCTCACCGGGCCCGACCACGCCCCACTTTGGCGAATAGGCGAAGCTGTTGCCGAGGAAGTTGGAGACGACGAAACCGTCCACCATCACCAGCGTGCGCGCGCTCTGCGTCGAATGCGTGCCGCGAAAGCCGGGGACGCCGTTGCTGTCGCCGGCATAGCGCTTGCGCACGAAGAAGTCGGGCGCGTACTTCATCAGGTCCTCGGTGTTGAAGGCGTTGACCGAGGCGAACTGCTCGTCGCCCAGGCTTACCGCCAGGCCGCGCGGCTCGATCTCGATGGGCCGCGCCTGCTGGCCGACGACGAGGATGGGGGCGTCTGGCGCGCCGGCAGGCGCGTCGGCGGAAGCAGCATCGGCCGGGTCGGCGAATGCGGGTGTGGCAAGGCTCAGCGCGAGGGCGAGAGCCGTCAGGGAAGTCTTCATGGGATTACTGCTTTTTTCCGGGATTCCCGCGCCCGCCATGCACGCATGCGGGGGCGGCCTGTCGTACTGGCCCTGCAGGGTTGCAGGGCGGTTGGGTCCGTCAGGCGGTCGCCGGAGGCCCGCGCAGCGGCGGGCGGAGGAAAGCAATGCGCCGCAGCGGCGGCATCACGGCGGGCGCGAAGCCCAGTGCGAGGATGAAGGCCAGCGCCAGCGCCAGCAACGCCGCGTCCGCGCCGGCCAGCGCGGCGAAGCCCAGCGCGGCATAGGAGCACGCGGTGCCGTCCTTGCCGTGGTCCTGTTTCGCGTCGGCCCGGGGGATCACGATCTGCTGGGCCGCGATGCTGCCGGATGCGTCGGCGCAGATTTCGATGGTGATGGTCGTGCCCTGCTGGCCCGGCATGAACCCCGCCGGAACCAGCGCCTTGAGCGCGAGCGCGCAGAGCACCAGCAGCAGCGCCAGCCGGCGGTGAGTATGGGCAAGGGCGCGCAAGGCCTGCATGGCGGCGGCCTTAGGCCTGCGGCCGGGGCTTGTCACGTGCGATCCCGTGTCGGCGGGCGCTGGACGGGCGCGTGCCCCTGACGTACCGCTTGCGGCAGGAGGGCAAGCCGCCTTGATCACCTTTATCGCCCACCTTCGCGTCAGGCCCGAGAACGCGGCCGCCCTGGAGGCGCTGCTGGCGCATGTCGTGGCCATGACCCGCGCGCACGAGCCGGGCGTCGTCCACTACGACTTCGCCCGGAGCGCCGACGAGCCCGACACTTATGTCGTCGTCGAGGTCTATCGCGATGCCGCGGTCCACGCGGCGCACCTGGCGAGCCCCTGGGTGGTCGCATCGCTGCCCGAAACCGCACGGCTGATCGAGGGGCGGCCGCATATCCGGCAATACGTCAGCGGCGGCAGCCGGCCGGTGGGGCGGACCGTCGCGTCCGATTGATTGACCGCGCGGCGGTCGGCGGTACGATGCGGCCGGCAAGCGGCAACAGGCAAACTACAGGGGGATCATGGACCGGGATCTGCAGCGACTGGTCGACGAGGATGCGATCCGGCGGCTCGTCGCGCTTTACAGCGATGCCCTGACGCACCTCGATGCGGCGCGGGCGGCCTCGGTCTATGCCGAGGACGGGTCGGTGGCGATCGCCGGCGCCGAACTGCAGGGGCGGCAGGCCATCGAGGATGGCATGCGCCAGACTTTCGCCGCCTTCGAACTGCTGCAGATCATCGCCCACGGCGGTCTGATCGACGTCGCCGGAGATACCGCGACGGCGCGCTGGTCCACCGTCGAGCTGACCGTGCGGCGCGGCGCGCGGGACCTCAACGTGATCTTCGGCCGCTATGAGGACGCGCTCGTCCGTCGGGCAGAAGGCTGGCGGTTCCGGCGGCGCGTTTTCACCATGGCCGGCCGCACGCAGATGGAAACGGCCAAGCTCCAGACCGACCCGGCCTTCTTCGCCGCGCTTCGGCCGTAAGCTCCGCACTCCGATCCGCCGGGAAGGCTGCTCAAGCGTCCGGCCGGCCGAGATCGCCGTCGCCAATCAACCAAACAAGCGCTACGTTGGTTGCGAAGGAGGATGTCATGGCCGATTCCAAATCCATTTCGCTGGTCAAGGCGCGCGAGGACGACGCCAAGTTCTATTGGCTCGAGGAAGGTCGCTCCGCCGGCGGCTTCGTCCGCGAGATCGATCACTCGACCTATCACAAGGGCACGCATCCGCTGTTCAACGGCATCAGGATCGTCGATTGCGACACCCATTTCACCGAGCCGCCGGACCTGTTCCAGAAGGACGCGCCGGCCAGCCTCAAGGGCAAGCTGCCGCGCGTGGTGCGCACCGACAAGGGCGACCGCTGGTTCATCGGCGACAGGGACTTCGGCTCGCTCGGCGGCAACGTCATCAGCAAGGGGCGCGACAAGCTGCTGGGCAAGCTGGCCTACACCACCTACGACGAAATCCACCCCGGTTCCTACCTGGTGAAGCCGCGCCTTGAGGAAATGGACGAGATGGGCGTCTGGGCGCAGATCTGCTTCCAGAACGGCGGGCTGACCCAGGCCGGCTCGCTGGTCGCGCTGGGCGACGACGAGCTGGCGATGGCGGTGATCCGCCGCTTCAACGACGCCTGCGCCGAGCGCATGGCGGAATCGGGCAACCGCATCTTCTGCATGGGCACGCTGCCCTATTGGGACAAGGACCTGATGAACGCGGAAATGCGCCGCATCGTCGACCTCGGCCTCAAGGGCATCGTCCTGCCGGACAGGCCGGAGAGGCTGATCGCCGGCTATCTCGGCCAGGACGGCAAGATCAATCCGTTCTGGGAAGAGGTGTTCGACATCTGCAACGCCACCGGCACGCCGCTCAACTTCCACATCAACGCCTCGCTCGATGCGGGCTCGGCGATCTGGGACAACCTGCGCTTCACCCAGCGCCTGCCGATCAACGCGATGCTGCACACGCTGGGCGTCTGCGCGACGATGAGCAACTTCATGGTCTCGGGCATTCTCGACAAGTACGAGGATCTGAAGATCGGCCTGATCGAAAGCGGCATCGGCTGGGTGCCCTTCGTGCTCGAGATGATGGAGCATCAGATCGACGAGATGCGCACGATCGAGGACCACGGCCTCAAGCGCCGGCCCAAGGAGTATTTCGCCCGGAACTTCTGGGTATCGTGGTGGTTCGAGACTTTCGCGCCGCAACATATGCTGGAGGAGATCGGCATCGACCGGGTGATGTTCGAGACCGACTTCCCGCACCCGACCTCGCTCTATCCCGGCGTGCAGGAGAAGCTGGCCGAGCAACTGGGCGGCCACGACTACGACACGCGCAGGCGGGTGCTGGAACGCAACGCGGCCGAACTGTTCAATCTGGACCTCTGAGGAAGACCGCAAGCGGCGGCGGCGGGCCGGGCCCCCGCCCGCTGCCCCTCGTCCCGCTGCCCCGCGCCCCGCTGCCCCCTGGGGCGGGCCTGCGCAATTTTGCGTTCAATCAATGCGGGCCGCGCGCGGCCATGCCTACGATCCATCCATGAACGAGCCGCGCCGTCCGGTGACGAGCGGCGGCCCCGGCGGAAGGACCGACAGGCAAGCCCATGGACGCTGCATTCCTCGAAACGCTGTTGGACGCCTATCAGTGGAAGCTCTCGCTCGCCGCCGCGCTGGGGATCGGCGTGGTGTCGCTGCTGGGCAAGCAACTCGTGCTGCTCGTCCCCGCGTTCCGCGATGCCCACAAGCTCAATCGCGACGCGTACCGGCAGAAGATGGAGCGGCCCAACTATGCGGCGAACCAGAAGTGGAACCGCAAGTGGGGGCTGACCTACTGGGTGGTGATCTTCGGGCTTGTCCTGCCGTTCTGCCTGACGATCGAGCCGCAGCCCTGGTGGCGGATCCTGCGGGATATCGTCGTCATCCTGATGTTCTACGACTTCTTCTATTACCTCGTGCACCGCTTCCTGTTCCACGACGGCGGGTTCATGGGCGGCCCGCTGATGTGGGTGCACGCCGTCCATCACCGCCAGCACAATCCCTGCCGCGGCGATTCGAGCTTCATCCATCCGCTGGAGGTGGCGCTGGGTCTGGGCCTCTACGCGGTCAGCATCTTCGTGCTGGCGCGCTTCATGGGCGAATTCCATGTCGTGACGATCGTGATCACCTGGGTCGCCTTTTCGCAGATCAACCTGCACAACCATGACCTGTGGCAGACGGATCGCTTTCCGTTCAAGTACCTGAGCTATATGTCGAAGATGCACCACCACCATCACGCGAAGTTTACCGGCGGCAACTTTGCGACCATCTCGCTGCTCTACGACTGGATGTTCGGTACGCTGGACCACGGCGCGGGCTACGGCAGCAGGCGGAGCAAGCGCAAGCAAGGAGAGGCGGCGCAACAGCCGTGACCGGCAGCAGCGCCGCCGCAGGGCATTTACGTGAATGGAGCTGGAAACGATGGCAGAGAACGCGCGGCAGGAAAGCCGGACACCCTTCGATCTCGTAGGCGGCATGCCCGCGGTGCGGCAGGTGGTCGAGCGGTTCTACGATCTGCTTGACGAGGACGAAAGCTACACGCGGTTGCGGGCGCTGCATGCGCCCGACCTCGCCCCGATGCGCCAGTCGCTCGCCGGCTTCCTCGCCGCCTGGCTGGGCGGCCCGCGCGACTGGTTCGAGGAACACCCCGGCCGGTGCATGATGTCCGCGCACAAGGGCGTGGAGATCGACGACGGAACCGCCCGCGAATGGGCCGACGCGATGACGCGCGCGATCGCCGATTCCGCGATCGAGCCCGGCCTGGGCGGCAAGATGGCCGCCGCTCTGGGAGACCTGGCGACGCGCATGGCGCCGAGTCACTAGGAGACCTGCGCGATATCCGAATCGCCCAGCTCGCTCGCTGCCTTGATGACGACCTGATCGGGTTTGGACCCTAAGCCGCCGCCTGCAATCGCGCCTTGTCGTGCCGGGCCATCCAGTCCTCGACCACGGGGGCGATGCCCTTGCGCCACTTGCTGCCGTTGAAGATGCCGTAATGGCCGACCTCGGGGGCGAGGTGGTACTTCTTGCGCGTCTCGGACAGCCCGGTGGCGAGCGTCAGCGCCGCGCGCGTCTGGCCGATGCCCGAGATGTCGTCGCGCTCGCCCTCGATGGCGAGCAGCGCGGTATCGCGAATCGCGCCGGGATCGATCGCCCGGCCGCGGTGGACGAACTCGCCCCGGGGCAGCGAATGGCGCTGGAACACGTGGTCGACCGTCTGCAGGTAGAACTCCGCGGTCATGTCGCAGACCGAACGGTACTCATCATAGAACGCCTTGGTCGCATCGGCGCTTTCGCCATCGCCTTCGACCAGGTGCTGGAACATCTGGTAGTGGCTCATCAGGTGCGTGTGGATGTTCTGCCACATGAAGCCGGCGAGCTGGAGGAAGCCCGGATAGACCTTGCGGCCGCCGCCCGGATAGATCGCCGGCACGGTGGTGACGACGGTGTCCTCGAACCAGCTCAGCGGCCGGGTGGTGGCATGGTCGTTGACGCTGGTAGGCGCCTCGCGCGTGTCGATCGGGCCGCCCATCATGGTCAGCGTCGCCGGCCGGCAGGGATGCTCCGCCGCGTTCATGATCGCCGTTGCGGCCAACGCCGGCACCGAAGGCTGGCAGACCGCCATGACGTGCGTGTTCGCCCCGATGAATTCCAGGAACCCGATCAGGTAGTCGATATAGTCGTCCAGGTCGAAGCGCCCGGCCTCGACCGGCACCATCTTCGCGTCGGCCCAGTCGGTGATGTAGACGGTGGCCCGCTCGACCATGCGCGCCACCGTGCCGCGCAGCAGCGTGGCATAGTGCCCGCTCATCGGCGCGACGATCAGCAGCCTGGGGGCGTCGGCGGGCAAGCCGTCGTGGGTGAAGCGCAGCAGGTTGCCGAAGGGGCGGTGGAGGACGATCGCCTCGGTCACGGTGTGGGTCTGCCCGTCCACGGTCACGCTCTCGATCCCGAAGGCGGGCTTGCCGCGCGGCGCGGCGGCATGGGCGAAGACGTCGAGCGCGGAGGCCATGACCGGGCCTAAGCCGAACCAGCCGGCCGGGGAAGCGGGGCTGGAAAGCATTTCCGCCGTGATCGACGCCCATACGCTCGCCCCCGTCAGCATGGCGCGCTGCAGTTCGTAGGCCTTGTAGAGCAATGGACGACTCCTTGTGTCTGTTGCCAATCTGGGCCCGAAACGGCCGTTGTGCAATGCGGCAATTTCCTGGTGCGGCGCACAAGGCCGCGCCGTGGGCGGGGGCGGGGCGCGACTGTGGGTTTCCCTTGCGCGAGCGAGGTTGTAAGGGCGCGCGATGACCGCCGACAGTCCCGAGCCCGAAGCGCCACTTTCCGCCGAGGCCGGCGCGCCGGAAGCCAGGCCCGCGCGCTCTCTGGGGCCGTTGCGGATGGTCTGGAAGCTGACGCTGGCCTATCCCAAGCAGATCGCCATCGCCTTTGCCGCGCTGCTCACGACATCCTCGGCGACGATCGCGATTCCCGCCCGGTTCAAGGCGATCATCGACCAGGCTTTCGGCCCCGACGCCGCGGCCGCGACGATCGACAGCGCTTTCCGCTACCTGCTGATGATCGTCATCGTGCTGGGCCTGGCGACCGCGGTGCGGTTCTATTTCGTCTCCTGGCTCGGCGAGCGGGTCGTCGCCGACCTCAGGCTCAAGGTGCAGGAGAACCTCCTGCGCCTGTCGCCCAGCTTCTTCGAGACGAACAGCCCGAAGGAGATATCCTCGCGCATGACCTCCGATACGGCGATCATCGAGCAGGTGGTGGGCACGACGGTTTCGGTGGCGCTCAGGAACTTCATCACCGGGGTCGGCGGGGTCATCTACCTGTTCTTCCTGGCCCCGGCGCTGACCGCGGGGCTTGTCGTCGGCATCCCGCTGGTGGTGCTGCCGATCGTCTGGTTCGGCCGGCGGCTGCGCCGGGTCTCGCGCACCAGCCAGGACCGCGTCGCCGGCATCGGCGCGCTGACTTCCGAAGTGCTGGGCGCGATGCGCGTCGTCCAGGCGTTCAACCAGGAGGAGCGCGAGCGCACGCGCTTCGCCGAGATGGTCGAGCGCACTTTCGCCACGGCGAAGCGGCGCATATCCATCCGCGCGGCGATGACCGCGACGATCATGGTGCTGATCTTCGGTGCGCTCGTCGTGCTGATGTGGCGCGGCGCGCTGGCGGTGGCGAGCGGCGATATCGGCGGCGGCACGATCGCCGCCTTCGTCATCACCGGCGGCCTCGTCGCCGGGTCCTTCGGTTCGCTGACCGAGGTTTACGGCGATCTGCTGCGCGGCGCCGGGGCGGCGGGCCGGCTGAACGAGCTGCTCAACGAGAAGCCGGCGATCGCTCCGCCGGCACGCGCCGTAGCGCTGCCCGAGCCGCGCGGCCAGATTGCCTTCGAGCGCGTCACCTTCCGTTATCCCTCGCGGCCCGAGCACGCCGCGCTCAACGATTTCTCGCTGACCGTGGAGCCGGGCGAGACGGTGGCCATCGTCGGTCCTTCGGGCGCGGGCAAGTCGACGCTGTTCCAGCTTGCCGAGCGGTTCTACGATCCGCTTTCGGGCGCGGTGAAGCTCGACGGCGTGCCGCTGACCTCGGCCGATCCGGCCGACGTGCGCCGCCGCATCGCGCTGGTGCCGCAGGAGGGCGTGCTTTTCGCCGCCAGCGCGCGCGACAACCTGCGCTACGGCAACTGGGACGCCGGCGACGAGGCGATCTGGGACGCGGCCCGCGCCGCCAACGCCGAAGGCTTCCTGCGCGAACTGCCCGAGGGGCTGGACACGTTCCTCGGCGAGGACGGCGCGCGCCTGTCGGGCGGGCAGCGCCAGCGCATCGCCATCGCCCGTGCGCTGCTGCGCGAGGCGCCGATCCTGCTGCTTGACGAGGCGACCAGCGCATTGGACGCCGAAAGCGAGCGGCTGGTGCAGGAGGCGCTCGACCGGCTGATGGCCAGCCGCACCACGCTGGTCATCGCCCACCGCCTCGCCACCGTGCGCCAGGCGGATCGCATCGTCGTCATGGACAAGGGCCGCATCGTCGAGCAGGGTACGCACGACCAGCTTATCGCCGCCGGCGGGCTCTACGCGCGGCTCGCCTCGCTGCAGTTCGACGAGCGGCAGTTCACGTCGGTCGGATGACTTGTCCGGCTTCGTTCAGCAGCCCGTAATCTCCGCCGTTCTGCAATCCTGCCTTCAGGAAGGAGTTTCCATGCCGCCGATCCGCCGCCGTCTGTCTGCCCTTGTCGCCGCGTCCGTGTCCGCGCTTTCGCTCTCCGCCCCGCTGCTGGCCGAGACGCCCGCCGCGGGCGAATGGGGCCGCTTCGGCGTCCAGACGCAGTGGATCGACACCGCCGCGAAACCGGGCGACGACTTCGACCGCTACGTCAACGGCAAGTGGGAGGATGCGACGCCGATCCCGCCCGACAAGACGCGCATCGGCTCGTTCATCACCCTGCGCGACCTGTCGGAAGAGCGGCTGCACGCGATCCTCGACGAACTCGTCGCCGGCAAGCCCGCGCCGGGCACGCCGCAGGCGCGCGTCGCCGCCGCCTACAAGGCGTTCATGGACGTCGGCGCGATCGAGCAGGCGGGCCTCGCCCCTGCGCGCCCGATGCTGGACCGCATCGCCGCGGCGCGGACCACCGATGATCTCGTTGCCCTGTTCGCCACGCCCGGGCTGGCCTCGCCGATCGACGCCGGGGTCGATGCCGACGCGAAGCAGAGTGATCGCTATGCGCTCTATGTCGGGCAGAGCGGCCTCGGTCTGCCGGACCGCGACTATTACCTGCTCGACACGCCCAAGTACCGCGATATCCGCGCCAGGTATCTCGACTACCTGACGTTCCTGCTCGGCCGGGCGGGCCATGCCGACGCCCGCGCGGCGGCGCAGGCGGTGTTCGAGCTGGAAACCGCGATGGCGCGCGAGGCGTGGGACCGCGCGCTCTCGCGCAACCGGGACCTTACCTACAACAAGCTCACGCTCGCCGAACTGGACGCGCTCGAGCCGCGCGGGTTCATGCGCGCGTTCCTGAGGGACCTGGGCGCCGATGCGGTCGGCGATGTCATCGTCCAGCAGATGCCGCCCACCGCCGAGGAACTGGCCGCGGCGAAGTTCACGCCCGAGATGGAGGCGAAGCTCGGCGGCGGCGTGCCGGCGACGCTCAGGCTGATCGCGGCGACGCCGCTGGCGACGTGGCAGGCCTATCTCGCCGCGCACTTCCTCAGCGACCACGCCAGCGTGCTGCCCAGGGACATCGACGACGCGCAGTTCGCCTTCTACGGCACGCTGCTTGGCGGCCAGCAGGTGCAGCGGGCGCGCTGGCGGCGCGGCATCAGCGCGGTCGAAAGCCAGATCGGCGAACTGCTCGGCGAAGTCTACGCCGCGCGCTATTTTCCGCCGGCGAACGAGGCGGCGATGGACGATCTCGTCGCCAACTTGCGCAAGGCGATGGCCGCCAACCTCGCCGACCTCACCTGGATGGGCCCGGCCACGCGGCGGGAGGCGGAGGCCAAGCTGGCCGCCTTCACCCCCAAGATCGGCGCGCCCGACAGGTACAAGACCTATGACGGCCTGGTCATCGACGCGGGCAAGCCGCTGGCCAACCGGCTCGCCGCCGCGAAGTGGGACATGGCCTTCCGCCTCGGCCGCCTCGGCCAGCCGGTCGACCGCGGCGAATGGTTCATGTTCCCGCAGACGGTGAACGCCTATTACAACCCGACGCTCAACGAGATCGTCTTTCCCGCCGCGATCCTGCAGCCGCCGTTCTTCAACCTGTCGGCCGATCCGGCGGTGAACTATGGCGCGATCGGCGCCGTCATCGGCCACGAGATGGGCCACGGCTTCGACGATCAGGGCGCCAAGTCCGACGGCGCCGGCAATCTGCGCGACTGGTGGACGCCGCAGGACAAGGCGGCGTTCGAGGGGCTGACCGCCCGGCTCGTCGGCCAGTACGCCGCCTTCTGCCCGTTCGACGAAGGCAAGACCTGCGTGAACGGCGAACTGACGCTGGGTGAGAATATCGGCGACCTCGGCGGCCTGAGCCTCGCCTACCGCGCCTACAGGCTGTCGCTGGGCGGCAAGGAAGCGCCGGTGATCGACGGCTATACCGGCGACCAGCGCTTCTTCATGGGCTGGGCGCAGGTCTGGCGCGGCAAGGTGCGCGAGGAACTGGCCCGCCAGTTCCTCGTCACCGATCCGCACTCGCCGCCGGAGTACCGGGTGAACGGCATCGTGCGGAATTTCGACGAGTGGTACGCGGCGTTCGACGTCAAGCCCGGCGACAAGCTTTACCTGCCGCCCGAAAAGCGCGTGCGAATCTGGTGATACGCGCGGCTTCCCCCCGGCATGACGGCCTCGTCACTTGACTTGCGCGCAGGCTGCTTCATCACCCCGCCCCCATGGACCTGACCTTCACCGCGATCCTCCTCGGCATTGTCGAGGGACTCACCGAATTCATCCCCGTTTCCTCCACCGGGCACCTGATCCTCGCTTCTGAGATATTCGGGTACGACGCCGCCACCTGGAAGGTGTTCAACGTCGTCATCCAGCTCGGCGCGATTCTGGCGGTGGTGGTGCAGTACTGGCGCACCTTCTGGGCGGTCGGTACGGGCCTGCTGAGCTGGCAGCCGATGAGCGTGGCCTTCGTCCGCAACATTCTGATCGCCTTCCTGCCCTCGGCGGTGCTCGGCCTGCTGCTCAAGGACTATATCGACGTGATGCTCGGCAGCCCGATGGTGGTCGGCTGGGCGCTGATCGTGGGCGGCATCGCCATCCTGCTGATCGAGCGCTGGGCGAAGCCCGACGGGCCGAGCGGTGTCGCGCAGCTTCCCGCGCGGCAGGCGCTGGGCGTGGGCCTGTTCCAGTGCGTCTCGATGATTCCCGGCGTCAGCCGCTCGGGCGCGACGATCATGGGCGCGCTGGCGATGGGCGTCGATCGGCGCACCGCCGCCGAATTCAGCTTCTTCCTCGCCGTGCCGACGATGCTGGGCGCGACCACGCTGGAACTGTGGGACAACCGCCAGGCGCTTGCCGAAGGGCTGGGCCCGGTCGGCTGGAACGAGATCGCGATCGGCTTCGTCGTCGCCTTCATCGTCGCGCTGGTGGTGATCAAGGCCTTCGTCGCCTTCGTCAGCCGCTCTGGCTTCGGACCCTTCGCGTGGTATCGTATCGCGGCGGGGCTTCTCGCGATCGTATTGCTCAGCACATAGGAGGCGGCGGCATGGGCAGGCTCAAGCGCAAGCGATACCAGGAGCTGATCGAGCCGCTGCAGGAAGAACTGGTCGCCATGGCCCGCTGGGCCGAGGCCACCGGCGCGCGCATCGTCGTGCTGTTCGAAGGACGCGACACCGCCGGCAAGGGCGGGGCGATCAGCGCCATCGCCAGCCACCTGAACCCGCGCCAGTGCCACATCGTCGCGCTGGGCAAGCCGAGCGAGGCCGAGGCGGGGCAGTGGTACTTCCAGCGCTATGTCCCGCACCTGCCGACGCGGGGGCACATCGTGCTGTTCGACCGGAGCTGGTACAACCGCGCCGGGGTCGAGAAGGTCATGGGCTTCGCCAG
>JBAYPJ010000007.1:0-63780 GCA_041677785.1 Novosphingobium sp. | reverse complement strand
TCGTCCGGCCGCGCGTTCGACCGCGTGGGCGTGCTGGTCGCGCCTTACGAGGCCGGGCCCTATGCCGAGGGCGACTATGAGGTGACGCTGCCCGTCACGCAGGCGGTGCTGGCGGCGGTGAAGCCCGGATACCGCGCCGCCTTTGCGACGGGACGCTGACGCCGGGCCTCGCAATCCGGCGCCATGTTCGCTACATGGCGGGCATGACTCAGTACCAAGTAGTCGCTGCCGACGAGACCGGCCTGCGCGACGGCACGATCAAGCTCCACGGCCCCGATGCGTTCGAGGGCATGCGCCGTGCCGGCCGGCTGGCGGCGGAAATCCTCGATGCGCTGGCTCCGCTGGTGCAGCCCGGCGTGCGCACCGACCATATCGACGATGTCGTCCGCCAGATGACGCTCGACGGCGGCGCGGTGCCGGCCACGCTCGGCTATCGCGGCTACCAGCATAGCTGCTGCATCTCGATCAACCACGTCGTCTGCCACGGCATCCCCTCGGACAAGACGCTGAAGGACGGCGATATCGTCAACATCGACGTGACCCCGCTGCTCGACGGCTGGCACGGCGATTCGAGCCGGATGTACCTCGTCGGCGACGTCTCGCTGAAGGCGCGGCGGCTGGTCGAGGTGACGCATGAGTGCCTGATGCTCGGCATCGCCCAGGCCCGGCCGGGCAATCGGCTCGGCGATATCGGCGCGGCCATCCAGCGCTATGCCGAGGGGCACCGTTACGGCGTGGTGCGCGAATTCTGCGGCCACGGCCTCGGCCGGCTGTTCCACGACGCCCCCGAGGTGATCCACGCCGCGCGCGCGGGCACCGGCCCCGAACTCAAGCCCGGCATGTTCTTCACCATCGAGCCGATGATCAACCTCGGCAAGCCGCCGGTGAAGCTGCTCGACGACGGCTGGACCGCGGTGACGCGCGACCGCTCGCTCTCGGCGCAGTTCGAGCATTCGATCGGCATCACCGAGGACGGCTGCGAGATTTTCACGCTGAGCCCCAAGGGCCTGCACAAGCCGCCTTACGATTGAGGCTGGCGAAGGCCATGCGCGGCCTCAGCCCCGCGCTCCCCGAATAGCCGCACCCGCCGCGAAAGGCGCTATCGCCAGCAGGACCAGGCTCACCGCACCGGTCAGCGCGATTCCGCTGTCGCCGCCGGTGGCGAGGCTGCCCGCGCCGAAGATCAGCAGCGGCACCGCCAGCGGGATCACCAGCAGCCCGGCCAGCGCCGTGCCGCCGCGCAGGCCGGCCGTCAGCGCGGCGACGGTGACGCCCAGCGCGGCAAGACCCGGCGTGCCGGCCAGCAGGCCCAACTCGACCGTGCGCAGGCTCACGCCGTCGAGCCCCAGCAGCGCGGCGGCGATCAGGCTCGCCAGCATCAGCGGCGGGCCGAAGCTCAGCCAGTGGGCGAGCACGCGCACCGCGACGACCCATTCCTCGGAAATGCCGCGCAGCGCCCACTGGTCGAAGAAGCCCAGCTCGATGTCGGGCTCGATCAGCCGGTCGAGCGGCAGGATCGCGGCGAGCAGCGCCGCCACCCAGATCACCCCGCCGCCGGTGCGCGAAAGGAGCTGCGGCTCGGGCCCCACGGCGAAGGGGAACAGCATGGCGACGGCAAGGAAGAACAGCACCGGCAGCACCGTGCCGCCGCGCCGGCCGAACAGCAGCAGCCCAAGGTCGCGGCGCAGCAGCGCGCCCAGCCGGGCGATCATGCCGCGTAGTCCGCCAGCGCCAGCGTCCGCATGCCCGGCAGCGCGAAGCCCTGGTGCGAGGCGACCACGCAGATGCCGCCGGCCGCGCAATGTTCGGCCGCGAGCGCCTGGGCCAGCCGCACCGCGTCGCGGTCGAGGCCGTTCAGCGGCTCGTCGAGCAGCCAGACCGGCGCCGCCTGGCCGAGCAGGCGGGCCAGCGCGGCGCGCTTCTTCTGGCCGGTGGAAAGGTAGCGCACCGGCACGTCGGTGAGATGGGCGAGGCCGAGCCGCGCCAGCGCGTTGTCGGCCGCGCCGTCCATCCGCTGCCAGAAGGCCAGCGCGCGGGCGAGCGGCTGGTGCGGATCGAGCGCGGGCCGCTCGTCGATCAGCCCGACGTCGCCGGTGCGCGCCACCGTGCCGGCGAAGGGCGCCAGCAGCCCGGCGAGGATGCGCAGCAGGCTGGACTTGCCGATGCCGTTGGCACCGAGGATATGCAGCGCCTCGCCCGCAGCCAGCGACAGCGACAGCCCGGCGAACAGCAGCCGGTCGCCGCGCCGGCAGGCCAGGTCGTCAGCGGCGAGACTGCATCCTTGCATGGCCGGGTGCGTTAGGGGAAAGCCCTGCCGATGCCAAGGAGCCGAAAACCATGTCGATTGCCCGCCTGACCGATGCCGAGCGCGAAGCGGCGCTGGCCGTGCTGCCCGACTGGAGGCTGCGCGAAGACGGCCTCGCTATCGCGCGCGATTTCCGGTTCGCCGACTTTTCCGAGGCTTTCGCCTTCATGACGCGCGTTGCGCTGCTGGCCGAGAAGGCCGACCACCATCCCGAATGGTCGAACGTCTACAACCGCGTCCACGTGACGCTGACGACGCACGACGCCGGCGGCCTCAGCACGCGCGACGTGCAGATGGCGCGGGCGATCGACCGCCTGCTGTGATGGTCTCCATGCAGGAAAGGCGGGATCGCGCTATCCCGAGGACCGGATCGCCTTGCCGCGCCGCCGGATGATGCCGGGCGCCCATCTGGCGGCGAACCCCAGCTTCCGCGCCGTTTTGCCCACCAATGTGTGTAGGCGCCCGCCGTGCACTGCATCCCACGCGGCCTCGGCGACTCGCTCCACGGGCGTGAACTCCAGCCCGGCCGCGACGACCGCGTCGCGCTTGGCGCGGCTGGTCGAGGCGTTGGCGGGGCCGGCGAGCAGCGGCGTGTCGATGAAGCTCGGCATCAGCGAACGCACGGCGATGCCGTCGGCCTCCCATTCGCCGTCGAGCGCCTCGGTGATCGCCCGCACGGCGGACTTGGTGGCCGAATAGACGGCGATGCCGCCGGTGCCGTAGAGCGCGGCGGCGCTGGCGGTGTTGAGCAGGCAGCTTCCCGGCGCGGTTCGCCGGAGATGGGGATGGGCGGCCCGCGCGCCGTTGAGCACGCCGCGCAGGTTCACCGCGATCAGCCGGTCGATCTCGTCCTCGGAAAGGGCCAGAAGGTCGCCGCCGTAGGCGATGCCGGCATTGTTGAACAGGACGTCGATCCGCCCCGACTCGCCGGCGAACCGGCCGAGCGCGTCGGCCCACTGCGCCGGATCGCGCACGTCGAGCGGGCAGGCCGACCCGGCGCCGGCGGGCAGCAGCGCCAGCGTTTCGGCCATGCCCGCCTCGTCCACGTCGCCCAGCCCGACGCGCCAGCCGCGCGCGGCGAAGTGCCGCGCCACCGCGCGGCCGATGCCCGATGCGCCGCCGGTGATGAAGATCGTCCTGCCCATGGTGTTTTTCCCTTTCCCGGCGCCGCCCCGTTCAAAGCGCCGGATTGTTGTAGCAGTGCCAGGTGAAGATCGCCGCCGCGCCGCGATGCGGCCGCCAGCCTTCCGCCAGCGTGCGCGTTTCCTTCTCGCTCGGCCGGGCGGAGAGCCCGAGCAGCTTGTGCAGGCCCGCCTGCACGGCGAGGTCGCCCGCCGGCCAGATGTCGGGCCGGCCCTCGGCGAAAAGCAGGTAGATCTCGGCCGACCAGCGGCCGATGCCCTTGATCCGGACGAGTTGGGCGATCGCTTCCTCGTCATCGCGCGGCAGGGCGTTCAGCTCCAGCGCGCCGCTCGCCACCAGTTCGCAGAGCGAGCGGGCATAGCCCTGCTTCTGGCGCGACAGGCCGCAGGCGCGCAAGCTGTCGAAATCGGCGGCGAGCAGGGCCCGGGCGGGAACGTCGGGGCCGAGCAGCGATTCCAGCCGGGCCCAGACCGAGGCGGCGGCCGCCACGCTCACCTGCTGGCCGACGATCGTGCGCAGCAGCGTCGCATAGCCGGCGGGGCGGATTCGCGGCTCGGGATAGCCGGCGATCGCCAGTGCCCGGGCGATGCCCGGCTCGCGCGCGGCGATGGCGTCCAACCCTTCGCGCAGCGCGCCTTCCGCTAATCCCATCCGGCCCCTCGTCCACTTGCCAAAGCCGGTGGCAGCGATTAGCAGCCCCGGGCGAACACCGATATAGTGTGGATCAAAGGGGATAAAGGGACATGCCGCAGATTACTGTCGTTGACCAGGCCGGTGCGGAGCGCGGCATCGAGGCACCGCTGGGCCGGACGCTGATGGAAGTCATCCGCGACAACGGCTTCGATGAACTGCTCGCGCTGTGCGGCGGCTGCTGTAGCTGTGCCACCTGCCACGTGCACATCGATGCGTCCTTCATGGACAAGATTCCGGCCATGAGCGACGACGAGAACGACCTGCTCGACAGCTCGGACCACCGCAACGAATATTCGCGCCTGTCCTGTCAGGTGCCGGTGACGGAGGCGCTCGAAGGCCTCAAGGTCACGATCGCCCAGGAAGACTGATCCGGTTCGCCGTCCCGGCGAAAGCCGGGACAGCCGCCGGCTGGGATGAACGCCGCGCCGGTGCGGCCAGCGACCCCGGGCGAGTTCCGGGGCAGGGCCTTGTTCGCGTGCCTGAAGGCCGGGACAGGGCGATATTAGGTCCGCACGCCCCATTGATCGCAGCGCCCGCTCGCTCTACGTGCTCAGGCATGACCGCACCCGTTCCCCAGCGCAGCTCGCTCGATCTCATCGGCAATACTCCCCTGGTTCTGCTCAAGGGACCGAGTCAGGCAGCGGGCTGCGAAATCTGGGGCAAGTGCGAGTTCGCCAATCCCGGCGCCTCGGTGAAGGACCGGGCGGCGCTGTGGATCGTGCGCGACGCGGAAGCCAGGGGCACGCTGAAGCCGGGCGGCACGATCGTCGAAGGCACCGCGGGCAATACCGGGATCGGCCTGGCGCTCGTCGCCAACGCTCTGGGCTACCGGTCGGTCATCGTCATGCCCGAGACGCAGTCGCGCGAGAAGATGGACACCTTGCGCGCGCTGGGCGCCGAACTGGTGCTGGTCCCGGCCGCGCCGTTCTCCAACCCCGGCCACTTCGTCCACACCTCGCGCCGGCTGGCCGAAGAGACGGAAGGCGCGGTCTGGGCCAACCAGTTCGACAATATCGCCAACCGCAAGGCGCACATCGAAAGCACCGCGCCCGAGCTGTGGCAGCAGCTCGAGGGCCGGATCGACGGTTTTACCTGCGCGGCGGGTACCGGCGGGACGATCGCCGGCGTCGGCATGGGCCTCAAGGCCTTCGACGAGAACATCGTCATCGCGCTGACCGACCCGCATGGGGCGGCGCTCTACAACTATTACGCGCACGGCGAACTCAAGGCCGAGGGCAACTCGGCGGCCGAGGGCATCGGCCAGAGCCGCATCACCGCCAATCTCGAAGGCGCGCCGATCGACACGCAGTTCCGCATCTCGGACGAGGAGGGCCTCGAATGGGTGAGCCGGCTGCTGTCGGAGGAGGGGCTGTGCCTCGGCCTTTCGTCGGGCATCAATGTCGCCGGGGCGGTGGCGCTGGGCCGCAAGCTCGTGGCCGAGGGGCGCAAGGAGGCGCGCGTGGCGACGATCCTGGCGGATACCGGCTTCCGCTACCTCTCCTCGCTCTACAACCGCGACTGGCTCGAATCGAAGAAGCTTCCGGTCTTTCCCTGGCTCGCCTGATCGGCTAGACGGGCCGTAATGGCGCAAAAAATCCAGTCGAACCTGGTGGAGCCGGTCGCAACGCCCCAACCCTACGTGCCCTCGCCGGCGCGTACGTTGCGCGCGCAGGCCGTGCATCGCCTGCAGATCGGCCTGTTCGGCCTCACCGCCATGCTGCTCCTCGTCGGGCTCGCCAACATCATCATGGACCGCGCGAAGCTGGCTGAGGACACCCATATCGCGCCTGAGGCCGCCGCGAGCCCGAGCACCCGTCCCGCCAGCGATCCCCTGGCCGACATCGGCGTCGTCCCCGCCGCCGATCCCACCGTCGCGAGCAAGCATCCGATCCAGCACTGAGGCCGGCTGTGCGATTCCGGTCGCTCCGGCGCTCCCCGATCGGACATCGTCCGGCCTTCTCCGGCGAAGCGGAATCGATTCCGGCATGTGATTCGGACGCAAAACGGGAAATTACGGGAAAATCCTGTCGGGGGCGGCCGAATCCATTGCATGGTGCCCGAAAATGGGCTTCCGACGGTTCCCGGGGGGAAACAATTTCGCTCATCGGGGAAAGCGGGGGACGAGCGGGATTCGGCGCGCCATCACGGAAATCTGCGGTATTAGGGGGAACGTATAAGGAACTTTTGGAGATGATGCGGTAATTCTTCTGTACTCATCTCATTTTTTCCGTGTTTTCCCGTCTAATCCCCGATTTGCCCTTCCCTCGTCAGCCCTCTGACGGTAAGAAGTTCGTCTGTCGGAACGGATGATCCTGCCGCGTCTCGGGCGGTCGGTCGGTCGCGAGGAATGCGCGGCTGGCGGTGGGGGAAATCGTGCCGATCCGGGGAGTAACCCTTTGCGGGATTAGGGGCACGATGGCGTCGCAGCCATACAGCTACAATGGGACGGGCTTTTCGCTGCTACGCGACAAGGGCCGCTTTGTGCTGCCTCCGCAGTTCCGCAAGACGGTGCGGGAATCGAGCGGCGACAAGGCCGTGCTCTGCCTCGACAATCACGAACGCTGGACCTGCCTCATCGGCTTCGGCCTCTCGCGCAAGGACGGGTTCGAGGCGCAGCTCGACCGCGAGGAGGCGCTGGCGGCGCAGCGCGGGGCCGACTTCGACCGCGAGCTGCGCGGCATCCAGCTCAACGGTTTCGCCCAGGTCCCCTTCGATGACAGCGGCCGCTTCGTCCTGCCCGACTATCTCGCCGACCTCGCCCATGTGGAGGATCAGCTCTACTTCCACGGCGCCGGCCAGTTCTTCGTGATCTTCAGTCCGGCGGAACTCGCCAAGATGGGGAAGGGCTGGGAAGGCGCGCAGGCGGCCTGCCGCCAGCTCGTGGCCGAGGCCCGGAGCAAGGTCCGGGCGAAGGGAGGCAGGGCATGACCGGCATTTCCGCCCCCGCCGCCCCCCACGTTCCCGTCCTGCTCGACGAGGTTGTTGCCGCGCTGGCGCCCGCCGGCGGTTTCGGGCCCGGCTCGGTCATCGTCGATGCGACGTTCGGCGCGGGCGGCTACACCCGGCGCCTGCTCGACGCGGGCGCGACGGTCCACGCCTTCGACCGCGATCCCGACGCGATCGCCGCCGGCCGCCGCTGGCCCGAGACGCAGGAGGCGCCGCCCCGGCTCGTGCTCCATCCGCGGCGCTTCTCGGAAATGGTCGAGGCGCTGACGCAGGCGGGGATATCGCGGGTCGACGGCGTTGCCATGGATGTCGGCGTATCCTCAATGCAGTTGGACCAGCCGGCGCGCGGATTCGCCTTTGCCGTCGATGGTCCGCTCGACATGCGCATGGAGAAGGAAGGCCTGAGCGCCGCCGATTTCTTGAATACTGCTCCCGAAGGGCAGATCGCCGACATCCTGTTCCAGTACGGCGAAGAACGGCAGTCGCGCCGTGTCGCCCGCGCCATCGTCGCGGCCCGGCCGCTCTCGACCACCGGCGAGCTGGCCCAGGTCGTGCGCAAGGCGCTGGGCTATAATGCCAATTACAGCGGCGCGCGCGCGCCGAAGGACCCCGCCACGCGCAGCTTCCAGGCCATCCGCATTCACGTGAACGCCGAGCTTGAGGAGCTTCGCGAGGGGCTCCACGCGGCCGAGGCGCTGCTGCGTGGCGGCGGCCGGCTGGCGGTGGTCAGTTTCCACAGCCTGGAAGACCGGATCGTCAAGCAGTTCCTGCGGGAGGCGAGCGGCGCCACGGCCTCGGCATCGCGCCACCTGCCGCAGGCGGCGCCGGGCTTCGCCCCGACGTTCGCCGCCGTCGCCCGGGCCGTCCGCCCTTCGGACGCCGAGGTTGCGCGCAATCCGCGCGCGCGCTCGGCGACGCTGCGCAGCGCGACGCGCACCGAGGCGCCGGCGCGTGAGAGGAGGGCGGCATGAACCTCACCCGCGACCGCCTCCGCTCGATCGGCTGGGCCGTCATCCTCACCGTCTGCCTTGCGCTGACGCTCGCGCTCACGTTCCGCGTCAATGCGGTCAAAAGCCAGGTGCGGCTGGCCGAACGCCAGATCGTCGCGCTCAAGCAGGAGAAGATCGCGCTCGATACCGAGTTCGAGACCCGCGCCAACCAGCAGCAGCTTCGCGCCGTCAACGAAGTCGAGTTCGGCTACGAGGCCCCGAAGGCGGAGCAGTATATCGAGGGCGAGCGCCAGCTCGCCTCGCTCGGCAAGCCGCGCGGGCCGAATGCGCCGTCGCCGATCCGCGTCGCCCGCGCCGACGATGGCGAGGATCTGCCCTCCGGCTTCCCGGCGATGGTCTCGCCGCTCACCGGCAAGGCGATCGCGGCCGAGGTTCCCTCCAGCGGTGCGCGCAAGCCGACCGAGCCGGCCGACCTCAAGGAACGGCTCGCCCGAATCGAGCTGCACGCCACGCGGAAAGGCGAGGCTGAGGCCGAATGACCGCGGTAGCCGTCGCCACCACCGTCACCGCCGGCCGCCGCCAGTTGGTGAACGTGCGCCAGCGCTCGCTGCTGGTGGCCAAGTGGCGCATGCTCTGGGTGCTGACGGTGTTCGCCGTGATCGCCCTGTGCGCGCTGATCCGCATCGGCCTGCTCGGTGCGTTCGAGCCGGTGCGCGCGGGCCACGGCATGGCCGACGCGCTGCTGCCCCACCGCGGCGAGATCGTCGACCGCAACGGCGTGCCGCTGGCGCGCGCCTTCACCGCCTATGCGCTGTGGTACAATCCCAAGGCGCTCGGCGCCGGCTCGCCGCTGGTCAAGTCGCCGCAGGAAGTCGCCGCCGCGCTGGTGCGCATCTTCCCCGACATGGACCAGCAGGCGATCGCCGCCCGGCTGGCGGCGGGCCAGCCCGGCTATCTGCGCCGCCGCATCCTGCCCGAGGACGCCAACAAGGTGCACGCCATCGGCGAGCCGGCGCTCGAGTTCCCGCGCGAGAACCAGCGGTTCTACCCGCAGGGCTCGATGGCCGCGCACGTCCTGGGCTTCGTCGGCGCCGACGGCCAGGGCCGCGTCGGCATGGAGCAGGTGTTCAACGAACGGCTGACCGACCCGGCCACGCGCGGCACGCCGGCGGGCCTGTCGATCGACCTGCGCGTCCAGGGCGCGCTGGAGGACGAGCTGGGCCGCGCCATGCGCGAGAGCAACGCCAAGGGCGCGGCCGGGATCATCCTCGACGTCGATACCGGCGAAGTGCTGGCGCTGGCCTCGCTGCCGGCGTTCAACCCGAACCTCATCGACGAGGCCTCCACGCCCAACATCTTCAACCGCGTGACGAACCAGGTCTACGAGCTGGGCTCCACCTTCAAGCCGCTCACCGTCGCGGCGGCGATCGACGCGGGCACCGTCACCGACATGGCGCGGCGCTATCCGGCCGCCCCGCTCAAGGTCGGCCGCTTCGAGATTCGCGACAGCCACGGCATGGGCGCCTCGCTCAACGTGCCCGAGGCGCTGATCCATTCGTCCAACATCGTCACCGCCCAGGTCGCCGACGAACTCGGCGGAGCGCGGCTGAAGGCGACGATGGCGGCGCTTGGCATGAACGAGCGCCCCTATATCGAACTGCCCGCGCGCGGTTTTCCGATCTGGCCCAAGGGCGACTGGGCGCGGATCACGACGATGACCGTCTCCTACGGCCACGGCATCGCGGTGACGCCGCTGCACCTCGCCTGCGGCTATGCCGCGCTGGTCAACGGCGGCATCTGGCGCCCGGCGACGCTGCACAAGCTGACGCCCGGCGACGTGCCGCACGGCCGGCGCGTGTTCAAGGCATCGACCAGCGCGCGCATGCGCCAGCTCCTGCGCATGATCGTGGCCGACGGCACCGGCCGCAAGGCCGACGCGCCGGGCTTCCGCGTCGGCGGCAAGACCGGCTCGGCCGAGAAGCCGGGCGTGGGCGGCTATCGCCGGACCTCGCTGATCACGACTTTCGCTTCGGCCTTCCCGATGGATCATCCGCGCTATGTCGTCATCGCCATGCTCGACGAGCCGCAGGGCACCGCCGCCACCTCGTACCAGCGCACCGCCGCCTGGAACGCCGCGCCGGTCATCGCCCGGGTCGTCCCGCGCATCGGGCCGCTGCTCGGCGTGATGCCCGACGACACGCGCGACATCGACATTTCCGACCTGGCCCCGCTCATTCCCAAGGGGGCGCAGGAATGAGACTGCACGCACTCGCCGCCGCCGCAGGAATGCCATTGCCCGCAGGCGATTCCGAGGCTCTCGGCGCGGCGGTCACGGGCTTCGCCATCGACCACCGCAAGGTCGCCCCCGGCACCGTCTTTGGCGCGTTTCGCGGCGCGCGCGTGAACGGCGAGGATTTCATTCCCGCCGCCATCGCCGCCGGCGCCGTCGCGGTCGTCGCCCGGCCCGAGGCGAAAGTGGAAGGCGCCGTCCATGTCGCCGATGCCGCGCCGCGCCGCGCCTTCGCGCGGCTGGCGGCGCGGTTCTTCACGCCGGTGCCCAAAACGGTGGTCGCGGTGACGGGGACCAACGGCAAGACGTCCACCGTCGAGATGACGCGCCAGCTCTGGCACATGGCCGGGCACCGCGCCGCCTCGATCGGCACGCTGGGCGTGACCACGCCCGGCGAGACCGTCTCGACCGGGCTGACCACGCCCGACATCGTCACCTTCCTTGCCAACATGACCGGCCTCGCCCGCGAAGGCGTCAGCCATGTCGCCTACGAGGCGTCGAGCCATGGGCTGTCGCAGTTCCGCAACGAGGGGCTGACGGTCGCCGCCGGCGCCTTTACCAACCTCAGCCGCGACCATCTCGACTATCACGCCGACATGGAGGACTACTTCGCGGCCAAGATGCGGCTGTTCGACGAAGTGGTGGCGGACGGCGGCGCGGCCGTGGTCTGGACCGACGACGCCTGGTCGACCCGGGCGATGGGGCACGCCCGCCGGCGGGGCCTCGCCCTCGTCACCGTGGGCACGGCCGGGCAGACGATCCGGCTCGTCTCGCGCCAGCCCGGCCAGCTCGGCCAGCTTCTCGAGATCGAGCACGCGGGCGCGCTCCACCATATCCAGCTCCCGCTGATCGGCGCCTACCAGGCCGCCAACGCCCTCGTCGCGGCGGGGCTCGTGCTTGCCACGGGCGGCGATCCGCGGCAGACGTTCGACGCGCTGGCGCGGCTGCAGCCCGTTCGTGGCCGGCTGGAGCGCGCGGCGATCACCCGCGCCGGCGCTCCGGTCTATGTCGATTACGCGCACACGCCCGACGCGCTTGAAGCGGCCATCGCCGCGCTCAGGCCGCATGCCGAAGGGCGGCTGATTGTCGTGTTCGGCGCGGGCGGCGATCGCGATCGGGGCAAGCGGCCCGAGATGGGCCGCGTCGCCGCCGCGCGCGCGGACGTGGCGATCGTCACCGACGACAATCCGCGCGGCGAGGACCCGGCGGCGATCCGCGCGCAGGTGCTTGCCGGCGTGCAAACCGGCGCCGGCGCGAACCTGCGCGAGATCGGCGATCGCCGCGCGGCCATCGCCGCGGCCATTGCCGGGGCGGGCAAGGGGGACATCGTTCTCGTGGCGGGCAAGGGCCACGAGCAGGGCCAGATCATCGGCAGCGGCGAGGCCGCCCGCGTGCTGCCGTTCGACGACGCCATGGTTGCAAGGGAGTGCGCGGGCGCTTCCGAAGGGAAAGAACGAAAATGACTGCGGTTGCACGGATTCTCGACTGGCCGGCGGACAGCGCCGACGACCTGCCCCTGGCGCTGTGGGACGCCATCGCCATCGCCCGCGCGGCGAAAGGCGTCGCCAACGCCGATTTCCAGGTTTCGGGGGTCGAGATCGATTCCCGCGACGTGCTGCCGGGCGACCTGTTCTTCGCGCTGAAGGGGGAGAGCACCGACGGGCATCGCTTCCTCGAAGGCGCTTTCGCCAGGGGCGCGGCCGCCGCCGTGGTCGACCGGCCGGTCGCCTATCCCCACGTCCTGGTCGGCGACACCACCGCCGCGCTGGAGGCGCTGGGCCGGGCGGCGCGGGAGCGCACCTCTGCCCGGATCGTCGGCGTCACTGGCTCGGTCGGCAAGACCGGCGTGAAGGAAGCGATCTTCGCCGCGCTCGACCGCGCCAGCCGGGGCCCAAGTGGTTATGGGGCGCATCGCTCGGTCAAGAGCTACAACAACCACGTCGGCGTGCCGCTGAGCCTGGCGCGGATGCCCGCGCGCAGCCGCTTCGGCGTGTTCGAGATGGGCATGAACCATGCGGGCGAGATCGCCGCGCTGACCCGGCAGGTGCGCCCGCACGTCGCCGTCGTCACCACCATCGCGCCCGCGCATATCGAGATGCTGGGCAGCGAGGAGGCGATCGCCGACGCCAAGGGCGAGATCTTCGAGGCGCTGGAGCCGGAAGGCGTCGCGATCATCCCCGCCGACAGCCCGCACTACGCGCGCCTCCGGGCCAGGGCTGAGCGGCACGCGGCGAGCGTGATCGGCTTCGGCCGCGCCGCGCATGCCGACGTGCGCCTGCTCGACACCATCTCGGCGGCGAACGGCGGCTCGCTGGTCACCGCCGATATGGGCGACCGGCGGCTGTGCTACACGGTCGCCGAGCCGGGCGATCACTGGGTGATGAACTCGCTGGCGGTCATGGCCACCGTGCGCGCGGTGGGCGGAGACCTTGGCGCGGCGGGCGTGGCGCTGGCCGAAATGGCGGGCCTGGCCGGGCGCGGCGCGCGGCTGCGCATCGCGGCGGCGGACGGCGGCCACGCGCTGCTGATCGACGAGAGCTACAACGCCAACCCGGCCTCGATGCGCGCGACGCTGGCGCAGCTCGGCAGGACCCCGGCGCGCCGCCGCGTCGCCGTGCTGGGCGCGATGAAGGAACTGGGCGCCCATGGCCCTGCATTCCATGCCGCGCTGGCCGAGCCGCTGGCGGCGGCGCAAGTCGATTTCGCCGTGCTCGTCGGCGACGAGATGCGCGCCCTGGCCGACGAATTGGGGAAATCGGCCGGCGGTGCGCTTGGCAAGGCGATCCGCTTCGCGCATTGCGGCAGTCCGGCCGAGGCACGCGAGGCGCTGACGGATTTCGGCGTGGAAAGCGGTGACGCGATCCTCGTCAAGGGCTCGAACTCGGTCGGGCTCGGTGCTCTGGTCAAGGCGCTGGCCGGCAAGGACGGTTGATGCTGTATCTTATTGCCGAATATTTCCATTTCGAGGGGCTGGCGAACCTCATCCGCTACCAGAGCTTCCGCGCGGGCGCGGCATTGATGACGGCGCTGGTGATCGGCCTGATCATCGGCCCGCGCTTCATCAACATGCTGCGCGTGCGCCAGGGCAAGGGCCAGCCGATCCGCGAAGACGGGCCGCAGACGCACCTGGCCAAGCGCGGCACGCCGACGATGGGCGGGTTGATGATCCTGGTCTCGCTGGTCCTCTCCATGCTCCTGTGGATGGACCTCAAGAACCCGTTCGTCTGGGCCTGCCTTGCGGTCACCATCGGTTTCGGCGGGATCGGCTTCCTCGACGATTACGACAAAGTGACCAAGAGCAGCCACAAGGGCGTGCCCGGCCGCGTGCGGCTGCTGCTGGAATTCGTCGTCGCGGGCGTCGCGGCCTGGATCATCGTCAGCCAGATCAGCACCAATCTCTACGTGCCGTTCCTGTCGGACCGCTATATACCGCTGGGCCCTTTCTACTATGTCTTCGCGGCGGTCGTCATGGTCGGAGCGGGCAATGCGGTGAACCTGACCGACGGGCTCGACGGGCTCGCGACGATGCCCGTCATCATCGCCGCCGGCGCCTTCGCGGTGATCGCCTATCTCGCGGGGCGCGTCGACTTCGCCAACTACCTCGGCATTCCGCACGTGCCGCTGGCGGGCGAACTGGCTATCCTGTGCACCGGCATCATGGGCGCGGGCCTCGCCTTCCTGTGGTTCAACGCGCCGCCGGCGGCGGTGTTCATGGGCGATACCGGCAGCCTCGCGCTCGGCGGCGCGCTCGGCGCGATCGCGGTCGCCGCGCACCACGAGATCGTGCTTGCCGTCGTCGGCGGGCTGTTCGTGCTGGAGGCGGCCTCGGTCATCATCCAGGTGTTCTGGTTCAAGCGCACGGGCCGCCGCGTCTTCCGCATGGCGCCGATCCATCATCATTTCGAGCAGAAGGGCTGGGCGGAATCGACCGTGGTGATCCGCTTCTGGATCGTCTCGATCATTCTGGCCGTCATCGGCCTTTCCACGCTGAAGCTGCGATGACGGTGGCGCGATGATCGTCTCCGACGCCTTCGCCGGAAAGCGCTTCGCGGTCCTGGGGCTCGCCCGGTCGGGGCTGGCCGCGGTCGCCTCGCTGCTGGCGAGCGGCGCGCAGGTCACTGCCTGGGACAACCGCGACGAGCCGCGACAGGCGCTGGCGGACCGGGACGTGGAACTGGCCGATCCGACGGGGATCGACCTCAAGGGCTTCGCGGGGGTCGTTGTATCGCCCGGCGTGCCGCTCAACCGCCATCCGATCGCCGAGGCGGCGGCCGCCGCCGGCGTGCCGGTGATCGGGGACATAGAGCTGTTCGCCCGCGCCCGCCCCAGCCTGCCGGCGCATCGCGTCGTCGGCATCACCGGCACCAACGGCAAGTCGACGACGACGGCGCTGGTCCACCATCTGCTGCAGAGCGCGGCGGTGCCCGTGCGCATGGGCGGCAACATCGGCCTGCCGATCCTGGCGCAGCGGCCGCTGCCGGCGGGCGGCGTCTATGTGCTGGAGCTGTCGAGCTATCAGATCGACCTGACCCACAGCCTCGACTGCGAGGTCGCCGCCCTGCTCAACCTGAAGCCGGACCATCTCGATCGCTATGCCGATTTCGCGGCCTATGTCGCCTCGAAGGCGCGGCTGCTGTCCATGCAGCGGGTCGATCACGACGCGGTGTTCGGCGCCCGCGATGCCGAGACGGCGACGATCGCCGAGCGCGAGGCGGGGCGGCGCGCCTGTGGCCGCATCCACCGTGTCACCGGCGAGGACCTGCTCGCGCTCCAGCCGGCCTGGCCCTCGCTGCAGGGCCCGCACAACCTGCAGAACGCCGCCGCCGCCGTCGCCATCGTTGAGGCGCTGGGGCTGACGCGCGGGCAGTGGCAGCCGGCGCTGGCCACCTTCCGCGGCCTCGCGCACCGGATGGAGCGCGTCGCCGAGGTCGACGGCGTGCTCTTCATCAACGACAGCAAGGCGACCAACCCGGCCTCGGCCGCGCCCGCGCTGGCGGCGTTCCCGCCCAACCCGGAGCGGCGCATCCACTGGATCGTCGGCGGGCTGCCCAAGGGCGACGACCTTGACGAGTGCGCGCCCTGGTTCGGCAACGTCGCCGCCGCCTATATCATCGGCGACGCCGGCCCGCGCTTCGCCGAGCTGCTGGCGCCCCACATGCCGGTGCGACGCAGCGAGATGCTGTGCGAGGCGATCAAGGAAGCGATAGCGGCGGCGCAGGCGGGCGACATCGTCATGCTCTCGCCCGCCTGCGCCAGCTTCGACCAGTTCCGCGACTACGAGGCGCGGGGCGATACCTTCCGCCAGATCGTCGAGGCCCTGACCGCCCCGGACGGCAGCGGTGAAGGAGCGCCCTGCTGATGGCCACGCATCCGCCCCTCGTCCCCGGTCTTGGCGGTCCCGCCCAGAGCCGGCAGCGCTATCGCCGCAACCGCCGGGGTGAATTCGCCATCTGGTGGCGTGAGATCGACCGCGTGCTGCTGACGCTGATCCTTGCGGTCATGGCGATCGGCACGGCCGCCGTCGCCGCCGCCTCGCCGGCCAGCGCGCGGCGCCTGTCGACCGCGGCCGCGCGTCTCGACGACCTCCACTTCTTCGTTCTGCACCTGCGCTGGCAACTGATCGGCCTGGCGGTGATGCTGGGCGCCTCGGCCCTGCCCAAGGACGCCGCGCGCCGCTTCGGCATCCTGCTCGGCGGGGCCATGTTCGTCGGGCTGATCCTGGTGCCGGTGATCGGCAGCGAGGTGAACGGCGCGCGGCGCTGGCTCAACCTCGGCATCTCGCTGCAGCCGTCGGAGTTCCTCAAGCCCGCCTTCGCCATCGGCCTTGCCTGGATCCTGTCGTGGCGCGCGCGCGATCCGAACATTCCGGTGATCGGCATCACCGTTGCCATCATGGGCCTGATCGCGGCGCTGCTGATGCTGCAGCCGGACTTCGGCGCAACCGTGCTGTTCGGCGGCGTCTGGTTCGTGCTGGTGCTGTTGTCGGGCATCTCGGTGCGGCGCATCGCCCTTGCCGGCGCCGGCCTCGTCGTCGCCATGGTGGCGACTTACGTGTTCTACGACAACGCCCGCCACCGCATCGATTCCTTCATCGGCGGCGGCACCGCCTTCGACCAGGTGGACCTTGCCCAGCGCACGCTGCTGGCGGGCGGCTGGACCGGCAGCGGTCTTTGGCTGGGCACGCGCAAGCTGTCGCTGCCCGAGGCGCATACCGACTATATCTTCTCGGTCATCGGCGAGGAATTCGGGCTCTGGGTCTGCGCCGCCATCGTCTTGCTCTACCTGGCCATCATCGTGCGCGTGCTGCTGCGGCTGGTGCGCGAGGAGGACCTGTTCACCGTGCTCGCGGCGACGGGCCTCACCGCGCAGTTCGGCGGGCAGGCCTTCATCAACATTCTCGTCAACCTGCAGCTTTTCCCGTCAAAGGGCATGACGCTGCCGCTGATCTCCTACGGCGGCTCCTCGACCGTCGCCCTGTGCCTGGGGGTCGGCTTCCTGCTCGCGATCACGCGACGCAATCCCTTCATCGCGCGCGAGGGCCTGAATCTGCGGGAGGCCGGGGCCCTGCGCGATCACGGAGCGAAGAAATGAGCGCCCAAGTATGAGCGCGGTCAGCCGCCATTACGTGCTTGCCGCCGGCGGTACCGGCGGGCACCTGATCCCCGCTTTCGCGCTGGCGAGCGAGCTGGAGCGGCGCGGCCACCACGTCGCGCTGATCACCGACGCGCGCGGCGCGCAGATCCCCGGCAAGCCCGCCACGCTGACCGCGCACGTGCTGCCGGCCGGCCGGATCGAGGGCCGGAACCCGCTGGGCTGGGTCCGGGGCATCCGCGCGATCCTCGAAGGCCGCCGCATGGCGATGCGCCTGTTCGAAAGCTTCGCCCCTTCCGCCGTGGTCGGCTTCGGCGGCTATCCGGCGCTGCCCGCGCTGCTCGCCGCGACGGCGGCGAAGATCCCCACGGTGATCCACGAGCAGAACGCCGTGCTCGGCCGCGTCAACCGCTTCCTCGCCGGGCGGGTCGACGCCATCGCCACGTCCTATCGCGAAGTCGCGCGGCTCTCGCCCAAGCAGGCCGGCAAGCTCCACCTCGTCGGCAACCCGGTGCGCGAGGAGGTGCTGGACCTGCGCAACCGGCCGTTCCCCGCCTTCACCGCCGATGGGCTGCTGCGCGTGCTGGTGACGGGCGGCAGCCAGGGCGCGCGGGTGCTGTCCGAAGTCGTGCCCGACGGTCTCTCGATGCTCCAGCCCGCGCTGCGCGCGCGGCTGCAGGTGACGCAGCAGTGCCGGCCCGAGGACATCGAGGCGGTGCGCGCCCGCTATGCCAGCCACGGCATCCCTGCCGAACTCGGCACCTATTTCGAGGACATGGCCGGCCGGCTGGCCGACGCGCACCTGTTCATCGGCCGCGCCGGCGCCTCCACCATCGCCGAGCTGACGGCGGTGGGCCGCCCCGCGATCCTGGTGCCGCTGCCGATCGCCACCGACGATCACCAGACCGCCAACGCGCGCGAGATCGTCGCGGCCGGCGGCGCGCGCGCGATCCGGCAGGACAAGTTCACCGCCGTCGAACTCGCCAAGCAGATCCAGGCCATGGCGCAGCGCCCCGAAACGCTGGCCAACGCCGCCCATGCCGCATGGAACTGCGGCTATCCCCGCGCCGCGCAGGACCTTGCCGACCTTGTCGAGAGCTTCGGCGGCGCGCCGCTGATGGACGTGATCCGCGTGGCCAACCAGACCGCGGCCTCGGGGCAGGAGGCGCTGGCACGTGTCCTTCGACAAGCTCAGGATGAGCGGACCGTTCACCAGGACCCGCTCGGCCTGAGCTTCGCCGAAGGGGCCACGCGCAACGCCGAGCCCTGCGCATGAAGGGCGTCGGCACCGACATCGGCACGATCCACTTCGTCGGCATCGGCGGCATCGGCATGTCCGGCATCGCCGAGGTGATGCACAACCTGGGCTATGCCGTGCAGGGCTCGGACATCGCCGAAAGCTATGTCGTCGAAGGGTTGCGCAAGCGCGGCATCAAGGTTTCGATCGGCCATGCGGCCGGCAATATCGGCGAGGCGGCCGTGGTCGTCACCTCCACCGCCGTGAAGCGCGACAATCCCGAAGTGGTGGCCGCGCTCGAGCATCGCGTCCCCGTCGTGCGCCGGGCCGAGATGCTGGCCGAACTGATGCGGCTCAAGAACACCGTCGCGGTGGCCGGCACGCACGGCAAGACCACGACGACCTCGATGGTCGCCGCGCTGCTCGATGCGGGGGGGGTCGACCCGACCGTGATCAACGGCGGCATCATCAATTCCTACGGCTCGAACGCGCGGCTGGGCGCCAGCGACTGGATGGTGGTCGAGGCCGACGAGAGCGACGGCAGCTTCCTGCGGCTCGACGGCACGATCGCGGTCGTCACCAATATCGATCCCGAGCACCTCGACCACTACGGCAGCTTCGAGAGAGTGAAGCAGTCGTACGTCGAGTTCATCGAGAACGTCCCGTTCTACGGCGCGGCGGTGCTGTGCATCGACCATCCCGAAGTGCAGGCGGTGATTCCCAAGGTGCGCGACCGCCGGGTCATCACTTACGGCTTCTCCGCCCAGGCCGACGTGCGCGGCGAGCAGGTCACGCCGGTGCCCGGCGGCAACCGCTTCGACGTGGCGCTGCGCCAGCGCGACGGCAGCTTTCGCCGGATCGAGGGCATCGAGCTGCCGATGCCCGGCCGCCATAACGTCCAGAACGCGCTCGCCGCCGTCGCGGTGGCGGTGGAGATGGGCTGCGACGACGAGGTCATCCGTTCCGGCTTCGCCAAGTTCGGCGGGGTCAAGCGCCGCTTCACCAAGGTCGGCGAAGTGGACGGCGTGGCGATCATCGACGACTACGGCCACCACCCGGTAGAGATCCGCGCGGTGCTCGCCGCCGCGCGCGAAGGGGTGCGGGGGCGGGTCGTCGCCGTGGTCCAGCCGCACCGCTTCACCCGCCTGCGCGACCACATGGAGGACTTCCAGGGCGCGTTCAACGATGCCGACGTGGTCTACGCCGCGCCCGTCTATCCGGCCGGCGAGCAGCCGATCGAGGGCGTCTCGTCCGACGTCATGGTTGCCGGCATGAAGGCGCGCGGCCATCGCTCCGCCCAGGTCGTCGCCGGGCCCGAGGAACTGGCCGAGGTGCTGGCCGGAAGCCTGGAGGCGGACGACATGGTCGTCTGCCTGGGCGCGGGCGACATCACCAAGTGGGCGGCCGAGTTGGCGGGTGCTGTCAAAGCGAGGAGGGGCAGATGAGCGCCCAGGCCGAGCCTCGCGCGTGTGCTTCGACAAGCTCAGCACGAACGGATGTTATAAAGCCTCAAGTACCCGACACCGCTCAGCCTGAGCTTGTCGAAGGCCGCGCGCCGCCCTCGCCGCGGGGCAAGCTCACCCCCGCCGCCCCGCTCGCCCCGCTCGTCTGGTTCAAGTCGGGCGGCGCGGCCGACTGGCTGTTCGAGCCGAAGGACCTGGCCGACCTGCGGACCTTCCTGCGCGATCTCGATCCCGCCGTGCAGGTCATGGCGCTGGGCCTGGGCTCCAACATGATCGTCCGCGACGGCGGCGTGCCCGGCGTCGTCGTGCGGCTGGGCAAGGCTTTCGCCAGGGTCGCGGCGGTCGATGCCGTCACGCTGGACTGCGGCGGCGGCGCCAGCGGCATCCTCGTCTCCTCGACCGCGCGCGACGCCGGGATCGCGGGGCTGGAGTTCCTGCGCTCGATCCCCGGCACGGTCGGCGGCTTCGTGCGGATGAACGGCGGCGCCTATGGCGGCGAGGTCAGGGACATCCTGGTCGATTGCGACGTGGTGCTGCGCTCGGGCGAGCTGGTGACGCTGCCCGTCGCCGAGCTGCGCTATACCTACCGCCATTCCGAGCTGCCCGAGGGCGCCATCGTAGTCGCCGCGCGCTTTCGCGGGCGGCCGGGCGAGCCTGCCGCGATCCAGGCCGAGATGGACCGCATCGGCGCCTCGCGCGAGGCATCGCAGCCGCTGCGCAGCAGGACCGGCGGTTCCACTTTCAAGAACCCGCCGGGGCACAAGGCCTGGGAACTGGTCGACGCCGCCGGCTGCCGTGGCCTCGCCATGGGCGGCGCGCAGGTCAGCGAGAAGCACACCAACTTCCTGATCAACACCGGCAGCGCCACCAGCGCCGAGATCGAGGGGCTGGGCGAGGAAGTGCGCCGCCGGGTAAGGGAAAGCCAGGGCGTCGAACTGGAATGGGAAATTCAGAGGGTGGGCCGCAAGTGAGTATGGCGTTTCAAATCCTCCCCGGAACGGGGATGATCGCGGCATGACGTTGCCGAAGCTCCACGTCGCGGTGCTCATGGGCGGCTGGTCCAGCGAGCGTCCCGTCTCGCTGCAGAGCGGCGAGGGCGTCGCCAGCGCGCTCGAATCGCGCGGCCACCGCGTCACCCGCATCGACATGGGCCGCGATGTCGCGCTCAAGCTGGCCGAGGCCGGGCCCGACGTCGTGTTCAACGCGCTCCACGGCTCGCCGGGCGAGGACGGGACCGTGCAGGGCATGATGGACCTGATGGGGCTCACCTACACCCATTCGGGCCTCGCCACCTCGGTCATCGCCATCGACAAGGAACTGACCAAGCAGGCGCTGGTGCCGCATGGCGTGCCCATGCCGGGGGGCCGCATCGTCGAGACCGCCGAACTGTACCTGCGCGATCCGCTGCCGCGGCCCTACGTGCTCAAGCCGGTCAACGAGGGTTCCTCGGTGGGCGTCGCCATCGTCACCGCCGAGGGCAACTGCGGCAACCCGATCCGCCGCTCCGCCCAGGGTCCCTGGCAGGCGTTCGACCGCCTGCTGGCCGAGCCTTTCATCCGCGGCCGCGAGCTGACCACGGCCGTGCTCGGCGATAAGGCGCTGCTCGTCACCGAACTCAGGCCCAAGTCCGGTTTCTACGATTTCGACGCGAAATATACCGACGGGATGACCGACCACATCTGCCCGGCCGAGATTCCCGACGAGATTACCCAGGCCTGCAAGGACATCGCCCTGCGCGCCCACCGGCTGCTCGGCTGCCGCGGCACCAGCCGCTCGGACTTCCGCTGGGACGACACGCAGGGCGTCGGGGGGCTGTTCCTGCTGGAAGTCAACACCCAGCCGGGGATGACGCCCCTGAGCCTCGTGCCCGAGCAGGCGCGCCATCTCGGCATGGACTACGCCGACCTCGTCGAGGCCATCGTCGCCGAGGCGCTGGCCGACGCCAAGGCGCGCGCAGGCGGGGGGAAGGGATGAGCAGCCAAACGCTCAAGCGCAAGGCGCCCACCGCGCGCCGGGCCGCCGCCCAGCAGGGCACCGCGCGCAAGGTGCGCGCCGCGCGCGCGCGGACCGGCTCGGTGTTCGACCGGGTCATGGCCTGGCTGCCGTTCAGCGAGGAGCAACTCCACCGCGCGTTCCTCGCCGCGATCCTCGGCGGCGCGGCGGTGCTCGCCTGGGTGGTTGCGGGTTTCGCCGGCCTGCCGGCCATGGCGGGCCAGCAGCTTGCGCTGATCGCCGGCGACGCCGGCTTCGAGGTGCGCCGGGTGGAGGTGCGCGGGGTCAAGCATCTCAACGAACTGAAGATCTACGAACGCGTTCTGGCCGAGCGCAACCGGGCGATGCCGCTGGTCGACATCGACGCGCTTCGCGGTGAATTGCTGGAGCTGTCCTGGGTCAAGGACGCCCGCGTTTCGCGCCAGTTGCCCGACACGCTGGTCGTCGACATCGTCGAGCGCACGCCCCACGCGGCGCTGCGCAAGCCCGACCGCCTCGTGCTGATCGACGGCGAGGGCAACGAGCTGGAAGCGATCAGCGCCGCGCGTGCCAAGGGCATGCTGGTGGTCGGCGGGCCGGGCGCGGGCAAGCAGGTGATGGCGCTGTCCAGGCTGCTCGAAGCGGCGCCGGCGCTCAAGCCGCAGGTGAGCGAGGCCGAATGGATCGGCAACCGCCGCTGGAACCTGACGTTCAAGTCCGGCCAGGTGCTGGCGCTGCCCGAAGGCGAGCAGGGCTCTGCCAAGGCGCTGATGGCCTTTGCCCGGCTCGACGGCACCAACCGCCTGCTCGGCGGCCGGGTCGCCGCCTTCGACATGCGCGCGCCCGACCGCATTTACCTGCGCGTGCCCGATCGCGCGAAGGACCAGGCCGAGGCGAAGGCCAAGGCCGCCGCGGCGAAGGCTGCGGCCCGCGCCGCCGCAAGCGCTTCGGCCAGGGAGGAAAGGGAATAATGGCTCCGCCCCGCATCTCGCGCGTCTACGGCGCGGTCAACATGGGTTCTTTCCGCATCTCGGCGATGATCGCCGGAATTTCCGAAACCGGCGAGATGATCGTGCTCGGATCGGGCCATCGCGCCTCGCAGGGGATCAAGCGCGGCTATGTCACCGACATGACCGCCGCGACTTATGCCGTGCGAGACGCGATCGAGCGGGCCGAGCGCATGGCCAACACCAGCGTATCGTCGGTGTGGATCGGCTGTTCGGGCGCCGGCCTCGTCAGCCAGGTGGCGCAGGTGGAGGTCGACATCGGCGGCCGCCGGATCGAGCAGGACGACATCGACCACCTGCTCGTCGCCGGCCGCGACGTGATCCAGCCGGACGGGCGCATGGTGCTCCACGCCCAGCCGGCGCACTACACGCTCGACGGCGCGCACGGCGTCGCCAATCCCCGGGGGCTGCACGCCGAGCGGCTCGGCGTTGACATCCACGTCATGCTTGCCGACGGGGCGCCGATCCGCAACCTGACCGAGACGGTGCAGAACGCGCATCTCGACGTGGAAGCGGTGGTCGGCTCGCCGGTCGCGGCGGGCCACGCCTGCCTCTCGCCCGAGGAACGCGACCTTGGCGTCGCGCTGGTCGAGATGGGCTCGGAAGTCACCAACGTCTCGGTCTATCGGTCGGGCATGCTGGTGGGCATGTGCTCGATCCCGATCGGCTCGGGCGACATCACCGACGCCATCGCCTCGTGCTTCGGCATCCGCCGCTTCCAGGCGGAGCGGCTGAAGTGCGTCAATGGCTCGGCTATCGCCAGCCCGACCGACCATCGTGAGATGGTGCCGGTCAACGCCCCGGGCGAGGAGGCGACCGGGCCGATCGCCCGCCATGCCGATGACAAGAACCGCATTCCGCGGGCCGAACTCGTCTCGGTCATCACCTCCCAGCTCGGCCGGCTGATGGAAGAGGTGTCCAAGGCGCTGAAGGGCCTGGGCTTCACCAGCCAGCAGGGGCAGCAGGTGGTGCTGACGGGCGGCGGCGCCGAGCTGGTCGGCCTGGCCGACTACGCGCAGGCCGCGCTCGGCAAGCCGGTGCGGATCGGCAAGGCGCCGCACCTTACGGGCCTGGCCGAGACGCACCTCAAGCCGGGCTTCGCGACGCTGGCCGGGCTGGTGCTCTATGCGGCGGCGGACCCGGTCGACATCCGCGCACTCGGCCCGCAGTATCAGCCGACGCTGCGCTATGGCGGGCTGGGTCTGGTGAATCGTGTCTACCGTGCGGTGAAGGAATATTTTTAAGCTGGCCTTGGCCGGCCCAACGGGCTGTGGACAAGCGCCGAACCTGCTTTGATTCACCGAGTCGAAGCGTGCATTTTGCGGGCTAAGGGATTCTCCTCTCGCGAGCCTGCCAGGAGCAGTGACATGAGCATCAATATCGGACCGCCGGCTATCGAAGAGCTTCGGCCGCGCATCACCGTCATCGGTGTCGGCGGCGCCGGCGGCAATGCCATCGCCAACATGATCAACGCCGAGATCGAGGGTGTCGACTTCGTCGTCGCCAATACCGACGCGCAGGCGCTGAACAACTCGGTGGCCGAGCATCGCATCCAGCTCGGCACCGAGATCACGCGGGGCCTCGGCGCCGGCGCGCGGCCCGAGGTCGGCCGCGCCGCGGCCGAGGAAAGCCTGTCGGAGATCGACCGCGCGCTGGAAGGCGTACACATGTGCTTCATCGCCGCCGGCATGGGGGGCGGCACCGGCACCGGCGCCGCTCCGGTGATCGCCAAGGCCGCGCGCGACAAGGGCGTGCTGACCGTTGGCGTCGTCACCAAGCCGTTCCTCTTCGAAGGCACCCGCCGCATGCGCGCGGCCGAGGCCGGCATCGAGGAACTGCAGCGCCATGTCGATACGCTGATCGTCATCCCGAACCAGAACCTGTTCCTCGTCGCCAAGGCGGAGACCACCTTCAAGGAAGCCTTCACGCTGGCGGACGAGGTGCTGCAGCAGGGCGTGCGCTCGATCACCGACCTGATGGTCATGCCCGGCCTCATCAACCTCGATTTCGCCGACGTCCGTTCGGTGATGGGCGAGATGGGCAAGGCGATGATGGGCACCGGCGAGGGCAGCGGCGAGAACCGCGCGCTCGAGGCGGCGGAACGCGCCATCGCCAACCCGCTGCTCGACGGCGTGTCGATGCAGGGCGCCAAGGGCGTCATCATCTCGATCATCGGCGGCGACGACATGAAGCTGCTGGAGGTCGACGAGGCCGCCAACCACATCCGCGAACTGGTCGATCCCAACGCCAACATCATCTGGGGCTCGGCCTTCAATCCGGACCTCCAGGGCAAGATCCGCGTCTCGGTCGTTGCCACGGGCATCGAGCAGAGCGCCGAGCAGGCCGAGATCGCATCGCGCCCGCTGAACCTTGGCACCTCGCGCGGGCCGATCCGCCCGACGCTCGTTACGCCGGGGCCGGTCGAGCCGCTGGCGGAGCCCGAACCCGTCGCCGTGGCGGAGCCTTTCGTGGCCGCGCCCGAGGAAAGCCAGGCTTCCGATGCCGTGCCCGATCCGGTGGCTGGGGACGCTGCCGATGCCGATGCGTTCGAACTGACTGACGAGGAAAGCGGCGAGGCTGCGGGCGGAGCGCCGGTGGGGGGCTACGCCAGCCTGACCGGCGTGCGCCCCTCGCGCGCCGAGCCGCTGGATCTCGTTCTCGACCAGGTGGAGGCGCCCGAAGCGCCGGTTGCCGAGAGCGGCCAGGACGAACTGCTGCTCGATGCCGGCCGGCTCGTGGAGGAAGACGCGCCCGTCTCGCCGCTGGTAGCGCGGCGGCGTGGGGTTGCGCCCGTCGCCGGCGCCGCGCGCGCGCCCGTCGCCGGCAATACCCTGTTCGAGCGGATGGCGAATCTCTCGCGCGGGGTGAAGCCGGCTGCGAGCGACGACGACGATGACGAGGATGACAACTCGGCGATCAGCATCCCGCGTTTCCTCGGTCGGCAGAACAACCAATAGCGGGTCGGCCGGCAGCGGGTTCGGTGCGCCATTCGTTCGTGGTTCATCTCGAACGGCGCATGAAGGCCGGCGTGGCAAACGGGACGGCGATGCGGGCGTGTCCCGCATCGCGCGATAACGACTGAACGGACGAATGCTGGCCCTGTCGCAGGCATACAGGCTTGGAGCGCTGACATCGGCGCTGGCGATTGCGGTCGGCGGCGTCTCGGTGCCGGCCGTTGCCCAGAGCGCGGCGATGCGGGCGGGTTCGGCTGCCAGCGCGGCGCGCCAGCCATCGCCGACATCGAGTTCAGCGACACAGCGTTCGTCGACGCCGCCAGCGACCATCTCGCAGCCCGTCGTCCAGCCGCTTCCCGCCAGGGACGGCATGACGCTGGATGCGGCGCTTGGCCGTCTGGCGCGCGATCCGCGCGACATCGACGCGCTGATCGACGCGGGCAACGCGGCGCTTACGATGGGCGACGTTGAGGCCGCCACCGGCTTTTTCCGCCGGGCCGACCAGATCTCTCCCGGCAACCCGCGGGCGAAGGCCGGGCTCGCCGGCGCGATGGTGCGCAACGGCGACCCGTTCGCCGCGATTCCGCTGTTCGAGGAGGCTGAGAAGGCCGGCGCGCTCGACGGCAGCTTCGCCGCCGACCGCGGGCTGGCCTATGATCTCGTCGGCGACAATGCGACGGCGCAGCGCTATTACCGCCAGGCGCAGGCACGCGCGCCGGGTGACGAAGTCTTGCGCCGCCTGGCGCTGAGCTATGCCATCGCGGGCGACAAGCAGAACGCCGAAGTGCTCCTCTCGCCGATGCTGCAGCACCGCAACCTCGCCGCCTGGCGCACCCGCGCCTTCGCGCTGGCGATCCTGGGGCAGACCGAGGAAGCGGTGAAAATCGCCAATTCGGTGCTGCCGGCGGACCTGGCCGCGGGCATCGCCCCCTACTTGCGTTACATGCCGCGGCTGACGCGGGCGCAGCAGGCCGCCGCCGCCAATCTCGGCGCTTTCCCGCGCGCGTCGGAGATAGGCCGCGACGATCCGCGAGTGGCCCAGTACGCTCCCCGCACCGCCAGCGTGGCGGCGGTCGATACGGCATTGACGCCGCAGGGCGAGCCGCTCGGCCGGAAGCCCCGCACGCGCCGCGCAACCGCGAGCCGATCCGCCCAGCAGGCGGCGAGCCGGGCGGCTCCGCCCGAGCCGCTGCCGGCGCGGCAGGCGGGTAGCACGCCCGCGGCGGCGCCGGTGCCTGCGGCACCGCCGGCCGTTGCCCCCTCCAGGCCTGTGCCCGCGCGCGCGCCGCAGGTCGCGGCGGCGCCCCTGCCGCCGACCGTACAGCCGCGGCGTGAACCGCCAGCGCCCGTGGCTCCGCCCGTGGCGGCGGCGCCGGTTCCGGTCGCCGCCGCTCCTGCTCCGGCGGCCGCTCCGGTGAACCCGCCGCCCGCGCCCCGGATCTCATCACCGCCGCCGCCTGCTCCTCCGGCCGCCGCCGCGCCGCAGCGTAGCCTGGCCGAGATCTTCGCCGATTTCGCGCGGCCCAGCACCGACGCCACGCCGGCCGCGGGCGCGGTCGATCTGCGCCGGATCAAGCCGGCGCGGCCCAAGCCGCCCGAACCGCCCGCGCCGCCGCCGCCCAGCCATCCCAGCCGCGTCTGGGTGCAGGTCGCCACCGGCCGCGAAAAGGCGGCGCTGGGCTATGACTGGCGCCGCATGACCCGTGCGCAGGCCGAGATATTTCGCGGCAAGGAGCCGTTCGTCACGGCCTGGGGCCAGACCAACCGGCTGCTGACCGGTCCGTTCCGCAGCGAGGCGGAGGCGAATTCCTTCATTGCGCAGTTGCGCCGGGCCGATGTAGACGGCCCGTTCCTCTGGACGAGCCCGGCAGGACAGGCCGTGGATACGCTGCCTGCGGCAACCAAGCCGCGCTAAGGGCATTATTTGTCCACACTTTGTGAACAGAGTTGTGGAGTTTTGCGCAGGGCAGATCGAAGGGCCCATTGTGCGCCGGGCAGGGACCGAAGCATCCAGCCCGGCATGGTGAAGCGGACGATAAGGGCGATACGCAGATCATGCGAACAGATCAGGACATGATGAACCGGGACGAGGACGCCGCGCCGGTCGACATGCTCGCCTCGCTGTTCGAAGCGCGCGGCTGGCCCTATGAATTCGTCAGCGAGGACGAGATCACCGGCGAAGTGCAGGGCGCCTGGGCGAATTACCAGATCCAGGCGATCTGGCGGAGGGAGGACCACGTCCTGCAGATCCTCTGCCTCCCCGACGTGCGCATGACCGATGAAAAGCGGGCGGCGGTGTTCGAAGTGCTGTCGCTGATCAACGAGCAACTCTGGCTCGGGCACTTCGACGTCTGGTCGAACGGCGGGGTGCTGCTCTACCGCCACGGCCTGATGCTCGGCGACGAGGGCCTGCTGAGCCCCAGCCAGGCGCAGGTGGCGGTGGAGACCGCGATCGAGGAGTGCGACCGCTTCTACCCGGTGTTCCAGTTCATCCTCTGGGGCGACAAGTCGCCCGCCGAGGCGCTGGCCGCCGCGCTGGTGGACGCGGTGGGCGAGGCGTAGCAGGCGGCCCTCCCCGGCGGGGAGGATGTTCTACGGAGAGACGCGATGCTCGATACCCTTCTCCTCGTCGGCTGCGGCAACATGGGCGGGGCCATGCTCGCCGGCTGGCTGGCCGCCGGCCTCGCGCCGTCGCGCTTCACCGTGGTCGATCCGGTGCTGGCAGAGGCGCCTGCGGGCGTCACGCTGCTGCGCGCGCTGCCCGTCGGCGCCCGGTTCGATGGCGTGCTGCTGGGCGTGAAGCCGCAGCTTCTGGGCGATGTCGCGCCCGGTGTCGCGCCTTTCGCCGGGCCGGACGCGACAGTGCTGTCGATTCTTGCCGGGGTCGAACTGGCGACGCTCGCCGCGCGCTTTCCCGAGGCGCGGGGCTATGTGCGGATCATGCCAAACCTCGCCGCGGCGATCGGCCGGTCGCCGGTCGCGCTGGCGGCGCAGGGCCTCGACGAGGCCGGCAAGGCAGAGGTCGCCGCCCTCATGGCGCCGCTCGGCACGCCCGAATGGCTGGCCGAAGAAGGCCTGTTCGACGTTATCACCGCGCTCGCCGGTTCGGGCCCCGCTTTCGTCTACCGTTTCATCGACGCGCTGGCCGCGGGGGCGGTCGGGCTGGGGCTGGACGAAGGGCAGGCGCAGCGGCTGGCGCTGGCGACCGTCGAGGGCGCCGCGCTGCTCGCGGCCGCCTCGCCCCATGCGCCGGGGGCGCTTGCGCGCCGCGTCGCCAGCCCCGGCGGCACCACCCAGGCGGGGCTCGACGTGCTCGATCGCGAGGCGGCGCTGGCGCGACTGGTCGCGGCCACGCTGAAGGCGGCGAGCGACCGCAGCGCGGAAATGGCGCGCGCGGCGCGGTAGGTTCCGGCGCGGCCGGGACGCTGCGACAATCTGCGACAAACCGGCACGGCCGGATTTTTCTTGAATGTTTACCCCTTCGGCCCGATATTCGCGATACCGGCAATTCGCATCGGGCGGCCCGGAAAAGGAGTTTGCAATGGCCAATTGGAACGACCCCCAGCCCAGGAATCCGGGCTTCGGAGCGTCTCCGAGCCTGAACGGCGCAGCGATCGGGGCAACCTACGATCAGGGCCTGCGCCGGCATATGCTTTCAATTTACAACTACATGGCCTCCGGCGTGCTGCTGTCGGGCATCGTCGCGCTGCTTTTCGCCGTTTCCGGCATGGCGGCGCAGGTGATGGTCACGCCGCTGCGCTGGGTCATCGCCCTGGCCCCGCTGGGCTTCGTCTTCGCCATGAGCTTCGGCGTGCAGCGGATGAAGACCTCGACGCTGCAGCTTCTGTTCTGGCTGTTCAGCGTGGCCATGGGCCTGTCGCTCTCGGCGATCTTCCTCGTCTACACCGGTCCGTCGATCGCGACGACCTTCTTCGCCACGGCGGCCGCTTTCGCCGGCTTGAGCCTGGTCGGCTACACGACCAAGCGCGACCTTTCGGCGATGGGTTCGTTTCTGATCATGGGCGTCGTCGGCATCCTCGTGGCGATGCTGCTCAACATGTGGCTGCAGTCCAACGGGCTGGCGCTGGCGATCTCGATCCTCGGCGTGCTGATCTTCGCGGGCCTGACCGCCTGGGATACGCAGCGCCTGAAGAACGAATACCACCAGGTCGCAGGCACCGATTGGGCCGGCAAGGCCGTGGTCATGGGCGCGCTCAGCCTCTATCTGGACTTCATCAACATGTTCCAGTTCCTGCTGAGCTTCCTTGGCGAACGTCGCTGACCTTACCCGCAGGAAAATGACCATGCCCGGCGCGGTTCGTCGCGCCGGGCATTTTCTTTGCGCGCGACTGGCGCTAGGAAGGTGTAGATCGTAGTTAACCGACCGGGTGAAGCTCTTGAAAATTCGGCATTCCATCCTGACAGTTGCGGGCCTTGCCGCACTTGCCGCCTGCTCGCAGAAGTCTCCGCCGATCGCCTCCACGCCGCCGCCGCCGGTCGTGGTCGTCCCGCCTCAGCCGGTGCCGCCCAGCGGCGCGTCGGCCAACCTCGTCGTTCCCTCTGTGGATGCGCTGGGCGTACGGCGCACGGTCAACACCGGGCTTTCGTCGGCACAGGCCACCTGGAACCTGCGGTCGGCCTACAACGTGGCCGCGCTCAACTGCATGCAGCCCGAGCATGCGCAGATCGTCGTCAACTACCGCGCCTTCCTCAAGGCCCACACGCGGCGGCTGGCGGCGGTCAACAAGCTGGTCGACGACGAGTTCAAGGGCAAGTTCGGCCCTCGCTTCATCGCCCCGCGCGAGGCCTACATGACGCAGGTCTACAACTACTTCGCGCTGCCCCCGACGCTGCCGGCGTTCTGCGATGCGGTGCTGGCCATGAGCAACGAGGCGGCGGGCGTGAGTTCGGCCGAACTTGAATCCTTCGCCGTGCGCAGCCTGCCGAATGTCGAGGCGGTGTTCCTGCAATTCTACCGCAGCTACGAGCAGTACCGTGACGACCTGTCCGCCTGGCAGGCCAAATACATGGCGCCCAGCGCGACGATGCCGGTGGCGCTCACGCTGCCGCCGTCGCCCGCACAGCAGCCGCAGGCACGCTAACTTCGCGGACTGCAATTTTGTTCTTCCAAGGGCGGTGCCACTTCGCTAAGGGGGCCGCTCCGCGGATGGCCCGACACAATCGGCCGCCCGCACTCGCACTGGAACGGGGCCGTAGCTCAGCTGGGAGAGCGCGTCGTTCGCAATGACGAGGTCAGGGGTTCGATCCCCCTCGGCTCCACCAGTGTTCGATTGTTCGCCGGCGTTCCGCGCATCCTTCGACAAGCTCAGGATGAGCGGACCGTGTTTATCGGCGATCCCCACTCCCCGCCCAGCCTGAGCTTGTCGAAGGCCACGCGCGACATTGGCCCCGGAACCCGCTAGCCTTACCTCATGCATTTTCTCGACCAGGCCAAGATCTACATCCGCGCCGGCGCCGGCGGGCCGGGAGCGGTCAGCTTCCGGCGCGAGAAGTACGTCGAATACGGTGGGCCCGACGGCGGCGATGGCGGCCGGGGCGGCGACATCGCGTTCGAAGCGGTGGCCGGCCTCAACACCCTGATCGACTTTCGTTACACGCAGCATTTCAAGGCGCAGCGCGGCCACGGCGGCGCGGGCAAGAATCGCACCGGCGCGGCCGGCAAGGACCTTGTCATCAAGGTGCCGGTGGGCACCCAGGTCCTGGCCGACGACCAGGAGACGCTGCTGGAAGGCGGCATGGGCGGGCGCGGCAACGCCAGCTACAAGACCTCCGCCAACCGCGCGCCCCGCCAGCACCAGCCGGGCGAGCCGGCGCAGGAGATGTGGGTCTGGCTGCGGCTGAAGCTGCTGGCGGATGCGGGGCTGGTCGGGCTGCCGAACGCGGGCAAGTCCACCTTCATCAACCAGCTTGCCAACACCAAGGCCAAGGTTGGCGACTATCCCTTCACCACGCTGCGCCCGCAGCTTGGCGTGGTGCGGCACCGCCACCGCGAATTCGTGCTGGCGGATATCCCCGGCCTGATCGCCGGCGCGGCCGAAGGCGCCGGGATCGGCGACCGTTTTCTCGGCCATATCGAGCGTTGCCGCGTGCTGATCCACCTCGTCGACATCACCGGCCCCGATCCGGCCGAGGCGATGCAGGTGATCGAGGAGGAACTGGCCGCCTACGGCGCCGGGCTGGATGAGAAGCCGCGGCTGATCGCTCTCAACAAGATCGACCTCGTCGACCGGGAACTGGTCCAGGCCTTCACCCGCGAACTGAAGGCCGCCGGCGCGAAGAAGGTCTTTCCGATCTCGGGCGCGACCGGCAAGGGTTTGGACAAGCTGCTGGACGCGGTGATCGAATACCTCCCGGCCGCGACGGTGACGGAACGGCCCGACGGCGAGCAGGAAGAAGCGGGCGAGAAGCCCTGGTCGCCGATCTGATCCGGTCGCCGTCCCGGACCTGATCCGGGATCGCCGGCCTCATCGATGCAGGCTTTGGCGTCGCCACGGCCGGCGGTCGCGAGCCGAGCCCGGCATGGCGATCGTATTTGCGGACGCCGGTTGCATCCTTCACCCATTCGCCTAATCCCAGCGGCCATGCCCATCGCCCGCCTTTCCGACCTTACCGATACAACCGCCTGCCCCCGCCTGGTGGTCAAGATCGGCTCGTCGCTGCTGGTCGGCAAGGACGGGCTGCGGCGGGGCTGGCTGGAAGGGCTGGTGGCGGAAATCGCCGCCGCGCGGGCGCGGGGGCAGGACGTGATCGTCGTCTCCTCGGGCGCGATCGCGCTGGGTGCGGCAACGCTGCGGCTGGACAAGGGCGGACGCGGCAGCCTGGCCGATGCGCAGGCTGCCGCCGCGGTCGGCCAGATCGCGCTGTCGGGGCTCTGGGCCGAACTTCTGGGGCGGCATGGCCTCACCGCGGCGCAGATGCTGCTGACGCTGGAGGATCTTGAGGGCCGGCGCCGCTACCTCAACGTCACGGCGACGCTGGCGCGGCTGCTCGACGCCGGCGCGGTGCCCGTGATCAACGAGAACGATTCGGTCGCCACGCACGAGATCCGCTTCGGCGACAACGATCGGCTGGCCGCCCGCGTCGCGCAGGCGGCGCGCGCCGACGCGGTGCTGCTGCTGTCCGATGTCGACGGGCTCTACGATCGCAACCCGAAGGAGCCGGGCGCCCGCCTGCTGCCCGAAGTGCGCGGGGTGACGGCGGAGATTCACGCCATGGCGACCGCCGATTCGGCTTCGGGCCTCGGTTCGGGCGGGATGACCTCGAAGCTGCAGGCGGCGGAGATCGCCGAACTGGCCGGGATCTCGCTCGCCATCGCCAACGGCACGCACGACGGGCCGATCGCCCGCGCCACGCAGCAGGGCATCGGCACGCTGTTCATTCCCCGCCGCAAGGCCGGAGCGCGCAAGGCCTGGCTCGGCGGGCGGCTGCGGCTGCGCGGCGCGCTGGTGGTCGATGCCGGCGCGGCGGCGGCGCTCGGCCGCGGCTCCAGCCTGCTGGCCAAGGGTATCATCCAGGTCGAAGGGCTGTTCGAGCGCGGCGACGCCATCGCCATCCGCGATTTGGCCGGCCGGACGCTGGCGCACGGCCTGTCCGAATACGACGCCACCGAATGCGCCCGGCTGATCGGCACGCATTCGAGCGAGCAGGCCGAGATCCTCGGCTATGCGCCGCGTTCGGCGGTGGTGCATCGGGACCAGTTGATCCTGCTATGACGATCGCGATCACGGGTGGCACGGGGTTCGTCGGGCAGGCGCTGATCGACCATGCGAGGGCGCGGGGCATGGTCGTCCAGGCGCTCGCCCGCAAGCCGCAGCCCCGGCGTGACGGGGTGGAGTGGATTGCCGGCGACCTGGCGGACCGGCGGGCGCTTGTCGCGCTGGTCGACGGTGTCGAGGCGGTGGTCCACGTCGCCGGCCTCACCACCGCGCGCCATCCGGCGGATTTGGAGGCAGCCAACGTCGCCGGCACGCTGGCGGCGATCGAGGCGGCGCTGGCGGCGGGCGTGCCGCGCTTCATCCTCGTCTCCTCGCTCTCGGCGCGCGAGCCGGGCCTTTCCGCCTATGGCGCCTCGAAGGCGCGCGCCGAGCGGCTGGTCAAGGCGAGCGGGCTCGACTGGACGATCGTGCGCCCGCCGGCGGTTTACGGCCCGCGCGACAAGGATATGTTCGAGCTGTTCCGCGCGGCCAAGTGGGGCGTGGTGCCCACGCCGCGGGAAGGCCGCGCCTCGCTGATCCATGTCGAGGACCTCGCCCGGCTGCTGCTGGCGCTGCTGCCCGGCGGCGAGGGCGTCTCGCACCAGACATTCGAGCCCGACGACGGCCGGCGCGGCGGCTGGACGCATTACGAACTGGCCCGCGTCATCGGCTGGGCGGTGGGGCGGCGCGCCAAGGTCATCGGTCTGTCGAAGCGGACGATGGAATGGGCCGCGAAGGCCGACGGCATGTTGCGCGGTGCGAAGGCAAAGCTCACGCCCGACCGCGTCGGTTACATGGCCCATCCGGACTGGGTGGTCAGCCTGGGCGGGCGCGTCCCCGCCGCGCTCTGGCGCCCGCGCATCGAAACGCGCGAGGGGATGAAGGCTACCGCCAGATGGTATCGCGAGGCGGGCTGGCTGTAGCGATCCGGCAATCGGATTGATTGCCAACGCCCGCCGACTGCGACTGCCCCACTCCCAACCCCGCTCTGGCTCAGCGGATGCTGGATTGTAATTGATATATTGCGGATGCGCGGAGAGCGCACGCCCTTGGCCCAAGTCGACCTACCGGCCCCGCTCCCCGAGCAAGCTCGGGGAAGAACGCGGGTCAGAATACCGGGTCGTAGCCGGGCGGCAGCTCGCCTTCGTCGCCATCGGGTTCGCCGGGGACGTGGATGCCGCATTCGGTCTTGTCCCAGCCGCGCCAGCGGCCGGCGCGCGGGTCTTCGCCCGGGGCGACCTTGCTGGTGCAGGGCGAGCAGCCGATCGAGGGATAGCCTTCGGCCACCAGCGGGTGCGGCGGCAGGTCGTGCTCGGCGACATAGGCGGCCAGGTCCTCCGCCGACCAGTCGATCAGCGGATTGATCTTGACCCGGCCCTGTGCGTCCGAGCCGTCGATCTCGAAGCGCGGCAGGTTGGCACGGGTCGAGGACTGGAACGCCTTGCGGCCGGTGATCGACGCGTCATAGCCGGCAAGCGCCTTGGCCAGCGGCTTGACCTTGCGGATCTCGCAGCAGCCGTCCGGATCGTAGGACCACCTGAGGCCGCTTTCGTCGAGCTTCGCCAGGTCCTCGGCCTCGGGCGAGAGGCTGATCACGTTGGTCAGCTCCAGCTGATCGATCAGCAGGTCGCGGTAGGCCAGCGTCTCGGGAAAGTGCTTGCCGGTGTCGAGGAACAGAACCGGAATGGCCGGGTCGACGCGCGAGACCAGGTGCAGCAGCACCGCGCTCTCGGCCCCGAAGCTGGACACCACCGCGACATCGCCGGCCAGCCCGCTCTTGAGCACGCTGTTCAGCATGTCCAGCGTGTCGGTGCCGCGGAACAGGCTGTTCAGGCGAATCGCATCCGCTTCGCTGAACCGGGGGCCTGTGTCGATGCGGTCTGGCGCGCGCACTTTGCTGTCAGCCATGCCTCCCCCCTGGGTGTCGTCGGGCCCAGATGGGCTGGCGGCCGTCGCCCGTCGCCTGATAGACGTGCGGCCAGCGGTTGAAGGCGTTTTCCGCATCCTGCGGATCGAGCGGGGTATTGGGCGCGAAGCTGTCGAAGCCGCAGCGGCGCAAGTGCGAGAGCTGGTCGACGAAGACCGCGCCGATCGCGCGCAGTTCGCCCTTGTAGCCCGCCTCGCGCAGGATGCGCGCCGCCGTATAGCCGCGTCCGTCGCCGAAGCTGGGGAACTCGACCTCGACCAGCCTGATCCGCTCGAGGAAGGGCAGCAGCGCGCGCGCGTCGTCGCCGGTTTCCAGGCGGACGGCGGCGGCGTTGGTCTGTTCGCCGAAGGCGTCGACCGTCACGGCCGGGTCGGCGACAGGCTCGTCGTCGCGGAAACGGTACTGGGTCTCAACCATAGAGAGCTTCCTTGAAGGGCGCCATGCCGATGCGGCGGTAGGTGTCGAGGAACCGCTCCCCCTCCTGCCGGTGGGCGAGATAGACGTCGGTGGTCTTCTCGACCGCGTCGACGATGCCGTCCTCGCTGAAGCCGGGGCCGGTGATCTGGCCGAGCGAGGTGTCCGCCCCTTCCGAGCCGCCGAGCAGGAGCTGATAGTTCTCGACGCCCTTCCGGTCGACGCCGAGGATGCCGATGTGGCCGGCGTGGTGGTGGCCGCAGGCGTTGATGCAGCCCGAGATCTTGAGCTTCAGCTCGCCGATCGTGTCTAGCCGGTCGTGCGCGGCGAAGCGCTGCGAGATCTTCTGCGCGACCGGGATCGAGCGCGCGTTGGCCAGGGTGCAGTAGTCGAGCCCGGGGCAGGCGATGATGTCGCCGATCGAATCGATGTTGGCGGTCGACAGGTCCGCCGCGTCGAGCTTCTGCCACAGCGCGTAGAGGTCCGCCTTGCGGACGTGCGGGAACACGATATTCTGCGCATGGGTCACGCGCAGTTCGTCGAAGGAGTATTCCTGCGCGAGATCGGCCATCAGGCGGATCTGATCGGCGCTGGCGTCGCCCGGGATGCCGCCCACAGGCTTCAGGCTGGCCACCGCGATGATGTAGCCCGGCTGCCGGTGCGGCGCGGTGTTGGCCTTCACCCACAGCGCGAAGTCCGGATCGGACAGGTCGAGGTTGTCCGCCAGCCCGGTCTCGAACGGCGGGTCGACGAAGTGCGCCTTGATCCGTTCCAGCTCGGCCAGCGGCGGCTCGATGTCCTGGGTCAGAAGATGGGCGAACTCCTGCTCGACCTGGCGGGTGTATTCCTCCTTGCCCAACTCGTGGACCAGGATCTTGATCCGCGCCTTGTACTTGTTGTCGCGCCGGCCGTAGCGGTTGTAGATCCTGAGGCAGGCCTCGGAATAAGTGATGAGCTGGTCGATCGGCACGAAGGGGTTGATGCACGGCGCGATCATCGGCGTGCGGCCCATGCCGCCGCCGACGTAGAACGCGGCGCCGATCTCACCCGCCTCGTTCCTGACGAGCTGGATACCGATGTCGTGCAGCTTCATCGCCGCGCGGTCGGTGTCGGACGCGATCACGGCGATCTTGAACTTGCGCGGCAGGTGCAGGAATTCCGGGTGGAAGCTCGACCACTGGCGCAGCAGCTCGGCATAGGGGCGCGGGTCGACGATCTCGTCGGCGGTGGCGCCGGCGTACTGGTCAGAGCTGATGTTGCGGATGCAGTTGCCGCTGGTCTGGATGGCGTGCATCTCCACCGTGGCGAGGTCGGCCAGGATGTCGGGCGCGTCTTCCAGCTTGATCCAGTTGTACTGGATGTTCTGGCGCGTGGTGAAGTGGCCGTAGCCGCGGTCGTACTTGTCCGCGATGTCGCCGAGCATGCGCATCTGGCGCGAGTTCAATGTGCCGTAGGGCACCGCGACGCGCAGCATGTAGGCGTGGAGCTGGAGGTAGAGCCCGTTCTGCAGGCGCAGCGGGCGGAAGTTCTCCTCGGCCAGCGTGCCTTCGATGCGGCGGCGGGTCTGGTCGCGGAATTCCTCGACGCGGGTATCGACCATCGCCTGGTCGTATTGATCGTATCGGTACATCTCAGATCACCCAGTTCAGGGCCTCGGGATCGGCCGGCTTGAGAGTCAGGTCGGGGCGCACGGTCGGGCCCAGCGCGCGGATGCGTTCCTTGATGTGCGCGGGGCGCACGCCCGCGGCGGTCCGCGCCGCGTCGACCGCGTAGGAGGCGTTGACGTGGCGCGCCGCTTCCTCGCGGGCCAGGATCTCGGCGGCGTGCTCGCCCACGTCGACCGCATCGTCGACATGGGGCGACCAGGCTTCGCCGTCCCACCAGATGACAGCTCCCGTTTTCAGGTCGTTGCCGGTCAGAATCTTCACTGCAGTACCTCCAGCGCCAGCGCGCGCAGATGCGTTTCGGGTTCGGCTGCGACATCGCCGATGACGATGAGCGCGGGGCTCCTTACCCGTTCCTGCGTGACAAGCGAGGGCAAACCGGCCAGCGGACCGCGCAGCACGCGCATTGCGGCGCGCGTCGCGTTCTCGATCACGGCCACCGGCACGTCGGGGGCAAGGCCGTCGGCGATCAGCTTCTCGGCGATCGCCTCGGCCGTGGCGACGCCCATGTAGATCACCAGCGTGCGGCCCTTGCCGGCCAGACCCGACCAGTTCTGCTCGCTCAGGCCCTTGCACTGGCCGGCGACGAAGCTGACGATCGAGGCGCTGTCGCGGTGGGTCAGCGGGATCTGCGCGGCGGCGGCGGCGCCCAGCGCGGCGCTGATGCCGGGGACGACCTCCACCGGCACGCCCGCGGCGCGGCAGGCCTCGGCCTCCTCGCCGCCGCGGCCGAAGACGAAGGGATCGCCGCCCTTGAGGCGCACGACATCCCGGCCGGCCAGCGCCTCGGCGACGAGCAGCGCGTTGATCTCGCTCTGCGTCATCGTGTGGTGCGCGCGGCTCTTGGCGACGGAGATCAGGCGCGTGCCGGGCCGGGCCATGGCGAGGATCGCGGGATCGACCAGCCCGTCGTGCACGATCAGCCGGGCATTGACGATCAGCCGCGCCGCGCGCAGCGTCAGCAGGTCCGGATCGCCGGGGCCTGCGCCGACAAGAAAGACGCGGCCAAGGTGTGAAAGAGATTCGTTCATCGCGGCGCATTTGGCGCGGAACGCACAATATCGCCAGTCAGAATGCTTTGGGGTGGGGCTAGTTCAGCTTTACTGCCCGATCCTCCTCCCCGCAGGCGGCCGCCACTTCCTCTTGCGGGGAAGGATCGTTGGCTATCCGGTCTTCCGTCACGCCCCCATCGCCGCGAAGGCCTGGTCGAGGTCGGCGATGAGATCGACCGGGTCTTCGAGGCCGATCGCCAGGCGCACGCCGAAGCGGTCGGCCGGGTCCATGCCGGCCGGCGGCCAGGGCGTGACCGCGCGGATCGGCGCGGGGTCGACCGGCACGATGAGGCTCTCGTAGCCGCCCCAGCTATAGCCGATGCCGAAAAGCCGCAGCGCGTCGATGAACCGCGCGCGGTCGTCGGCGTCTCCGCCCTTGAAAACGAAGCTGAACAGCCCGCAGCCGCCGAGGAAATCGCGTTTCCAGATATCGTACCCCGATGCGCCCGGCAGCATGGGGCAGAGCACGCGGGCGACTTCCACCCGTGATTCCAGCCACTTGGAAACCTCAAGTGCGCTTGAGGTTGTTCTTTCGAGCCGGATTCCGAGCGTGCGCAGCCCGCGCAGCGCCAGCGCCGCATCGTCGGGCGAGACGATCTGGCCGAGCGCCTGCGCCCGCTTGCGCAGCTTGGCGTAGAACGCCTCGCCGGCGGTTGCGCTGCCCATCATCAGGTCCGAATGGCCGCCGACATGCTTCGACAGCGACATGACCGAGATGTCGACGCCGCGCGCCAGCGCCGGGAAGCCGAGCGGGCTCGCCCAGGTGTTGTCGATGATCGAGACGAGGCCGTGGCGGCGGGCGATTTCGGCGAGCAGGGGCACGTCCTGCATTTCCATGGTCAGACTGCCGGGCGCCTCGAGCAGCACCGCGCGCGCGCGTTCGCAGATCGCCGCCTCGAAGGCCGCCGGGTCGAGCGGATCGAAGAAGCGCGTCTCGACGCCGAAGTCGCGCAGCAGGCCCATGCCCATCGCGCGCGTCGGATCGTAGGCGTTATCGGTGATCAGCAGCACGTCGCCGGCCTTGAGCACCGCCATCAGCGCGCCGGCGAGCGCGGCGACGCCCGAGGGATAGAGCATCGTCCCCGCCGCGCCGGGCTCCAGCTCGGTCAGCGCCTCGGCCAGCGCCCATTGCGTCGGCGCGCCGCGCCGGCCGTAGAAGAAGCGGCCGTCCTCGTTGTGCCGGGGGCCGTCCATGAGCGCGGCCATGTCCGGATAGAGGTGCGTGCTTCCGCGCCAGACCGGCGGGTTGACCACCGGGCCCGTCCATTCCGCGCGGCGGCCGGCGGTGACGAGGCGGGTTGCGGTCTTCTGCGTATCGCTGGGTGCTTTTGCCATCATCTGCGGCATAGGCCCGAGGCCAGCGGTAGGGCAATGGGCTCGCGCAGGGAGGACAGGACCCCTGGCGCCGCATCCATTCGATTTCCTACATGGACCGGGCCGGTTATACGGGAGAGATGTCCCAAATTCCTTTCCCGCAGCGCCAGTTCCGATTGTCGTACCGAGGTGTGATTTTCTGCTCCCTGGACACCGGAAACTGCATCAACCCCGTGTCAACCGGATTGGGCAGGGCGGGGTGGGTAGGCGGGCTGAGGCGGGCGGCACGCTAAGCGGGCCCCGTCGCCTTCGGGGTGTCGGGGTCCGCGCCCCAGTCGCTCCAGCTTCCGTCGTAGAGCGCGACGTCCTGCTTGCCGATCAGGTGCAGCGCGAAGGCCAGCGCGCAGGCGGTCATGCCGCTGCCGCAGGTGGTGACGACCGGCCGGGCAAGGTCCACGCCGGCATCCGCGAACACCGCCTTGAGCGCCGCCTTGTCCTTGAACGTTCCGTCGGCGTCGTAGAGCGCCTTGTAGGGGACGTTGCGCGATCCCGGGATGTGGCCCGAGGCGACGCCGGGGCGGTTTTCCCGCTCCTCGCCGGTGAAGCGCGGCGCGCCGCGCGCGTCGACGAGCTGTTCGGCCCCGCTTGCCAGGTTGGCCAGCACGGCGGCCTTGTCGCGCAGCCGGGCAGTGTCCGACCAGGCGGTGAAGTGGCGGGGGCGCAGCGCCTGCTGGCCGGTTTCCAGCGGGCGTCCCTCGGCTTTCCATTTGGCGAGGCCGCCGTCGAGGACCGCGATGTGGTGCGCGCCGAACACCTTGCTCAGCATGTACCAGGCGCGCGTCGCGGTCCTGATCGCGCTGTCGTCGTAAAGGACGATGCGGCTGCCGTCGCCCAGGCCCAGGTTCTGCATCCGGCTGGCGAACTTCTCGGCCGAGGGCAGCGTGTTGTCGATCGGCGAATCGGGATCGACCAGGTCGGCCAGGTCCAGGAATACCGCACCCGGGATATGGCCCGCTGCGTACTCGGCGGCGGCGTCGCGGCCGGCGTCGGGCAGGTGGTAGCTGGCATCGACGATACGCAGGTCGCTGGCGCCTGTTTCCTGCGCGAGCCAATCGGTCGAAACCAGACTGTCCATTGCCTGTCCTTTAGTCCAACGCAGCGAGTAGCTTGCTGGTCGCATTCCGTCGAGGGGGCATCATGCCGATACCCCCAGCTCGCGCTGGCCGATCGCGCGGTCGACGCCGGGCCCATGGTCGAGCGGGAAGGGGCGCAGCGCGCCGCCCGGCTCCGCCCCCTCGCGGCCGACGACGAAGACGCGCGTCGTTACCGCGCCCGCCGCCTCGATACGGAAGCGCGCCAGCGGCACGAAGACCCGGCCGCCGCCGCTCCGGATCGGCAGGATGCCGGCGATGGGCAGACGCAACTCGCCGCCCAGCGTCAGCGCTTCGCCGGGCGCGAGCAGCGGCACCTCGTGGATCGCCGCGAGCGCGGCGTCGCCGGGCGCAAGCAGATCGCCTGCCGGCAGCGAGGCGTGCGCCGAGACGATGTCGCCGGCGATGCGCAGCGGGCCGAGCGGCGCTTGCGTGCGGTTGGTCAGCGTCAGGCGATAGGCCAGCGTCGCATAGACCATGGCCCGGCTGAGGTGCCGGACCTCGAGCCGCATGTCGAGTGGCGGCGGCGCGAAGGTCGGGGCGGGCGGCGCGGGAGCGGCGGGGGCAGGCCGCGGCGCGGGCTCGGTCGGCAGTGCGGGCTGGGTCGGTAGCGCGGGCTCTGGGGGAGCCGGGGCCACCGACCGGCCGAGTCGCCCGCGGCGCAGCGCCCCGGCTGCCAGCAGCACCAGTATCAGCGCTGCGCCGACGATCCAGGGCCAGGGCGGCCGGCCTGGTTCGGGCAGGGGCGCGGCGGGCGCGGGAGCCGTGGTCGCCACCGGCGGCGGCGGGATCGTGGATGGCGATTCGGGCGGCAGCGGCGCCGGGGCCGGGCCGGGCGTTGCGCCGGGCGGCGTGCGCTCGTTGGTCGGACGGCCATTCGTCGGACGGCCATTCGTCGGACGGGCGGCCGTCGGGCGGGGCCGGGGACGCTCTGCCTGCGGCAAGGGCGCGGCGCCGGGTCGTGGAGCTGGCGTCGCGGCGCCGGTCGGAGCCGGGGATGGCAGCGTGATCGGCGAAGGCAGGGGCGCGGGCACGGGGCGGGTCGGCGTGGCGACCGGGTGCTCGCTGTCGACCGGACCGGCGGCTTGCGGGCCGGGCGCGGGCGAGGCGGGCGGCAGGCGGTAGTCCTGCACCCGGTCCGGCACCTGGCCCCAGGCCGGGCCGGCGGCCACAAGCGCGGCAAAGGCAAGCGCCCGCAGCACCGCCATGGGCGCAGCCCGCCCGATCGCCTCGTCTCGTTCGTCCGTCATGTACCCGCGCCGAGGCAGCGCCCGCGCGGGTGAACCGGCCGTGAACCCTCGCGCCCCGACGCCGTGACTTGTGCGCGGCGCGCGATGGCGGCAAGAGGCGGGCATGAGCGATACGCCGCAAACCCCGCTGCATCTCGGCCGGCAGAGCGCCCTGCCGGCCTCGCCCGACGCGGCGGTGCTCGACTACGTGCCCAATCCGCGTGCGGGCGCGCTCTATCTCGTGCGCTTCGCCGCGCCCGAGTTCACCTCGCTCTGCCCTGTCACCGGCCAGCCTGATTTCGCGCACCTCGTCATCGACTATGCGCCCGCGGCGACGATCGTCGAATCGAAGAGCCTCAAGCTGTTCCTCGGCGCGTTCCGCAACCACTGCGGCTTCCACGAGGACGTGACCGTCGGCATCGGCCAGCGCCTGTTCGCCGAGATGGCGCCCAGATGGCTGCGCATCGGCGGCTACTGGTATCCGCGCGGCGGCATTCCGATCGACGTGTTCTGGCAATCGGGTCCGCCGCCCGAGGGGCTCTGGGTGCCCGATCAGGGCGTCTCCGGCTATCGCGGCCGGGGCTGAGCGTTACCCGCGCGCGTTACGAGGGATCGGCCTTGCCCTTGGCGGTCATCGCCTACGCCAGCCTGCCGGCGCGGCTGACGGGCACGCAGCGCGCTTCGACGCTCGGGTGGTCGGCGCGCAGCGCCGCGTCGCTGCCCAGCGCCAACTCGGCCTCGGCCTCGCAGATGATCCGGGCCTCATAGTGCCGCGCGGCGACCGAGAGCTGCACGCACTGGCTGCCATCGTCGGCGCAACCGAACAGCAAGAGCGCGTAGATCATATCGGCCTCCTTCGTCCGATGGAAACGCCGGCCGGGTCGGAATGGCTCCCGGCGCGCGTCGGCATGGATTAAGCTCCCGTCGCGGCGCCGGCGATATACGCGTCTTTGCGTATGCGGCGGCGATCTCCATCTGGCTTAGGGAGGTCAGCCATGAGCCCATCGAATTCCCGGATCATCGCCTGTCCGAACTGCGCGACGCTCAACCGCGTGCCGGCCGAAAAGCTCGGTGCGGGCGGCACTTGCGGGCGCTGCCGCCAGAAGCTGTTCCAGGCGCGGCCGGTCGTGCTGACCGCCGCCAGTTTCGACGCCCATGCCAGCCGCAGCGACATCCCGCTGCTGGTCGATTTCTGGGCGAGCTGGTGCGGCCCGTGCCGCCAGATGGCCCCGGCCTTCGAGCAGGCCGCCGCGCAGCTCGAGCCGCACATGCGGCTGGGCAAGCTCGACACCGAGGCCGAGCAGGCCATCGCCGGGCGCTATGGCATCCGCTCGATCCCCACGCTGATCCTCATCGCCAAAGGACGCGAGGTGGCACGCCAGTCGGGCGCAATGCCGCCCCACGCCATCGTCGCCTGGGCACGGCAGGGGTTAGGGTCTGTTTCAGTGTAACTGAAACAGGTGCGGGAGCGGGCCGGTGCCGCGCTCCACGCGAGAGGAACAGTTTCTAGCCGGCGTCTGATCCGGACTGCAGGAGCCGGAGCGTCCCGCCGAGCGGCGCAGGCATGAAGCTGTCCCCTTCCGGCCAGTCGAGGAAGCCGAAGGCGGCCCAGGTGCCGCCGTCGACGTGCAGCGTCGTGCCCGTCACCGTGCGCGAAAGGTCCGAGACGAGGAAGATCACCCCGTCGACCACTTCCTCGACCGTCGGCGGGCGCTTCTGCGGCACATAGAACTCGATCGACTTGCCCAGCGCGTCGGGCCCGAGCGCCGCCAGCCGCTCGAAATCCTCGTTGGCCAGCGCCGCGTTCGAGGCGCGGGCGGGGCTGGTATCGCTGGCGAGGCAGTTCACCCGGATCATGTCGGCGCCCAGCTCGACCGCGAGCGCGCGGCTGAAGTTCGTCGTCGCCGCCTTGGCGCCGGCATAGACCGCGAATGTCGCGGCGCCGCGATGCGCCTCGATCGTGGTGAAGTTGACGATACTGCCGCCCTTTTTTCCATCATTGGCGCCGCTCCGGCGCAGCAGGGGAATGGCACGATGGCAGCTGTCGACGACATAGCCGTAGTTCAGCCGGATATCGCGCGCGCGGCTTTCGCGCGTCGTCCGGTCGAACAGCGATCGGGCGACGCCGCCGGGCACGTTGACCAGGATATCGATGTGGTCCGTCACCGTCTCGACGTGATCGTAGAACGCGTCGAGCGAGGCGGGATCGGCGACGTCGGCATAGACCGCGTCCACGGTGCCGCCCAGCGCCTCCGCTTCGGGTAGGATCGCTTCCAGCCCCGCGCGGTCGTTGTCGCAGCAGATCACGCGGACGCCCTCGCGTACCAGCCCCAGCGTCACCCCGCGCCCGATATGGCCGGCAGCGCCGCCCACCACGACCGCGACCTTGCCCCGCATCGCTTCGTGCGCCTCGCGCAGACCCATTTTCGCTCTCCTGTTCCGCCGGTTTTGCAGGATGCATATGGGACGGCCCGGCCGCTCACAAGCGCTTGCCGCGCGATGCGCAGCGCGCGTTTGCCGCTTTCCCGCCAATTCTATATACGCCGGGATATAACATTTGCCCGGAGTGTCGATGTCGCGTCCTCTCGCTGCCCTGCTGGCCTGCCTCGCCATGCTGGTCGCGGCCATCGCCCCGGCGGCCGCGCAGGCGCGCGGGCCGCTGGTGCTGGCGGCGGCGAGCCTGCAGGAATCGCTCAACGCCGCCGCCGACGGCTGGGCGCGCAAGGGGCACCCGCGGCCGGTGATCTCCTTCGCGGCCTCCTCGGCGCTCGCCCGGCAGATCGAATCGGGCGCGCCGGCGGACCTGTTCATCTCGGCCGACGAGGACTGGATGGATCATGTCGCGGGCAAGCGGCTGGTCCGCTCCGGCACGCGCGTCTCGTTGCTGTTCAACCGCCTGGTGCTCGTCGCGCCGGCGTCGAGCCGGGTACGGCTGACGATCGGCCTGCGCTTCCCGCTGGCGCGGGCGCTGGGCAATGGCCGGCTCGCCATGGCCGATCCCGACTCGGTGCCGGCGGGCAAGTACGGCAAGGAGGCGCTGACGCACCTCGGCGTCTGGCCTTCGGTCGCCGGCAGGATCGCGCGGGCCGAGAACGTGCGCGCCGCGCTGGCGCTGGTCGCACGTGGCGAGACGCCGCTCGGCGTGGTCTACACCACCGACGCGCTGGCCGATCGCGGCGTGCGGATCGTCGGTACCTTCCCGGCGCGCAGCCACGCCGCGATCAGCTACCCGGTCGCGACTCTGGCCGCCTCGACCCATCCCGATGCCGAGGCCTTTCGCCGCTACCTGCTCTCAGCCGAGGGCCGGGCGGCATTCCGCCGCTTCGGCTTCGGCACGCGTTAGGAGGCGGTCGCTGCTTTCGCCCGCGGAATGGGGTATCGTCGCGCTTTCGCTGCGGGTGAGCGTGGTGGCGATCGGACTGGCGCTGCCGGTCGCCTTCGCGCTTGCCTGGCTGCTGGCGCGCGGGCGGTTTCGCGGCAAGGTGCTGCTCGACGCGCTGGTCCACCTGCCGCTGGTGCTACCGCCGGTGGTGACCGGCTGGATGCTGCTGCTGGCCTTCGGCAGCAACGGCCCGGCCGGGCGGTTCCTCGCCCAGACGCTGGGCCTCACCTTCATGTTCCGCTGGACCGGCGCGGCGCTGGCCGCCGCGATCATGGCGCTGCCGCTGATGGTGCGCGCCATGCGCCTGTCGATCGAGGCGGTTGACCGCCGGCTTGAAGGCGCGGCGCGCACGTTGGGCGCGGGGCCGTGGCGGACGTTCTTCACGGTGACGCTGCCGCTGACGCTGCCGGGGGTGCTCGCCGGGCTGGTGCTCGGCTTCGCCCGCTCGATCGGCGAGTTCGGCGCGACGATCACCTTCGTCTCGAACATTCCCGGCGAGACACAGACGCTGCCGCTGGCGATCTACGCGGCGTTGCAGGTGCCGGGGGGCGAGGAGGCGGTGACGCGGCTGGCGGTGGTCTCGGTGCTGCTTTCGCTGGCGGCGCTGGTCGCCTCGGAAGCGCTGGCGCGGCGCAGCGGGCAGGGGAGGGGTGGCCATGTCCTTTGAGGTCGACGTGGTCATCGCGCGCGGTGCCACGCGTATCGCCGCCTCTTTCACCGCGCCCGAGCGGCTGGTGGCGCTGTTCGGCCCTTCGGGGGCGGGCAAGACCAGCATCCTCGATGCGGTCGCCGGGCTGCTGCGTCCCGCGCGCGGCCGCATCGCGGTGGGCGAGACCGTGCTGTTCGACAGCGAGCGGCGCATCGATCTGCCGCCCGAGCGGCGCGCCTGCGGCTACGTGTTCCAGGATGGCCGGCTGTTCCCGCACCGCACCGTGCGCGACAACCTGCTCTACGGCTGGCGGCTTGCGCCCGAAAGCCAGTGCTGGATGGGACTGGACGAGGCGGTCGAGTTCCTTGGCATCGGCCATCTGCTGGGCCGGATGCCGCGCACGCTCTCGGGCGGCGAGGCGCAGCGCGTCGCCATCGGCCGGGCGTTGCTGCGGGGACCGCGCTTCCTGCTGATGGACGAGCCGCTGTCCTCGCTCGACGCCGCGCGGCGCGAGGAGATCCTGGCGGTGATAGAACGCATCCGCGACGAGCTGCGCCTGCCGATCCTCTACGTCAGCCACGATCCCGTGGAAGTGGAGCGGCTGGCCGATACGGTGATTCCGGTCGGCTGAGCGTCAGGCCGCCGGCCGCCCCTCGGGCCAGCCGATCATCTTCCACCCGGCTTCCGACGCCCAGACGTATTCGACGTAGTGGCCGAAGGTGCCGCGCCCGTCGAGATAGGTGTAGCGCAGGTCCGGAATGCCGCCCTCGCAGACGAAGGGCAGGTCCAGACGCGCGATCTCCGCTTGCATGGCGTCGAAATCGTCGCGCCGCAGCGAGATGTGGTGGAAGCGCGGGGTGGCGTCGTTCCGGTCCGCCGGCAGATAGGGCAGGTAGGGCTCGACCGCGCCCGAAACCGGCTCGATCAGCTCGATCTGCAGCGATCCCGCCCAGGCGCAGGCGACCTTGACGCCCAGCGTGCGCTCGCCCTCGGGCATGCGCACCGGCATCTCCATTTCGAAACCGATCCAGTCGGCAAGGCCGTAGCGTTCGGACAGCATGTCCCTGGCCCTGGCGAGATCGTGGGTGACGTAGGCGTTCTGGTAATGACCTTTGAGGAACATCAGGCTCTCCGATTTTCAGGCAGGCTAGGGCGCGGGCCGGGCAGGCTCAAGCATCCTTTCGAGACTCGCGCCGAAGTCGCGCCGCGCCCACAGGTCGAGGAAGTTGGTCGAGACGTGCAGGAAGCCGCGCACCACCGGGTCGCGCGTCAGCAGCGGGTCGCGTGGGCCGGCGGCATTCACCGCCTCGGGCAGCCGCGCGGCGATCAGCGCGGGCAGGTCGATCATCAGCGCCAGGCCGAGCAGCGCCACCGACAGGTCGAAATGCAGCGCGAGCAGGTCGGGCGGCAGCGCCGGCCCGCCGTGCATGGCCAGCTCGCGCGCGAACAGCGCGAGTAGCGCATCGAGATGCGCGGCCAGCATCGCCCCGTCCGCCGCCGAAAGGCCGCCCCACAGGCCGTAGGCGAGGTTCATCTGCCGCACCATGCCCCAGTCGAGCAGCCCGCACTGGAGCACGCCGGCCGCGTCGCGCCAGAACCAGGCGTTGTCGATATTGGTGTTCCAGTGGGTGAGCGCGACGAAGCGCGGATCGGCGTGGAGGAAGCGGCGGACCTCGGCCTCGTGGCGCAGGAAGGCTAGCGCGTCGCGCTCCAGCCGGGCGACGAAGCCGGGCGCGGCGACGGCGGGCGGGAAAAGCTGCGGGCTGCCGGCGACGAGCGCGCCGATCGCCGCGACCTTGGCGCGCATCTGCGCCGCGTCCCAGGCGATCGGCAGGTCGGCGGATGCCGTCTCCGCGTCCCACGGGAACAGCCGCTCCAGCTCGGGCGAGAGCCGCCCGGAATGCTGCGCGGCCGCAAGGCGGGCGAGGGCGCCCACCGTCGCCTGGTAGTGTTCCAGCGCATTGGCCAGCAGGTGATCCATGCACTTCTCGCGCAGCGGCTCGATCCCGCTCTCGCCGAAAGCGATGCGCTGGGTGATCAGCACGCCGCAGCCGCTTTCGTGGTGGAAATCGGCGAAATAGGGTTCCGCCACATGCACCGGGAAGGCCGGCAGCCGCGACAGTTCGGCAAGCCGCACTTCGGCTTCCAGCTCGTAACGCCGGCGATCCCGAAAGGCGTCGGCGAAATCGCGCGAGAGCTTGACGAAAAGTCCGGTGTGGAGCGCGGGATCGGGCTTTTCGTAGGCGACGGTCAGAAACAGCTTCTGCCCCGAATTGCCGGCGTGGCAGGGCTCGATAGCGACGATGCGCGCGACGGCGTTGTCTGCCGGCAGCGAGCCGAAGGCGCGGAAGGCTTGCGTCAGGAAGGCGGCGCCGCCCTTGCGCAGCGCTTCGGGATGCGTCGGCATCGCGATGCCGGTGGCGTCGCCTGGAGCGAAATCCATCTCCCCTGCTGTCGCCCCAGCCTGCGCAGGGGCGACGGGGCGGATCACTCGGGATTTCCGTTCGGCACCAAGGACCGCGCGATCGTGCCGTCCAGCTCCTCATAGTCGTGATAGCCGATCGTGGCGTAGAGTTTCGCGCGCGTCTGCATGCGGTCCACCAGCGGCTTCACCCAGCCATCGCGCTGCAGCGTCGTGTAAAGTTCCTCGTGCGCCTTCGCCGCGATGCGCAGCGCGCTCACCGGCCAGATCACCATCTTGTAGCCGAGCTGCTCGAACTGCGCGGCGGTCATCAACGGAGTCTTGCCGAACTCGGTCATGTTGGCGAGCAGCGGCACTTTCACCTCGGCGGCGAAGCGGGCGAAGGCCTCGGCGTCGTTCAGCGCCTCGGGAAAGATCGCGTCGGCGCCCGCCTCGACGTAGAGCTTGGCGCGGGCGATCGCGCCTTCCAGCCCCTCGCGTTCGAGCGCGTCGGTGCGCGCGACGATGTAGAGGTGGCGGCGCGCCTTGCGGGCGGCCGCGACCTTGGCCGCCATGTCGGCGGCGGGGGCGAGCTTCTTGTCGTTCAGGTGCCCGCACTTCTTGGGCAGCAACTGGTCCTCGATCTGCACCGCGCCGGCGCCCGCGTCCTCGAAGGCGCGGACCATTTGCATGACGTTCAGCGCCTCTCCGAAGCCGGTGTCGCCGTCCACCAGGATCGGCAGTCCGCTGGCCCGCGCGACCTGGCGGGTGAAGAAGCAGACATCGTCGATTGTCATGATGCCGAGGTCCGGCAACCCCATCTGCGCCGACATCGCCGCGCCCGAAAGGTACAGCCCCTCGAAGCCGGCAGCCTTGGCCTGCAATGCCGAAAGGCCGTTGTAGGCCCCCGGAAGCCGGGCGATGCCGGGCCCTTCGACCAGCGCGCGGAAGCGCAGGCCGGCGGGTTCCTGGGGCAGGTCGTCAGCGACGAGATAGGTCATGTAGTCCTCATTTTCTGATTTCGCGCAGAGCCCGCGGGCTCTGCGCGAAACATCGTTCAGAACTTCATCGAGAACGGGTCGCGCTTGTCGCCCGAGAAGTCGATGAACACGTTTTTGGTCTGGGTGAACTCCAGGATGCCGGCCTCGCCGCGTACGCGGCCGAAGCCCGAATCCTTCATGCCGCCGAACGGGGCCTGCGGCGCCGCCACACGGTAGGTGTTGACCCAGACGACGCCGCTGTTGATCGCGCGCATCATGCGCAGGCAGCGGCTGATGTTTTCCGACCAGACGCCGCTGGCAAGGCCGTAGGGCGTGTCGTTGGCGATGGCGACGGCCTCTTCCTCGTCGGCGAAAGGGATGATCGACAGGACGGGTCCGAAGATTTCTTCGGCGGCCACCTTCATGTCGTTGCGCACGTCGGCGAAGATCGTCGGCTGGATGAAGAAGCCCTTGTCCAGCCCCGGCCCCTCGGCGCGGCCGCCGCCCGCGACGAGCCGCGCGCCGTCGCCCCTGGCGGCCTCGATGAACGAGAGGATCTTGTTGAACTGCGGCTCGTTGGCGGCGGTGCCCATCTCGGTCTCCGGCCGGCGCGGGTCGCCCATGCGGATCTGCTTCGCGCGGGCCGCCAGCCCCTCGACCATGCGGTCGTAGATGCCCCGCTGGACGAGCAGGCGCGAGCCGGCGATGCAGGTCTGGCCGGTGGCGCCGAAGATGCCGGCGAGCGCGCCGATCAGCGCGCGGTCGAAATCGGCGTCGTCGAACACGATGTTGGGGCTCTTGCCGCCCAGTTCCATCGTCACCGGCTTGAGGTTGGCGCCCGCCGCCGAGGCGATCAGCCGGCCGACGCCGGGGCTGCCGGTGAAGCTGATCTTGTCGACCAGCTTGCTGCCGGTCAGCGCCGCGCCGACATCGCCCGCGCCGGTGACGACCTGGACGACGCCGGCCGGAAAGCCGGCCTGCTCGCACAGCTTTGCCACTTCCAGCGTGGTGGTCGAGGCGTGCTCGCTGGGCTTGAGGATGACGCAGTTGCCGGCGGCGAGCGCGGCGGGCAGCGTGTTCGTCAGGATCGCGACGGGCGAGTTCCAGGCGGTGACGCAGGCGACGACGCCGTAAGGCACGCGGATGGCGAGATCGAGCGTGTCCTTCTGGTCGAGCGGCACCACGTCGCCGTGCATCTTGTCCGCCCAGGCGGCGTAGTAGCGGAAGATGCGCGCGGCATAGCCCATCTGGCTGTGGGTTTCGCGGATGACCTTGCCGTTGTCGGTGGTCTCCAGCACCGCCATGCGGTCGGCGTCGGCGTCGAGCAGGTCGGCGACCTTGTTCAGCAGCTTGGCGCGCGCGCCCGGCGTGGTCTTGGACCACACGGTGTCGAAAGCACGGCGCGCGGCTCGAATCGCGTCCTCGACATCGCCGGCGGTGGCGACGGGGACGGTGGCGTGGACCTGCTGGTCATAGGGGTTGATCGCCGGCATCGTCGCCCCGTCCGAAGCCGGGCGCCACTTGCCGTCGATGAAGAGCTGATAGGTCGTAGCCATTGTCGTCCTTTCAAGGGCGCCCCCGTCCGAGAACGCCCGCGCTTGAATCCCATTCCTCTCCGGAGCAGAACTGTCAACAGTTGACCATTATCGGCCCGATGATAGAGCGGTTTCGTTCGCGCAGGCGCGGGCGAATCGATAATGCATTCTTTCCGGAGGTCGCTCCATGCCCGAAACCGCCGCCGCTCGCCAGATTGCGCGTTTTGCCGCGAGCTTCCGCCTGGAGGATGTGCCGCAGGCCGTGCAACAGCGGGCCAGATTGCATATTCTCGATGCGCTGGGGCTTGGCCTGGCCTCGACTGCGCAGGACTACGGCCGGCGCACGGTGGCGGGCGTCGCCGCGCTGAGCATGGCCGACGGCGGAGCCGGCGATTGCTCGATCATCGGCCGGTCGGAGCGGCTGGGCGTGCGCGACGCGGCGCTGGTCAACGGCGTGCTGATTCACGGGCTGGATTTTGACGACACGCATCTCGCCAGCATCATCCACCCCACCGCGACCGCTCTGCCGGCGGCGCTGGCGCTTGGCGAGGCGCTGGGGGCGAGCGGCGCGGACGTGCTCGCCGCCTTTCTCGCCGGCGCGGAAACGGGCATCCGCATCGGGCTTGCGGTCGACGGCGGGTTCCACCACGTCGGCTACCACGCCACCGGCGTCGTCTCGCACTTCGCCAGCGCGGTGACGGCGGGCCGGCTGCTCGGGCTCGACGAGGACCAACTCACCGCCGCGCAGGGCGTGACCGGCAGCACCGCCGCGGGCATCCAGGTATTCCTCGAGGAAGGCGCCTGGACCAAGCGCTTCCATCCCGGCTGGGGCGCGGTCGCGGGGATCACCGCAGCGCAGCTCGCCCGCCACGGCTTCAAGGGGCCGAGCCGGCCCTACGAGGGCAAGTTCGGGCTGTTCGACACCCACCTGCACGGCGAGGAGGTGAAGACCGCGCCGCTGACCGAGGGGTTGGGCGACACTTGGCATTTCGGCGAGACGGCGCTGAAGCCCTATCCGGTCTGCCACTTCATCCACGGCTGCGCCGACGCGGCGATCGCGCTATTTGCCGAGATCGGCGGGGCGGAGATCGCCGGCGTCCGGGCGTTCCTGCCCCAGCCGACGCTGCACATCATCGCCGAGCCGGCCGAGGCCAAGGAGAGCGCGGCGAGCGAGTACGAGGCGAAGTTCAGCGCCCAGTTCGTCGTCGCGGCCTGTCTGCTCAAGGGCAGGTTCGGGCTGCCCGACCTGCTGCCCGAGGCGCTGGCCGATCCGGCGGTGCAGGCGCTGGCGAAGAAGGTGAAGTGCTTCGAGGACCCGGACACCGCCTTCCCCACATACTTCTCGGGCGGCGTCGAGGTCACGCTGGCCGACGGGCGCGTGCTCGCGCGCCACGTCCGCGTCAACAGCGGCGCCGGCGAGCGGGCGATGGACACCGAGGCGGTGGCCGCGAAGTTCCTCGCGTCCGCCAGCCTGGCGATTCCCACCGCCCGCGCCGAACGCATCCGCGACGCCGTTCTGACGCTCGAGGACGTGCCGGCGCGGGACCTCATGGCGCTGCTGCGCGCGGATTCAGAGTGATTTCGAGCCAGATAGAATCATCTGGCGACTCGGAAATCACGGCAAACAAAAGATAATCCAGAGGCTGTCCGGTTCAATCAGAACCGGATAGCCTCTAGGTGTTGGCCCGGCCGCGTGCCGGTCGTTCAGCCTGCCTCGGGATCGTGGGCGATGTTTTCCGGCGCCTCTCCGGGCTGCAGCAGCGTGCACCAGATCAGCCCGCCCACGACCGCGCCCAGCAGCGGGGCGACCCAGAACAGCCAGAGCTGCTCCAGCGCGTCGGTTGTGGCGAAGAGCGCCACGCCGGTCGAGCGCGCGGGATTGACCGAGGTGTTGGTCACCGGGATCGCGACGAGGTGGATCAGTGTCAGGGCCAGGCCGATCGCCAGCGGCGCGAAGCCGGCCGGGGCGGCGCGCGAGGTGGAGCCCAGGATCACGATGAGGAACCCGGCCGTCAGGATGACCTCGATCAGCAGCGCGGACTGTAGCGAATATCCGCCCGGCGACAGCGCGCCATAGCCGTTCGACGCGAACGCGCCCGGCTCGAAGCCGGGCTTGCCGGTGGCGATGGCGTAAAGCGCTGCGGCAGCGATGATGGCGCCGGCCACTTGCGCGATCCAGTAGGGCACGAGGCTGCCCCACGAGAACCGCCGGGCAACGGCGAGCCCCAGCGAGACCGCCGGGTTGAAATGTCCACCCGAAATGCCGCCCAGTGCATAGACCATGGTCACCACGGTCAGCCCGAACGCCAGTGCGACCCCGGCGAAGCCGATGCCCAGTTCGGGAAACGCCGCCGCGAGCACTGCCGATCCGCATCCGCCGAAGACAAGCCAGAACGTGCCGAAGAATTCCGCCGCAAGATGTCTCGTCATGCTGGTCCCTCCATATGCCAGTCAGGTCGAAACTGCCGCAGGTTGGCGCTGCTGTCCACTCGCTTGGCGGCGCCATCCACGACAAGGGGGCCATCCGTGCGGACGGCCCCCGACAGGCGCTACCGGTCCGGCGGCGGCCCGGTTCAGGCTTTGCCGATCTTCTGCGCCGCCTCGTCGATCGCCGCGGCAACGGCTTCGATCGCGGCCTCGTCGAGCGGGCCGTCGGCCAGCCGCAGCCGCACCGCCGTCTTGAGGTTGTGCATTGCGCGCATGACCTGGAGGCTGCGGCCGCGCCGGCCCTGGCCTTGTCCGCCCAGCCGCGCGAACAGCGCGTCGGCGGCCGCCTGGTTGGCGGCGAGGAAGGCCTGGCCCTCGTCGGTGATCGCATAGCTCTTGCGGCCGCCGGCGGCCTCGACGCTGGCGTAGCCCATGTCCTCGAGCCATGACAGCGTCGGGTAGATCACGCCGGGACTGGGCGTGTAGGCCCCGCCGAAGCGGTCCTCGATCGTCTTGATCAGTTCATAGCCGTGCGCCGGCGCCTGCGCGATCAGGGCGAGGACCAGCAGGCGCAGCTCGCCATAGTCGAACAGCCGTCCGCCGCGGCGCCGGCCGCGGGTCTCGCCGCCGTGGCGGCCGAAGCCGCGCATTTCGCAAAAGGTGTCGTTCTGGGTGAAGGGGCGGCCCGTGCCGCCGCGATGTCTGTGTTTCATCATACGATGCAAACTATATCTCGATATATCGAAATTCAAGATATATCGAGAATATTTTATGAGATTGTGCCTTTGGCAAATACCAACCCCGCTCAGGCTGAGCGGGGTTGGGAGGGGGCTTTCTCTTCGTCGCCGCGGGGAATCAGGCGGGTTCCAGCATCGGCTCGGGCTCGGCGTCGTGGGTGATGCTCTGGACCGCGGCCATGAACTCGTCGGTCGCGCGTTCCCAGGTGAAGCGCGCGCCGAAGGCTGCTGCGGCCCGGCGGTCGAGCCGCAGCGCGCGTTCGATCGCCACCGTCAGGTCATCGTCCAGTGCGGCGATGGTGAACGGCATGTCGTCGCGCAGCCCGCGACCGCGCCGGCCGACGATGTCGAGCGGGCCCGCCACCGGGAAGGCCGCCACCGGCAGGCCCGAGGCCAGTGCCTCGATCATCACCATGCCAAAAGTGTCGGTCAGGCTGGGAAAAACGAAGCAGTCGGCGCCGCGATAGGCCGCGGCCAGTTCCTCTCCGGCGAGCGCGCCGAGGAATACCACCTCGGGATAGCGGCCCTTGAGTTCGGCCAGCGACGGGCCGTCGCCCACCACCACCTTGGTGCCGGCGACGCGCGCGTCGAGGAAGGCTTCCAGGTTCTTCTCGGGCGCGACGCGGCCGACGTTGAGCAGGATCGGGCGCGGCAGGCCGGCGAGGGCCGGGTGGGCCTCGCCGGTCGGGCGGAACAGCCAGTGGTCGATGCCGCGCGTCCAGGGGCGCGTGGGGGTTATGCCGCGGCCGGCAAGCTCCGCGCCCAGCCGCTCGGTCGCCACCATCACGGCGCGGCTGGGTGCGTGGAAGCGCTGCATGATCGGCCAGAAGCGTTCGGCGCTGATGCCGGTGCGCACGGCCGCGTATTCGGGAAAGCGGGTGTGGAAGGCGGTGGTGAACGGCACTCCGCGCGCCAGACACCAGCCGCGCGCGCTCCAGCCGATCGGCCCTTCGGTCGAGATGTGGACGACTTCGGGCTGGTAGGCGTCGAGCATCCGCCGCACTCCGAAGCGCGGCGCCATCGCCAGCCGGATCTGGGCATAGCCGGGCATGGGCACGGTCAGGAAGCGCTGCGGGGTGATCAGTTCCACTTCATGGCCGCGGCGGTCAAGTTCGGTTACGGTGGCCGAAAGCGTCCGTACGACGCCGTTGACTTGCGGGAACCAGGCGTCGGTGGCGATCGCCAATCTCATGCGGATATCTCCGTTGCTTTCTCAGGGGTGCCGGCCGCCGCGCTTTCGCGCGCCCAGTCGACGATGGCGATCTGGCCGGCGAAGTCCTCGACCAGCGCGGTGCAGCTCTCCACCCAGTCGCCGTCATTGTAATAGGTGATGTCGCCGATCTGGCGGATCTCGGCGCAGTGGATGTGGCCGCAGACGATGCCGACGAGCCCGCGCTGCATGGCCTCGTGCGCGACCGCTTCCTCATAGCTGCATACGTATTGCACCGCGTTCTTGACGCGCTTCTTCAGGTATGAGGACAGCGACCAGTAAGGCAGGTGAAGGCGGCGGCGGATCGCGTTGACCCAGATGTTCGAGCGCAGCAGCAGGCCGTAGGCCTTGTCGCCCAGGAAGGCGAGCCACCGGGCGTAGAGCACGACGCCGTCGAAGCTGTCGCCGTGGGTGACGAGCAGCCTGCGGCCGTCGGCGGTCTCGTGCACCGCTTCCAGCGCCAGTTCGACCCCGCCGAAGCTCATGCCTGCATAGTCGCGCAGCATTTCGTCGTGGTTGCCGGCGATGAAGACCACGCGCGTGCCGCAGTGCGCCATCTTGAGCACGCGGCGGACGACCTCGTTGTGCGCGTCGGGCCAGTACCAGCCCTTGCGCAGGCGCCAGCCGTCGACGATGTCGCCCACGAGGTAGAGCGTCTCGCATTCGATCGAGCGCAGGAAATCGACAAGCATTCCGGCGTTGCAGCCGCGCGTGCCGAGGTGGAGGTCCGATATCCAGACGGTACGGTGCTTGCGTTTGGGGCGGAACGAACGGGGTTCCGGAAGGTCGAGCCACCGGGGGATGTTCCCCGAAGGCCTGGCATTGCGATTCCTGGTGAGCAGGCCGCTTTCGTCGAACAGCATCGCATGTCCTTTGCTGAACTCGCCCGCCGGATAGCCGGGGCAGATTACGTGCGCGTGACGCAACAGCGTCACTTCGATGACGTCCGCACCCGCCGGTTTTGCGGGCGCGCGGCTTTCATCCCGGCGTCGTCGAACCGTCATGTGTGCGTCACATGACTTGGGCATGACCCCGGCCGGAAAGCGGGGCCAAGGGTAATGCGGCGCATAGATATTCTGCTGACTGGTGACATCGCGGGCGGGCTTGCGCCCTTTCGCCACGACAACCTGGAGGCGGTGTTCCACAAGTGGGCGAACCTCGGCGAGCTGCCGCTGCTCGAAGGGGCGCTCTGGGCATTCGTCGACTGGGTCCTGCCCGACATCTCGGGCCTGGAAGTCTGCCGCCGGCTGCGCTGCGATCCGCTGACCGCGCAGGCGCACATCACCATGATCCTGGAAGAGGACGATCAGGAATCGCGCCGGCGGGCGCTGCGCACCGGGGCCGATGATTACATGATCGGCCCGGTCGACCGCGCCGCGGTGCTCGACCGGGTGCTGTCGCTGCAGTTGCGCGACCAGGATGCGGGCGTGCTGCGCGCGGTGACGCTGGGCCAGCTCACTATCGATCTCGCCGCCTTCCAGGCGCGCTGGCAGGGCCGGCCGATTCCGCTGATGCCCAACGAGTTCCGCCTGCTGCGCTATTTCGTGGAGCATCCGGGCCGCCTGTTCACCCGCGCGCAGCTCATCGCGGCGCTGGGCAAGCAGGAACCGCCGGTCGACGAGCGTACGGTCGACGTCTGGATCGGCCGCCTGCGCCGCGCCTTGCGCGCCGCGGGCGCGGGTAACCCGCTGCGCACCGTGCGCTCGCTGGGCTACGTCTTCGACGCGCAGTAGGCAGGCGTCTCCTGCCCGTCGCCCCTGCGCAGGCAGGGGCCTGGATAAGCTATCCCCGTCGATGCAGCGGGCAGCGTCAGGGCGAGACGTTATCCAGGCCCCTGCCTGCGCAGGGCGACGGACGGAGGGTGGCAAATGCCCGCACATCTCGCACGTCGACTGCCTCCCCTCCTTGCCTCTGCAGGCATGTCGCGCCCCTGTGCAACGGCGCCGAAGCGATCTAGACTGTATCGGTTGCGGCAACCGGCCGGCGCCTTGCGGGCGCGAACGAGACGATGGAGGACAAGGGATGTCGATTGTAATTCAGCCGCTGGACGAAGGCCTCTCGTTCGGCGCGCGGGTCACCGGGCTGACGCGCAGCCTGCTCAAGGACGCGGACGTGCGCGCCCAGCTCAACCGGCTGTTCGAAGATCGCGGCGTCATCGTCTTCGAGGGGATCGAGCCCTCGGCGGAGGCGCAGGTGGAAGTCAGCACCGTGTTCGGCCCGCTCAAGGACCACCCCGTCGCCTCGGTCGACCGTGCCGACGCCGACAAGCTGCTCGGCGTCATCGAGATCAAGACCGGGCCGGGCTCGTGCATCGTCGAGATCGACGGCAAGCCGCTCGTGACCTGGCAACCCTGGCATTTCGACCATGCCTATAACGACGAACTGAACCGGGCGGGCGTGCTGCGTTCGCTCAAGATCGCTAGCGACGGCGGCATGACCGCCTTCGCCGACGGCATCCAGATCTACCGCGACATGGACCCGGCGATTCGCAAGAAGGCGGAAGGGATCAGCGCGCTCTACAACCTCGATCTCAGGTACAGCGAGCAGAAGTTCGGCCTGCCGCGGAATTTCAAGGTGGTGCGCCCGCACGACAGCAACCTGCACGAAATCACCGCCAACGACCCCTGCTCGATCCACCCGCTGCTGTGGACCCGCGACAGCGGCGAGGTGGTGTTCCACATGACGCCCTACGGCTGCCAGGGGATCGAGGGGCGCAAGGGCGATCCGGAAGGCTTCGCGCTGCTGTCCGAAATCTGGGAAGAGGCGATGCGCGTCATCAAGCCCTACCACCATGCCTGGAAAGAGACCGACATGGTCATCTGGGACAACTGGCGGGTGCTGCACGAGGCCTGCGGCTGCAATCCCGAGGAGGAACGCATCGTCCACCGCACGACGATCAAGGGCGACTATGGCCTTGGCCGTTTCGAAAAGCGGCCGGAACTGAGCGCGGCGGGCTGATCGAGAAAAAAGGCCCGGCCTCTCGCGGGAGAGGCCGGGCTCAGTCGGTGACGGGGGGGAGGAAAACAGCCGCCCGTCAGGGTGATCGTCAGAACTTGACCTGGGCCGACAGGGCGAACGTGGTGCCCATGTCATAGGTGTTGAATTCGACCACGTTCGCGCCGGCCTGCTGGTATTCGCGGTGCCGGCTGTGGAGCAGGTTGCGCGCCTCGAACTTGAGTTCGATTTCCTGGCCCAGGAAATCGACGCCCTCGCGCAGGACGACGTCGAGGCGGACCGGCGGCTTCTCGGTCACGTCGGGCTGGCCGGTGATGCCGCGGCTGACAGCCCGCTTGCTGGCGTAAGTCAGCAGGATCGTCTGCTGCGACAGGCGCTCGGTATTCTCGAAACCGAGCTGCAGGTTGAGCAGGTGGTCCGACTGCCCGGTCAGCGGCGCGCCGTCGCGGAAGTAGTCGGTCGCCCGCGTCGAAGCCGCCGCATAGACCGTCACGGTATCGTCCGGCCCCACCTTCAGGCGCGAGCGCGAGTAGGTGTAGTTGGCGATGATGACCGCCCGCCGGCCGGCCAGCCAGTCGCCCGCGCCGGACAGGTCGAAATACTTCGTCAGCTCGACCTCGCCGCCATAGAGCTGCGCGGACGGCGCGTTGGCGTAGCTGGTCACGGCCGCGCCGGCGAGCGGGAAGACGAAGGATTCGATCGGGTTCTTGATCTTCTTGTAGAAGCCCGAGACGGAGAGCCGCTGCTCGGGGGCGAAGTACCACTCGAGGCGTGCCTCGGCGTTGTAGAGCTGGCTGTCGGTCAGCAGCGGGTTGCCGAGATACTGCCGGTTGCTCTCCGGATCGTAGAACGGCTGGTAGATCAGCTCGCGGAATTGCGGCCGCGCGATCGTCTTGGACGCGCTGAGGCGCGCCTGCAGGTCGGGCTGGAACTGGTAGGTCAGCGTCGCCGCCGGTAGCCAGTAGTCCTTCTTGAGCGCCGGCGGATCGGCGAAAGTCGGCGGGGTGGTGAACACCTGGATCGCGCTCACCGATTGCCGCGCCTTTTCGAAGCGGACGCCGGCGTCGAGGCTCAGCGCGTCGGTGGCCTGCCAGTTGATCTTGGCATAGCCGGCGTAGTTGCGCAGCTTGCCGCGGAACGCCGGCGTCGAGGTATCCGATTCCACTAGATCCACGCCGCCCACAGGGCTGGGCAGCGGGTTGCCGTCCGAATCCGTGCTGGTGCCGTTGATCAGCCCCGGCGACAGCAGCAGGTCGGGCCGCAGCACCCCGGCTTCGGCCGGGAAGGTGCTCGACGCGCGGAACAGGAACTGCCGGCGCGAGCTGGTGCGGTTGGTGTCGCTGAACACACCGCCGACGGTCGCGGCCAGTTGCGGGCTAACCCGATAGGTCAGGTCGATGCCGCCCGACCACAGGTCCTCGTTGAGGTCCGAGAAGGTGACCGACGCCTCGCCCGTGTTGCCGTTCAGACGGTTGACGAACAGCGCGCCGTAGGGATCGGCCGCGGCGTTGGTGCGCACGTATTCGAACGAGAACTCGTAGGGAGCCTCGCGCTGCGAGTTGGCGTAGCTGGCGCGCACGTCCAGCGACAGCTCGGGTGTGATCTTGAATTCGCCGACGAACTGCGTGTCGATGAGCTGCCGCTCGTACCAGGAGGTGCTCTGCTGCATGCGATCGGCGGTCGGGCTGCTGGTGAAGTTCCGGCCGATGCCCAGACGCGCCTGCTTGACCGTGTCGCGGATGTAGAGATTGGTCCAGCGCACCTTGTTGGCGCCCCATTCGAGGCCGAGGCCGATCAGACCGTTGGCGACGACGCGGTTGTCGGTGGTGACGCGCGTGAAATCGGTCTCCAGGCCGGAAAGGTCGGCGGTCAGCGAGGTCTGCTGCAGCGCCTCGCGGTTGCGCCAGGTGTTGCTGAAGCCGGCCGCCGCGATCAGGCCGAGGTCGACCCCGCCCAGATCGAACGACTTGCCGGCCGAGAGCGAGAGCGAATAGGCCGGCGGCAGGTCGCGGACCCGCTGTACCGTGGCTTTGCTGAAGCGCACCAGTTCGCTGCCGACCTGACGGCCCAGCACGGGGTCGCCGTTGACCAGCGCACCGCTGTCGAAATAGGCCTGTAGCGCCGGGGGCACGTCGCGGCTGCCGTTGTCGAAGCCGGTCCAGTCGGACCTGGCGCCATAATAGCTGTAACCGATGCGGCCCGTGGTTTCGCTGTCGGCGGTGCCGCCGAAGCCGATCGTGAGGAACGGATCGCGCGGGACCGCCTTGGTCGTGAGGTTGATCACGCCGCCGCCGAACTCGCCCGGATAGTTGACCGAGTAGCTCTTCTGGACGAGTGAGGAGGCGATCACGCCGCTGGGAAAGATGTCGAGCGGGACGACGCGGCGCAGCGGCTCGGGGCTGGGCAACGGCAGGCCATTGAGCAGCGCCAGCGAGTAGCGGTCGCCCAGGCCGCGCACATAGACGAGGCCGTTGCCGACCACGCTGAGGCCGGTGACGCGGCTCAGCGCGCCGGCGATGTTGCCTTCCCCGGTGCGGGCGATTTCCTGGGTCGACAGGATGTTGATGACCTGGTCCGAAGCCTTGGAGATGTTGCGCTCGCGCGCGCCGGTGACGATGATCTCACCTCCAGGCACCGAGATTTCGGTATCGTCCTCCTGCTGCTGCCGCTGTGGGGCAGAGGCCGGTTCGGCCTGGGCGAACGCGAGTGACGGCGCGGCGAGCGCGGTCGAGAGCAGCAACGCACGGGCCAGCCGCGATGTTATGGACATCGGATTTCCCTTATATCGGATGCAAGGTCGGGGGCGGCCATTGTCTGGCAGCCCCCGCACTCAGTGTCAGGCAGCCGCCGCCGTTCAGGGCGTCGGCAGCGAGGTGCAGTCGCCCGTGTTGTTCGGGCCGAAGTTCGCCGCTGCGCTGTTGCAGGTCCAGCCGGCGTACCAGGTGTCCGAGCTGTTGCGCACCGCGCCGATCCAGGTGGTGGTGTCGAACAGGCTCGACGTCGATATCGTCTTGGGATCGGTGGCGAGTACGCCGGTTTCGTTGGCGCCGTTGATGAACAGGCCGGTGAGCGTGCTGGTGAAGGCGTCGTTGTTGTTGCTGCCCGCATTGAACGACGTGGCCGCGTTCACCCCGGAGCCTGTGCTCAGGAACTTCGTGGCGTTGCAGCTCAGGACCACCGATTGCGCCGTCAGCGTCGCGCGCGCCGAGCCATTGGTCGACGTGCCGTGCAGGCGGATGCATTCGTTGTTCGGCGTATAGATGATGCCGTTCACCAGCGTCGTGTCCGAGTTGCCGCGGAACAGCGCGGCGGCCTGGTCGTTGCCCTCGTTGTTGCTGCTGACCTGGCGCTGGATGGCGGTGAAGTTCGCCACCGTCAGCTTGGTGCGCGGCGCATGGTCCTCGAGGTTGTTGCTGTCGATCTCGAACAGCGCGTCGCCGGCGCCATCGCGCTGGATGAGCAGCGCGTACTGCACGTTCATCTGTGCGCCGGTGTCGACGTCGAGGCTGTCGTCGTCGGCGCCGACCGAGATGTAGTACTTCAGGTTCGGGCTGCCGCCGAACCACTCGGAACCGTCGTCGGAGCTGTTGTAGCTCATGATGTGGTCGAGCGTGGTTCCGGTGCCGATGCCCTGGCCGGTCAGCGACTGCAGCTCGATGTTCTGGCTGAGGACGAAGCCCGAGTAGCGGATCTGGACATAGCTCATGCGGCCGGCGTTGTAGCTGCTGTCGGTGCCGCCGAAGCGCGCCGGATCGGTCGCGCCTTCGGTCTGGCGCTCGCACTGCGAGCCGATCGTGCCGGTGGTGCAGTCGGTGGTCGGCGCGCGACCCATCAGCACGACGCCGCCCCAGTGGCCTTGCGAGGTCTCGGTGACCTGGCCGGTCACGTTGTCGCGGCTGGTGAAGATGATCGGTTCGCTCGCGGTGCCGACAGCATTGATCGTGTTGCCGCGGTTGACCGCGAGCCAGGAAGCGCCAGGGGCGCCGATCAGGATCACGCCCTCTTTGATGTTCAGGGTGACCTTGGTGTCGGCGGTCAACTGGCCCGAGCTGTTCAGCGCGAAACCGTTGGCGGCGGTGCAGCCGACCGTGGAGCTGGTGACGGGCGCCGCGGCGGTGGGCGCCGAGAAGCCGCCGTCGCAACCCACGTCGACGCGGCCGTTCATCTGGTAGACGAGGCCCTCGATTTTGGGCAGCGTGATCGTGCGGTCGATGATCGAGGGCAGCGTGCAGACGAGGTAGGAGCCGGTCGGGCCGGTCAGCACGTTGGCTTCCTGAACGAGCTGCTTGGTGGACGCGATCGACGGGCACGAGGAGGCCGCGACCACGCCGCCGCCGGGCGTCGATGTCGGAGTGCTGGTCGGCGTCGGCGCCGGGTTATTGATGACGACGTTGCCGCCAGTGCCAGGCGAAGCGATGTCGCTCGGTCCGCAACCAGCCAGCGCCAGTGCGCTGCAGCCGACAAGCAACAAGCCATGGATATTCTTCACGGTTAATTCCCCCTCAAGGTCGAGCGGCGCGGGCCCTCTGGCCGCGGCGACTCGCCAATTAGAGGAGGCACATGACGGTTTGTTTTCGGTATCGTGACACTATCGTGATAGTCACCCGAAGCGGCCGGCGATCGCTCGAATCGGCGCGGGTTATGTCGATGCACAGGTCGATTGCAGTATTATGACAGTCGCGTCATTTTCTTTGAGAATCGCTCCGGGTGCGGTCTAACGGGGCATCGACACCAACAAAAATGGGGAGTTTGCCATGACCGCCACGCTGATCCTCGCGGGTCTCTTGTTGACCCAGACCGCCGTACCGGCCGAACCGCAGGCCGGAACCGTCGAGCGGACCGACGTTGCCTATGAAGCGATGACGCAGGGCCGTACCGACGACGCCATCGCGCAGCTTCGCGCCAAGGCGGGTGACGATCCGGCGGCGCTGATCAATCTCGGCACCGCCTATGCGCGCAAGGGCATGCGGCACGAGGCGCTGGAGTGCTACAACGCGGCGATGGCGGCGGAACGCTACGATCTGCAGCTTGCCGACGGCTCGTGGATGGATTCGCGCGAGGCCGCGCGCATCGCCGCCGCCCGGCTCGGCAAGGGCGATTCGCTGGCCGCTCGCTGATCGCCCGCGCCGGGCGCCGGCAACGGTGCCCGGACTGTCACATAGCCGTCATGTTCCTGGCGCAACGGGGCCTCGCAGGAGGACTTCCGGTGACCAGACGATCGCTTTCGCTTACGCTTCTTTCGCTCGTTCCGCTTTTCGCGCCGCTGCCGGCCTGGGCGCAGGTGGTGCGCGCCGATCCGGCGGGCTCGGGCCCCATCGTCGCCGCGCTCGGCTGGCTGCAGGGCACGCTGCTCGGCAACGTCGCCACAGCGGTCGCGGTCATGGCCGTCGCCGCCGTCGGCTTCATGATGCTAACCGGGCGGATGAACTGGCGCTTCGGCGCCACCGTCATCGTCGGCTGCTTCGTCCTGTTCGGCGCCGGCGCCATC
>JBAYPJ010000006.1:0-66843 GCA_041677785.1 Novosphingobium sp. | reverse complement strand
CTTCGGCGCCCCATCCTTCGACCAGCCCTATTGGGCGGATTTCCTGGAGATGTGCAACGCGACGGGCACGCCGATCAATTTCCACCTCAATTCGGCAATCGATCCGAGCGCGCTGACGTGGAAGAGCTTCGGCTTCGAGAGGGCGCTCGCGGTCGTCTCTAACATGTTCTACATCGCCAACCTCGCCACCATGGGCAACTGGATGGTCTCGGGCCTGCTCGACAGGTACCCGAAGCTCAAGATCGGCTTGATCGAAAGCGGCATGGGCTGGATTCCCTTCGGCATCGAGGCGATGGAGCACCAGTTCGACGAGATGCTGGCCGACCGCAGCATCGCACCCGAACGCCGGCCCTGGGACTATTTCCACGACCACTTCTGGTGCACCTACTGGTTCGAAAAGATCGCGCCGAAGCAGTTGCTCGAAACGATCGGCATCAACAAGGTGCTGTTCGAGACGGACTTCCCGCACCCGACGGCGCTTTATCCGAACGTGCAGGAACACCTGGTGGAGACGCTGGGCGACTACAGCCACGAGGTTCGCAAGCGAGTCCTCGAGCGCAACGCAGTCGAACTCTACAACCTGCCCTTCTGATCGACATCCGACACGCCCCGTGACGACCCGGCATCCGTGGAGATGCCGGGCATCCATGCATTAGCGCCCGACGCAGACGGCGGGACGCAACCCGCCCGCCACCCCTCCACGAACCGACTGTCATGTTTGGGCCACACCAGTTCGACATCGGAATCTCCCGCCTATAAAGTAGTTGACGCTATATAGAGCGGCGGTAATGTTGCCTGCCGATCCTGCAACGAACAGGCAGCAATGAGAAAGTGGGAGACACAGAGCGATCGGGTCCAACCGGGCAGTTCGCGTACCTTCCCAGCATGAATCAATAATATGTCCGGCTTTCGATCGGGCAGTGATGTTTAGGGCCTAGCAAACCGGGAGGAGTTAGCGATGCATTGTTTCGCGAAACGTAACGGACTTTATCTGGGTGTAGCGGCTGGCGCGCTGGTTATGACCACACCGGTATTTGCACAATCTTCTGCAGATTCGGGGGACATCATCGTTACGGCGCGGCGGGTGGAAGAGCGTCTCCAGGATGTGCCGATATCCATCACCGTGTTTAACCAGCAGCAACTTAGCGAGCGCAACGTGCTCAGCGGCGATGATCTGGCCAAGGTGACGCCGGGCCTGACATCCAACAGCCAGTTCGGCAACGAACATACGGCATTCAACCTGCGCGGCTTCAAGCAAGACCTTGGCACCTCACCGACGGTGGGCGTCTACTTCGGCGACGTGGTCGCTCCGCGCGGCGGGGCCAGCGGTAACTTTGCCGGCGACGGCGCGGGTGTCGGCAACTTCTTCGACCTCCAGAACGTGCAGGTGCTGAAAGGGCCGCAAGGCACGCTGCAGGGCCGCAACACCACTGGCGGCGCGGTCATGCTCGTGCCGCAGAAGCCGACCGGCAACCTCGAAGGCTATGTCGAGGCGGGCATCGGCAACTTCAGCGCCAAGGGCCTGCAGGCGGTGCTCAACATCCCGCTGGCGGACACTTTCAAGGTCCGCCTGGGCGTCGATCGCCAGAAGCGCGACGGTTATGTGAAGAATGTTTCCGGCATCGGGGTAAAGGATTTCAACGATATCGACTATTTCGCGGCGCGCCTGAGCATCGTCGCCGAACTGACCCCGAACCTGGAGAACTACACGATCGCTTCCTACGGCAAGTCGGACACGCACGGCACGGCCAACAAGCTGATCGCCGTCAACCCGACCGCGCCCCTGGCCCTTGCCTTTGGCGCGGAATCGCAGTTGCGGCGCGAAGCGGGCCTAGGCTTCTACACGGCCGCCTCGATCATGCCCGACCAGGGCAACACCAAGCGCGTCTGGCAGGTGATCAACACCACGACCTGGCAGGCCAGCGACACCCTGACGATCAAGAACATCGCCAGTTATGCCGAGCTGCGGCTGCGCAACAACGTGCAGTTGTTCGGATCGGATTTCCGCCTCGGCGGGCCCAATGGCCTCAGGGTCTATTCGAACATGATCCACGCGGCACCGGGCGTCGACACGACATCGCAATCCACCTTTACCGAGGAACTGCAGCTCCAGGGCAGAGCGCTGGACGGCGCGCTGACCTGGCAGACGGGGCTCTACTACGAAAAGGCCAGCCCGCTGGGCTCGTCGGGCAACCAGACGGTCGGCTTCGGCTATTGCCCGTCGATCGGCACGACCAGCGGCGTCCAGACGGGATGCATCGGCATCCCGGGTGCGGGCAGCTACAACTACCAGGTTGCCCGCACGGCCTACGAGGGCAAGGCGATCTTCGGCCAGTTCACCTACAAGTTCACCGAACAGCTCAGTTTCACCGGCGGCATCCGCTACACGTGGGACAAGATGCGCAGCGTGGCCGAGGAAGAAGCCTACGACATCAATACCAACGACAAGTTCTGCATCGAAACCTATGGCCCCGCCCCGGGCGGCATCTGCCCGACCGTGGATATCTCCAAGAAATCCAAGAAGCCGACCTGGCTCATCGGGCTTGATTTCAAGCCGAGCGAGGATGTGCTGCTCTATGCCAAGTACTCGCGCGGCTATCGTGCGGGCGGCGTCAAGAACGATGCTCCCAACCTGAGCCTGGTCCGGGCCGACCTGCCCGATTATACCGTATTCAGCCCGGAAAAGCTGGATTCCTACGAACTCGGCCTGAAGTCCTCGTTCGCGTTCGGCGGCGTCAGCGGCGTGTTCAACCTGGCCGGCTATTATAACGATTTCAGCAACCAGCAGGTCTCGCTGGGCCTCTACCTGCTCGACAACGGTTCGCTCGGCGGCACGGCGGCGGCCTGTACGCTTACCCCGTATCAGCCCTGCCCCATCCCCGCCCTTGCCGCCGGCGTGCCGACCAGCGCACCGGTCAACCTCGGCAAGTCGCGGACCTATGGCCTAGACGCGGACCTGACGCTCAGACTGTTCGACGGTCTCACCGCCTTTGCCGGCTACGCCTATGTGAACTCGCAGGCCAAGTCGGTCGAGGGCGTCGCCCCGGTGATATTCCAGAATCAGGCGATGCTCACCAGCGCCCAGGCCAAGGTCGGCTTCCCGCTGGCCTATTCGCCCAAGCACAAGCTGGTGCTGAGCGCCGACTATGCCCTGCCCCTGCCGGAATCGGTCGGCGGGATCTCGCTGGGCGCGACCTGGACCTATACCAGCAGCTACTACACCACCTTCGGCACGGCCGGGCAGACCCCGCTCGTCGTCAACGGCGATGGCACGGTCACGATGGCGACGCGCGAGATCGGCAATGTCCCCTCGACCAAGCTGCTCGATCTCAACCTCAACTGGAAGAACGTCCTGGGCTCGCCGGTCGATCTCATGTTCTGGGCAACCAACGTCACCAAGAAGAAGTACATTACCCATGTCGCCGGCACGCTTGGCTATGGCTTCGACTTCGGACAGGTCGGCGCGTCCCGCATGTACGGCGTGAAGGCGCGGTTTAACTTCTGACGATCTACGCACCGGCTGCCTCGCGACATCATGTCGCGGGCAGGCGGGCGGCGCGCCGGCAAAGCGCGATCAGGGCAGCTTCACCAAACGGAAGACCGTGCCCAATCGAGACTGCGGGAACGGCGCTTTCCGACAGATCCTTTCACCCCATGCTCCCCGGCAACCCGGGCCTTTTTTCCGACCAGCCCGGAAACCATTTGCCCGGCTCGCTCGTTGACCGCTGCGAGGCTTCGCGGCGGAGCCTGCGTATCGAGGGTCCGGCTACCGTCGGATCGTGGCGAAATCCGCCATGATCGGTTCGGTCGCCAGTACGTTCGCATATGACCGCGCTCGCTGGGGTGCATCCCGTGCGAACCGCATCCGGCCTAACGCCGGGTATGCCGGTTGCGATCGTACCGGTTTCGCCTGCCACCGAGGGCGGCTGGGCGCGTTAGGCTGGCCGGGCTGAATCAAATGGGGCAGCGTCCGTGCAAAATGTCAATTCAACGCAATCGAATGTGAGTAAACTCACAGACAGCCGGACCCGTCGGGTCCTGCCGCGACGCCGGTGGGGAACCCGCCGGCTCGCCGGGCCTGGCGGCGGTCATCCAAGCGAAGGAGGCTTCCTGTGAAAATGGTGGAAGAATATCTCGCCAAGGCCGCAGCATGCCGCAAGGCGGCGAAAACCGAACCGCTGGAGAACGTCCGGCAGGTTCACTTGCGCGCGGCGACATCATGGGAGGTATTGGCCGACCGGGCCATGCTCATCATCAGTTCCAACGAGCGGTCGGTGTTTTCCCAGTTCGAGGGCTCCTCCGTCCCACCCCCAGCCGAATGCGATGATTACGACTGCAACCACCCGGCGGAGGCTATGCCGGCGCGCGCGCCGCGCGACGACGCCCCGCGGCCGGCCGAGGAACTGGCAAGGCACCCCGCCAAGCCGCACGCCGATGGCAATGGGTCGCCAACGCAGGGCGCCGGCATCACCCTCTATGCCGACGATGGCAACCTGCGCACGCTCGAAGAAATCGAGGCCGACGTCATTCGCCTCGCCATAGGGCGCTATCAGGGGCATATGGCGGAAGTCGCCCGCAGGCTCGGCATCGGGCGCTCCACCCTCTACCGCAAGATCGGCGAGATGGGGATCGACAACGCCGCCCGATAAGCTGTTGAACCGTGAAACGGCCGGCTCGCCTCCTTCGGCCGGGCCGCTCGCATATCGTTCCGCGCGAAGCCGGCTATCGTCGCCTGTGCGACCGACCGGTCGTAACCGGCAGGCGAACGCCGTCCCTCGGATTGTACGTGCTGGCCCGGTGCCTCAAATTAATCCTCCGGATGACATGCCGGAAAACGTGCATTGAAGGGCCCATTTCGCCGGCCCGGTGCCCCGGAGACCCAAACGCCATGCCCCTGATGACCTGGGACCAGACCCTCGATATCGGCGTCGAGCCCATGAACCGCGAACATCGGGACATCCTCGATGCCATGAACGCCGTGTACGACGGGGCCCAGGCGCAGCAATTCGGTCCGGCCATGAACGCGAAGATCGCGCGGCTGGGTGAGATCACCACCCACCACTTCGTCGACGAAGAGGCCTTTATGGCGCGGGTCGGGTATCCCGAACTGGCGACCCACAAGATGATCCATCAAAAACTGCTGAAGGACTTCGGCCGCCACGCCGAGGCGATCGCCGCCGCCGGCGGCGTGCCGACAAAGGAATTCTTCACGTTCCTGCGCCTCTGGCTGTCCGCCCACATCAAGGGCATCGACCTCAAGTACGGCAAGTTCGCCCAAGCGGGCGCGCACGCCTGACCGCACGGATTCCACTGGAGCGATTTCGCGCCGGATGGAATAGCGGATTGCGAAGGCTTGCGCCGGAAACGGCGCGGGCGCGCCTTGTCCGGCGCGCCCGCTACGAGCCGCGACGCGGCCGGCGGACGGGGTGGATCACCCCGACCCCGCCCGCCAGCCGCCGGCCGCGGCAGCTTCCCCTCCCCGTCGCGGGAGAGGGGATATCCATCACACGATCTCGCCGATCTCCGTGCCGACGTCGTAGGTCTCGCCGGCCGGCGCCTTGTGGACGAGCGTGCCCGATACGGGCGCCTCGATATCCCGCGCGGTCTTGTTGGTTTCGAGGACGTAGATCACGTCCCCTTCCTTGACGGCCGCGCCGTCTTCCACTTTCCACTCGGCAAGCGTTCCTTCGCTCATCGACATTTCGAGCTTGGGAATGGTCAGAGTCGTCGACATCAATTCACCCTTTATTGAAACGGCATCGGCTGTTGATCAGGCCTTGACGATCTGCCGCACGCGCGCGGCGATTGAGCCCGCGTTGGGCACCTGGTTCGTCTCGATTTCCTTGGAATAAGCGATCGGAGCATACTCGGCGCCGATGCGGACGGCGGGCGCCTTGAGCTTGCCCCACAGCTCCTCGTTGATCGTGGAGCAGATTTCGGCGCCCAGGCCGCAGAACTCGACCGCCGCGTGGACGACGACCGCCCGGCCGGTCTTCTTCACCGATTCGAGAATGCGATGATAGTCGATCGGCACCAGCGAGCGCAGGTCGATGACTTCGGCGCTGATCCCTTCCTTGGCCAGTTCCTCGGCCGCGGCCATGCAGTTCAGCAACTCCCAGCCGTAGCTGATGAGCGTCACGTCCGAACCCTCGCGCTTCACCTTGGCCACGCCCAACGGGATGCGGTAGTCGCCGGTCGGCACTTCGGCCTTCTGGGTGTAGAGCAGCATCATCGATTCCAGCACGACGACCGGATCGGGATCGTTGATCGCCGAAAGCAGCAGCCCCTTCGCGTCCACCGGATTCGACGGATAGACCACCTTGATGCCCGGAACGTGCGTGAGCCAGGCCTCCAGCGACTGCGAGTGCTGCGCGCCGAAGCCGCCCATGCCGCCACCGAGCTGCACGCGCATGGTCATCGGCGCGTGCGTGGCCGAGCCCGACATATAGCGCTGCTTGGCCGCGTGGTTGGCCACCTGGTCGAGGCAGACGCCCAGGAAGTCGACGAACATGATCTCCGCGATGGGATTCATGCCGGCGATCGACGAGCCGATGGCGGCGCCGATGATCGCCTGCTCGGCGATCGGGGTGCCGCGCACGCGGGTGTTGCCGAAGCGCGTCTGCAGACCCTTGTTGGTGCCGAACACGCCGCCCTGCGGATCGCCCACGTCCTCACCCAGGATGAAGACCTCGGGATTGGCTTCCATCGCCAGCGTCTGGGCATTGAGCACGGCCTCGACCATGCTCATCGTCTTGGTCTCGCCGGTCGGCTCGGCCTCGGCCGCGCGAACCGGATAGTGGCCGCGCTTCGGCACGCTGTCGGCGTCGGCGAAAACGTCGATCAAGGTTTCCGACTGCGGCGTGACCGGGCTTTCCAGCGCGCGGGCGATCGCGTCCTCGACCTCGGCCTTGGCGGCGGCCTCGAGCGTGGACAGCTCATCCTCTGTGGAAATGCCGGCTTCCAGCAGCAGCGCGCGGGTCTTCTCGACGGGCGCGCGTTCCTTGGCGAGCGCGAGCACTTCCTTCTCGGCGTTGTAGTTGTCGCCGACGCCCGCGTGCGGCCCGATGCGATAGGTCTGCGCCTCGACGAAGACCGGGCCCTTGCCGGCGCGGACGTAGTCGATCACGTCCTTCATGCCGTTGTAGAAGGCGGCCGGGTCGTTGCCGTCGAGCTGGACGCCGCGGAAGCCCAGCGCCTCGGCGCGGCCGAAGAAGTTGGGGCTGGCGGTGTAGGTCGGGATCGGGGTGTATTCGCCCCACTGGTTGTTCTGGCACAGGAAGATGACCGGCAGCTTCCAGGCGCCGGCCAGGTTCATCGCCTCGTGCACCGCGCCGATCGAGGTCGCGCCATCGCCGAAGTTGACGATGGTGACACGGTCCTCGCCGCGCTCCTTGGCAGCGATGGCGAGGCCGTTGGCGATCGGCGCGCCGGCACCGACGATGGCGGTCGTCACCATCGAGCCCGAGGACGGGTCGGAGATATGCGGGCTGCCGCCCTTGCCCTTGTTGACGCCGTCCTCGCGGCCCAGCGCCTCGGCGAACATGCCGTAGAGGTCGACGCCCTTGGCCACCTGGTCATGGATGCCGCGATAGGTGGTGATCATGTAGTCGCGCTCGGTGGTGAGCTGCGAGATCGTCGCCGGGATGCATTCCTGGCCGGTCATCGGCCAGTAGGTGAACATGAACTTGCCCTGCGACAGCCCCGCCTGGATCGCCTTGTCGACCGCGCGGATGCGCGCCATCTGGCCGTAGATCGCCTTCAGAACATCAGGTTCGATACCAAGATTACCTTGCGCCATGATTCCTGCTCTCCCGAGAATGATTCCGCCTGGCCATAAGCATGCTTGCAGCGTCGGATACAATCGAAACTTGCATCAATGGTGATGGAAACCGAAAGATGCGCCCGCCCGCCGGCCGGGTCTGGCAATTATCGCGTGCGCGGAACGCACGTCACGAGGGCGCGTCGCGGCCAAGCGCCGGGTCGGCCTCGCCCGGGAAGCGCTCGCGCCAGCGGGCGAACGCGGCATCGCCGACGAACGGGTTTTCCCGCCGCTCGTGCCCGAACGTCGAGGTTGCGCCATGGCCTGGCACGAACGCCACATCGTCTCCCAGCGGGAACAGCTTGTTGCGGATCGAATCGATCAGCAGCGGCAGGTTGCCGTCCGGGTGCTCCCAGGCGCCGATGGCGTGGCGGAACAGGATGTCGCCGACGAAGGCCTGGCGCCCGCTGCGGCTGAAATAGGCGACATGGCCGCCGCAGTGGCCGGGGCAATGCAGCACCTCCAGTTCCTCCGCGCCGAAGCGGATCGTGTCGCCGTGCTCGAGCCAGCGGGCCGGCTCGTAGCTTTTGGCCGGGACGCCGTAACGCTCGCCCACCTCCTCGAGACGGCGGACGACGTGCGCGTCGCCGCGATGCGGCCCTTCGATTCGCACGCCGGTCAGCGCGGCGAACTGCGCGGCGGCGCCGCAATGGTCGAAGTGGCCGTGCGTGACGAGCGCGACCTCGGGCTCCAGCTCCATCAGTGCGATGAAGTTGAGGATTTCGCTGATGTCGCCGCCCGGGTCGATCACCGCAGCGCGCCGGGTCTCGTCGCACCACAGGACCGAGCAGTTCTGCCGGAACCGCGTGACGGGAAGGATCTCGAATTCCATGCGCGCCATGCTAGCGCGCCGGGCCGCGTCAATCCAGCGCGGCGCCCGGCATCGAGGGCACCGGTTGCGGCGGCGCGTCGGCATCGTCCTCGTGCACCTCGACCACTCCGCGGCCGACGTGGCTCTTGCGGTAGCCGTAGAGCACATAGAACACGAGGCCGATCGCGCCCCAGATCGGCAGGACCAGCTTGGCGTTGGTCGGCAGGAACCAGAACAGGATGACGCACCCCGTCGCCGCCACCGGCCCGACGATCCAGACCAGCGGCGTGCGGAACGGCCGCGCCCGGTTAGGGTCGCGCACGCGCAGGATCATCACCGCCAGGGCCACCATCAGGAAAGCGAACAGCGTGCCCGAGTTTGAAATGTCGGCAAGCTGCCCCACCGGCAGCAGCGCCGCCGCGATGGCGACGAAGACGCCGGTGAAAAGCGTGACGACGTGCGGCGTCCTCCACTTCGGATGGACGCTGGCAAGCTTTTCGGGCAGCAGGCCGTCGCGGGCCATGACGAAGAAGATGCGCGTCTGGCCGAACATCATCATCAGGATGACCGAGGGCAGCGCCAGGTTGGCGGCGAGGCCGACGAGATCGCCCGCCCAGGTATAGTTGATCGCGCGCAGCACATGCGCCAGCGCCTCCTTCGAGCAGACCAGCGGCTCCTCACCCTTGGCCGCCAGCGCGGCGCACTGGGCGGCGAATTCGGCCGAGCCGGCATCGACCCCCGGCGCGGTCGGCTGCGCGCCGATCGCGCCGATCGCGCCGGCCGCCACCAGCAGGTAGAATATCGTGCACACGGCAAGGCTGCCGATCAGCCCGATCGGTACGTTGCGCTGCGGATTGCGGGTCTCCTCCGCCGCGGTGGAAACCGCGTCGAAGCCGACATAGGCGAAGAAGATCGACGAGGCCGCGCCAATGATGCCCAGCCCCGCCGAACCCCAGCCGTTGGGCGAGAACGGCGCGAAATGCTCGGTCCTGAGCACCGGCAGCGCCAGCGCGATGAACAGCATCAGCGCGGCCACCTTGACCACCACCAGCACGGCGTTGACCGTCGCGCTCTCCCTGGTCCCGATCATCAGCAGCATGGTGACGGACAGGGCGACGAAAATGGCCGGCACGTTGACAACGCCGGCGGCGAAATCGGGCATCGGCAGGATGCCGTGCATCGCCCATGTCGGCCCCGCCTGCAGCGCCGCGGGCAACTCGAAGCCCGTCCAGCTCTTCACCAGCCCCATGAAGTAGCCCGACCAGCCGACCGAGACGGCGGACGCCGCCACCGCATATTCCAGGATCAGCGCCCAGCCGACCATCCAGGCCATCAACTCACCGACCACCGCGTAGGTGTAGGTATAGGCCGAGCCCGAGACCGGCACCATCGAGGCGAGTTCGGAATAGCACAATGCCGCCACCGCGCAGACGAAGCCGGCGATGACGAAGCTCCACATCATGCCCGGCCCCGCCTTCTGTGCGGCGGCGGCGGTGAGCACGAAGATGCCGGTGCCGATCACCGCGCCCACGCCCAGCAGCGTGAGCTGGACGGGCCCGAGCGAGCGATGAAGGGATTTTCTCTCAGCCGCGGCAAGGATGGCGTCTAGCGGTTTCACACGGCCGAACATGCAGATCTCCCTCCGGGCACGGATGGCGGCGGAAGCTAGCGCTCGTTCGCGCGTTGACAAGTAGGCCGCATACGCCCTTCCCCAGCTTTGCCGCAGCGTTTACAAGGCGCCCATGTCCACCACTTTCCAGCTCGACACCGCCACCAGCCGCGCGCACCCCACCCCGGCGCCGATGCGGCGGCTCAACATCCCCGCCATCCGCAAGCGCAAGCAGGACGGCGTCACGGCGGAACCCATCGTCGTGCTCACCGCCTATACCGCCCGTCAGGCGCAACTGCTCGACGCGCATTGCGACCTGCTGCTGGTGGGGGACTCGCTCGGCCAGGTGATCTATGGCCTGCCCTCCAGCGTGCCGGTGACCCTCGACATGATGGCCGCGCACGGGGCGGCGGTGGTGCGCGGCAGCTATCACGCGGCGGTGATCGTCGACATGCCCTTCGGCGCCTACGAGGCATCGCCGCGGCAGGCCTTCGAAAACGCCTCGCGCCTGCTCAAGGAGACAGGCTGCGCCGCCGTGAAGCTCGAAGGCGGAGAGGCGATGGCCGAGACCGTGGCGTTCCTCACCGCGCGCGGCATTCCGGTGATGGGCCACGTCGGGTTGACGCCGCAGGCGGTGAACGTGCTGGGCGGCTACAACGCGCGCGGGCGGAGCGAGGCGGAAGCGGCGAAGATCGTCTGCGACGCCGTGGCGCTGGACCGTGCCGGTGCCTTCGCCATCGTCGTGGAAGGCGTGGTCGAGCCGATCGCCATCGACGTGACCAAAGCGGTGGCCTGCCCCACCATCGGCATCGGCGGATCGGCCCGGTGCGACGGGCAGGTGCTCGTCACCGAAGACATGCTGGGCATGTTCGAGCGCGTGCCGCGCTTCGTGAAGCGCTATGCCGAGATCGCCGACGTCATCTCCGACGCCGCCGCACGCTACGCCGCGGACGTGCGCGCCCGCGCCTTCCCCGGAATCGAGCAGACCTACCAGCCCAAGTAGCGGTCAGCGCCGCGACGGGCGCACCGGGGGCGCCGGGGTGCCGAGGAAGCGCGGCGCCGGGGCGGGCTGAACGGTTCCCTCCACGTCGACGAAGGTGCCGCGCGCGACGTTGTGCGGATGGCGCGGCGCTTCGGCCAGGTTCAGCACGGGCGCAAAGCAGATGTCGGTATCTTCCATCAGCGCGCACCATTCGTCGCGCGTCCGGGTGCGGAAGATGGCCCGCAGCCGCGCCTTGAGCGCCGGCCAGTCCACGCGGCTGGCGCCGTAGGCAAAGGCGGGATCGTCCGAGAGACCCAGCTTTTCCAGCAGCAGCGCATAGAACTGGGGTTCGATCGAGCCGATCGACACGAACTTGCCGTCGGCGGTCTCGTAAGTGTCGTAGAAGTGCGCGGCGCCATCGAGCATGTTGTTCTCGCGCTCGTCGTTCCACATGCCCACGGCGAAGAGCGAATAGGTCATCGCCGAAAGCAGCGCGGCGCCGTCGAGCATCGCCGCGTCGATCACCTGCCCCTTGCCGGTGCCGCGCGCCGACAGGATTCCGGCCAGCACGCCGAAGGCCAGCAACATGCCGCCACCGCCATAGTCGCCGACCACATTGGCCGGGGCCATCGGCCGTTCCCGGGGGCCATAAGTGTGGAGCGCGCCGGACAGCGCGATGTAATTGATGTCGTGCCCGGCGCGCTGCGCCTTGGGGCCGTCCTGCCCCCAGCCGGTCATGCGGCCGACGACGAGGCGGGGATTGCGCGCCAGCAGCACGTCGGGGCCAAGACCGAGCCGCTCGATCACCCCCGGCCGGTTGCCCTCGATCAGCGCGTCGGCCTCGCCCGCCAGCGCCAGCACCTGCGCCACCGCCTCGGGCCGCTTCAGGTCCAGCGTCACGATCTCGCGGTTGCGGTTGATGATGTCCCTGCCGCCGAGATCGCCGACGCGTTCGTTGCCAGGGCGCTCGATGCGGATGACGCGCGCGCCGTGGTCGGCCAGCATCATCGCGGCAAAGGGCGCCGGTCCGATCCCGGCCAGCTCGATCACGGTAATGCCGGCCAGCGCGCCTGCCATCGTTCCCTCTCCCAAAGGTTGTGAAAGCACTTCGATGCCCCAAGCCGCCGGGGATTGTCGAGCACGGAGTTCAGCGCGCGGCGAGCATCCTGCGGCTCTTGTCGAGCAGCGCCCGCGCGCGCGCGCGCTGCCCCAGCGCCTCCAGGCTCAGGCCCCATGCCCCCGCCGCCACGGCGCTGCCGCGCTGCAGGGCATAGGCTTCCCGCGCGGTGGCTTCGGCCGCCGTCGCATCGCCGGCGCGAAGTTGGGCGAACGACAGGTCGGCCAGCAGTTCGACATCGCCCGCGATTCCGCCGGCGCGCAGCGCCTCGAGCAGCAGCCGCGCGCGCGGCCAGTCGCCCGCGGCGGCCGCCTCGCCCGCCGTCATCCGCAGGGCCGTGCGGTCGGCCGGGTTCATCGCCAGGAAGCCGGCGACCAGCGCGGAGGCGTCCGCGCTCTGTCCCGCCTGCAGGCTGGCGGCAACCATCCGCAGGAGCAAGCTTTCCGACAGCCGGACATAGGCGGCCAGCCGATAGTGCCGCATGGCCCCGGCACCGTCGCCTGCCGCCAGCCGCACGTCGCCGGCAGCGGTCTGGCTGAACGCCGATCCCGGATTGGCCGCGACATCGCGTTCTGCCGCCACGCGCGCCGCATCGGCCCGGCCGGCCGCCAGCAGGCCGCCGAATTCGGACTCCACGACGGGGAATACGGCGGGCCGACGCGGCGTCGCCGCCCGGTCGAGCAGCGGCGCGGCGAGGTCGCGCCGGCCGTCCGCCTCATGCGCCCGGGCCACCAGCGCCAGCAGGTAGGGAGAAGCATCGGCGCGGGCCGCCGCATCGGCATAGTCGTGCACGACCAGCCGGTTCTCCCCCGCCAGCGCATAGGCGCGGGCGAGCAGCAGCGCGGCGCGGCCGTTGGCGGGCTGCGCGCGGGTCAGCCCGGATAGCGCCTCGGCGGCCAGCCGATGGTTCCCCGCCCCCATCTCCAGCACGCCTTCGAGCAGCCGCGCGGCGGGCACCTTGCCCAGCTTGCCTTCGGTGCGCACGAGCAACCCCCGCGCCAGATCGACCTTGCCCGCCCGCGCCGCGAGCACAGCCTGGAGGAAGTAGGCCCGGGGATTGCCAGGCTCGATCGACAGCATCAGCCGCGTCGTCGCCAACATCTTCTTCGCCCGGCCGAGGTCGCCCAGCGTCGCGGCATATTCTCCCAGCACCGAAACATCGCGCGGATGATGCCGCAGCGCGCTCTCGAACCACGGCAGCGCGGCGACGAGGCCCCGGCTGTCGCGCACGAGCTGCCCCTTGAACTCCAGCGCGCGGACGTTGTCGGGGTCGAGCTTCAGCGCATAATCGCAGGCGTCGATCGCCAGCATGTGCTCACCGCCGGCATAGCGCAGCCGGCCGATCTCGACCCACATCGTCGCATCGCGCGGGGTGATCGCCATGGCGCGGTCGAAAGCCCGGCCCGCCGCCGCCAGATCGCCCTCGGCCCGTTCGAGCCGGGCAAGGCTGCGAAAGCCCTGCGCCGCCGTGTCGGGCGTGAACCGGCCGGGCTCCAGCCATTCGCGCGCCCGTTCGGGCACGTCCTGCTCGAGATAGGCCTGCCCCAGATAGGCCGCCACCGCCTCGCGCGGGGCACCGGCGGCCAGCGCGCGGCGCAGATCCACTTCGGCGGCGATGCCGTCGCGCTGCGCCAGCGCCTGCCGCGCCCGGACGATCAGGTCCGCGCCCGGCTCGGCGGCCAGGCCCGGCCCGGCCAGCGCGGCCGCCAGCAGGGCGACGGCAGCAAGGCGCGACCGGCGCAGTCGCTCAGGCGCTGAGGTCGTACTGCTTGAGCAGGTCATAGAGCGTCGGCCGGCTGATCCCCAGCAGCTTGGCGGTACTCGAGATGTTGCCCTCGCTGCGCGCCAGCGCGTGGCGGATGACCTTGCGGTCGGACTGCTCGCGCGCCGTCTTGAGATTGAGCGCGCCGACGGTCTGGGCGTCCGGTTCGGCAAGGTCGAGGTCGGCGGCGGTGACGAGCTTGCCGTCGGCCATGATCACCGCGCGCTTCACCCGGTTCTCCAGCTCGCGCACGTTGCCCGGCCAGGGCCAGGCGTCGATCGCCGTCAGGGCGCTGGCGGAAAAGCCGCGGACCTGCGGGTTCATCTCCTTGGCGAAGCGGGCGAGGAACACCTTGGCCAGCAGCGTCGCGTCGCCCGGCCGTTCGGCCAGGCTGGGGATCTTCACCACGATCTCGGCAAGCCGGTAGAACAGGTCCTCGCGGAACCGCCCATCGCCGATCATCGCCTCCAGGTCCTGGTGCGTGGCGCAGACGATGCGCGTGTCGACGGCGATCGAGCGGCGCGAGCCGATCCGCTCGATCACCCGCTCCTGCAGGAAGCGCAGCAGCTTGACCTGGAGCTGGAGCGGGATGTCGCCCACCTCGTCGAGGAACAGCGTGCCGCCCGCGGCCTGCTCGATCTTGCCCTCGGTGGTCTTGATCGCGCCGGTGAAGGCACCCTTCTCGTAACCAAACAGTTCGCTCTCGAGCAGGTTCTCGGGAATCGCGGCGCAGTTGATCGCGACGAAGGCGCCGTCCGCCCGGTCGCTCGCCTGGTGCAGTCCGCGCGCCAGCAGTTCCTTGCCGGTGCCGCTGGCGCCCAGCAGCATGACCGAGACGTTGGTGTTGGCGACGCGCTCGATCGTGCGCGCGACACGGACCATCTCGGGCGCCGCTGTGATCATGTTGCCGAGCACGCGGTCGTCGCTGGCGCCTTTTGTCGCTAGCGTGCGGTTCTCGTTTTCGATGCGGTGCAACTGCAGCGCGCGGCGCACGATCAGGCCGATCGCCTCGATGTCGATCGGCTTCTGGTAGAAGTCGTAGGCGCCCTTGGCGATCGCCTGAAGCGCGCTTTCCCGCGCCCCGTGGCCGGTGGCGACGATGACCTTGGTGTCGGGCTTCAGCGCCATGATCTCATCCAGCACGGCAAAGCCCTCGCTCACCCCGTCGGGGTCCGGCGGCAGGCCGAGGTCGAGCGTAACCACTGCCGGTTCCTCGGCCCGCAGCGCCGCCAGCGCCCCGGCCCGATCGCCTGCAACGACGACCTCGAAATCCTCGTAGGCCCACTTGAGCTGCGCCTGCAGCCCGGCGTCGTCCTCGACGACGAGGAGCTTGGGTTTGGATGACGTGGTCATGCTGCTTTCTCCGCCGTGCGGTTGAGATGATCGATAAGCCCGCTCGTGCTGGCGAGGGGTAGGCGAATGGTGAACCGCGAGCCCAGCCCTTCCCGCGATTCGACTTCCAGCCGGCCGCGCATCGCCAGCACCAGCTCGCGCGCCTCGAAAGCGCCGATGCCGAAGCCCCCCGGCTTGGACGAGACGAAAGGCTTGAACAGCCGGGTTCGGACGAATTCGGGCGACATGCCGGCCCCCGAATCGATGACGTCGAAGCGCGCGTTGACGCCGTCCGCGGTGACGCTGAGGCAGACGGGGCGGTTCGGCGCGCTGGCGTCGACCGCGTTCTGGATCAAATGCACGAGCACCTGCTCCAGCGCCTCGCGGTTGGCCATCACGGGCTTGTCCAGACAGTCGCCCAGCACGACCGGATGGCCGCCGCGGAACCGCTCGACGACCGCCTGCGCGACCTCGCCGGGCGCCACTTCGCCCACCTTGTCGATCGACCCGTTGCCATAGCGCGACAGCCTTGCAAGCAAGCCGTTGAGCTTGTCGGCCGAGTTGCGCAGCGTCACCAGCATGTCATCGCGGAAAGCCGGCTTGTCGGCATGCCGTTCGGCGTTTCGGGCCAGCAGGCTGAGCTGGCTGGCCAGGTTCTTGATGTCATGCATGACGAAGGCGATGCGGCGATGGAAGTCGTCAAACCGGCTGGCTTCGGCCAGCGCCTCCTGGCCGGCGTTCTCTGCCAGGTAGCTCGCCACCTGCTGGCCGACGACGCGCAGCAGGTCGAAGTCCTCCCAGTCGAGCTGGCGCGCCGCCTGTGGCCGCGCCAGCACCACCAGACCGACCAGCCGCTCGTAGTGGATCAGCGGCACCAGCGCCCAGGCCCGCTGCTCGTGCCGCAGCCAATCGGGCACGGCCTCGCCCTCGCCGCGCGCGTCGCGGCCGGCGCGCAGGTTGTCCATGTGGACGATGAAGCCCTCGCGCTCGAAGAAGGCAACGCCGGCCGGTCTCAGCGCGACGGCGGGCACCTCGGCCTGGGGCCAGTGCCAGCGCGCGGCCAGCGTCATCTCGCCGTGATCGTCGGGCGCGAGCAGGAGGCCTGCGGGGCATTCGGCGATGTCGGCGATCGCCTGCACGACGCGCTCGCCCAGCGGCGGCGCATCCGCGCCGCTCTTGCCGATGGTGCGGGTGAAGCGCAGCCATTCCTCGCGATAATCGTAGCGATGCTTGAACAGATGCTTGGCCAGCGTCACCTTGAGCCAGCCGCGCAGCCGGCGCGAGGGCAGGAAAAGGATGGCGCAGGCACTGGCCACGATGAGGAAGCCCAGGCCGAAAAGCCGCGCGTAGTCGCCGCCGGCGAACGATAGCCAGCGCACCACGCCCACCATCGCCGCCAGGTAGATGCCGATCACCAGCAGCGAGAAAGTCTGGAATGTAACCGCCCGCGAAGGCCGGAAGCGTAGCGCAGCGCCGTCCTGACCCACGCCGATCGCCAACAGGCCTGCCAGCGCCAGCGCCGAAGCGCCACGCAGAGCCGCGATCTCGGCCGGCCAGCCGTCCGTCAGATAGGCCATGGTGTAAAAATTGAGGTCTACCGTCCACAGCACCGCCAGGCCGGCCGCCGGCCAGAGCAGCACCGGGCGCGACTGTTTCGACGCGCCGGCATAGAGGTTATGGACGAGTACCAGCGCCCCCACCGTCACGAGCAGACGCAGTGGCACGACGACCGCGAACGCGACCTGCGCCATCGCGCCGTTCATGGCCGCAGGCGCGACGAGGGCATCGATCCCGACCTGCAGCAGTTCGACCATCGCCAGCACCGCGAGGACCGGCCGGATCGGCGCCAGGCTCGCGTGGCGGCCGTCGGTCGCGAAGAGGCGGTGGGTCACGACGAGCCAGGCAAGGTTGCGCATCGCCTCGGCGACGGCCGAGGGCAGCCCGCCGTCACCCAGCACGGCGGCGACGAGGCACCAGGCAGCGGTCAGCGACAGACCGAGGACGAGCGCCGGCCAGGCATCGCCGAAGCCACGGCGCCGGCTCAGCAGCCACGCCGCCACGGTCGCCGCCGCGATCGCGCCGAGCAGGTGCAGACCGAAGCCGAGCAGCGTCCAGATACCGCCGGGATTCCCGCCCATCATCGCGCGCCCTCGTGCCAAAGCACGACGCGCAGCGTCTGCAGGATGATCAGGAGATCGAGGAACGGCGTGTAGTTCTTGGCGTAGTAGAGATCGTATTCAAGCTTGTGCCGCGAATCCTCGATGGAGGCGCCATAGGGATAGTTGACCTGCGCCCAGCCGGTGATGCCCGGCTTCACCATGTGCCGCTCGGCATAGTAGGGCAGTCGCTCTTCGAGGTCGGCGACGAATTCCGGGCGCTCGGGGCGTGGACCGACGAAGCTCATCTCGCCCTTGAGCACGGTCCAGGTCTGGGGCAGTTCGTCGATGCGGACCTTGCGGATGAACTTGCCGATGCGGGTGACGCGCGGATCGTCCTTGCTGGCCCACTGGGCGCCTGCCGCCTCGGCATCGGTCCGCATGGAACGCAGCTTGATGACGTCGAACGCCTCCCCGTAGAGCCCGACGCGGGTCTGGCGGAAGAAGGCCGGACCACGGCTGTCGAGCTTCACCAGCAATGCGAAAAGCACGATGACCGGCGCCGTGAGCGCCAGCAGCAGAGCGCTGGCGCCGATATCGAACATCCGCTTGGCGACGCTCGACACCGCACGGCCCGAGGAAAAGCCGTCCGAGAAGATCAGCCAGGACGGGTTGACCGTATCGAGATCGACGCGCCCGGTCTCACGCTCGAGGAAGCTGGAAAAATCGTTGACGTGGACGCCGGCGGTCTTGATCCGCAGCAGATCCTTCAGCGGCAGCGCGTTACGTCGCTCCTCGAGCGCCAGCACCACCTCGCTCACGCCCAGGTTCTCGACGAAGCGCGTGAGGTTGTGGATGGCGGAGCGGGCGATCGCCTCCTCGACCAGCGGCTTGTTCTCGCTCATGCCGATGTAGCCGACTATGGCGAAGCCGCATTCGGGCCGATCGGCCAGCGCGCGCAGCCGTTGCGCACGCTGGCCCGCGCCGAGCACGAGCACGCGCCGCCGGAACGCCGTGGTGCCCAGGATGCCACCGATCACCAACCGGTTGACGATCAGCAGGACGATGGCCAGCGCCATTCCGTAAGCCAGCGTCGAGCGCCAGAAATTATGCGCGCCGCTGAGAAAATCGACGAACGACAGCGCGATGATGCCGAGCGAGACGGCCACGAGCAACCGCGCGCAGGCGAATCGCATCGAGCGCAGCGAATCCGCGCCGAACACGCCCACCGAGATCATCGCCATCAGCATCATCGCGGCAAAGCCGATATGCGGCCACAACCGGTCCGTGAACGGCCCCAGTTCCATGTCGATCTGGCGTGCGCGAAGCTGCCAGGCCAGTTCGCCCGCGGACACCAGCAGAATCAGGTCGAACAGTCCGAGCAGCAGCACCGCGTGCGGGATATAGTGCTTGAACACCCTGATCATGGCGGCCTTCGGCTATCGTTCGGTCCCGGACGGACCGCCCCATGCCTAAAGCCAAGGCGTAAAATGTCGGTAAATCTGACAGTGCGTTCCCGCGGCGCGTGCGGCGCATCCAATGCAGTTTCCGGCCGTTTCGCTTCAGCCGCTGTCGGACAGCCTTACACGGCGGCGGCCGGGCCCTGCGCTCAGAAGCACTCGCCTGCCAGGTATTCGCGCGATGCCGCGCCGATCAGCGCCGCGTGGCCATAGTTGGGATGGTCGATCACGACCATCGCGTTGCCCTTGCCGCTCTTCCAGGCTTCGATCGCTTCAGGGGGAAAGTCGAAGTGAAAGAAGTGGACCGCGCTGGCCTTGTTGTCGCGCTCGCGCGTGCGCTCGACGTCGCCTTCGGCGCGCGCGCGGATGACGTGGCCCGCCACGTCGAGCGCGACGTAGCTCTCCACGCCGCCGATGGTGCGCAGGAAGGCATCGCGGCGTTCCGCGTCCTCGACCTCGAACAGCACGGTCGCCGTCAATTCGCGGCCCTTGGGCACCATCGGGTCATAGGCGGCCAGTTCGTCGGGTAGCTGCTCGTCCCCGCCTTTCTCGATGCGGAGCATTTCCTGGATCTGCAGCCACATGCTGTCCCAGGTTTCGAACAATACCGTGGCGTAGGGGCCGACACTGATGCGCGTCAGCTTCTTGCGCGCGATGGCCTCGGTCTTCTTTTCGGCGCGGATGGCCTGGTATTGCTCTACCGGCAGGATGTCGGCGGCGGTGATGGTGCGCTGGTCGCGGGGCATGGCTTTATCTTCCTGGGCTCTGGGGGGTCAGAGGCCGTAAGCCTGGGCCACGACCTCGATCGGATGGCCGATCCGCGCGGGCGGCTCGTTGCCGTTGGCTTCGATCACCTGGCGCAGATGCGGACCGGCGAGCGGGCATTCGGAGACGATGATGTCCGGCCCCCCCTTCACCAGGTTGCGGCCGGCGGTTCTGCCCACTTTCAACGCCCGATCGAAATTGTCCTTGAAGATACCCCACTTGCCGCCGTGACCCGAACAGCGCTCGGTCAGCGCCGGCTTGGCTTCGGGAATCAGCCGCAGCATCTCCATGGCCTTGGGGCCCATGTTCTGCGCCCGGGCGTGGCAGGCGAAATGTACCGCGATCGCCTTGGGCATCGCCTCGATCGGGGCGAGGCCCACGTCCTTGGCCAACCGCACGACGTATTCCGAAACGTCGAACGTATGCCGGGAGAGCAGCGCCACCGTCTCGTTCTCGGGCTCGATCAGCGGCCACTCGAACTTGAGCATCAGCGCGCAGCTCGTGGTGAGCGGGACCACGTCCCAGCCCTCCGCGATCAGCGGCGCGAAATGGGCCGAGATACGTGCCGCCGCGCTGGCGACGGAGCCGATATCTCCGTTCTCGAACTTCGGCATACCGCAGCAGTCGGGATATTCGACGCGAACCTGCAGTCCGTTGTGGGCGAAGACCTTCATCGCCGCATAGCCGGGGGTGCCGTCGTTGAAGTTATCGTGGCAGCCCGCATAGATCGCCACCTTCCGGCCGAAAGCGGGGCCATCGGGATTGGGCGGCGGGATGATCGCCGGCCCCTGGTTGGTTAGCGGCACGTCCATGAAAGGCGGGACATGCGCGCGCGCGTCGATGCCCAGCATGTCCTCCATGACGCCGCGCGTGAAACCGTTGCCCTCCTTCGTCGCCCAGTTGGCAAGGCCGGAGAAGGTGGTGCCAAGCCGGCCATTGCGGGTCATCTCCGCAAGCTGGTTGTCGGCCAGGGAAGTCTGCCCCTTACGGTGCTCGACCGCGCGATAGCGCAGCATGAGGTGCGGAAAATCGAGGTCGAAGCTGTGCGGCGGGACGTAGGGACACTTCGTCATGAAGCACATGTCACAAAGCGTGCAGGCATCGACGACGGCCTCGAGCTGGGCCGGCGTCAGATCGTCGACTTCCTCGTTGGGGCTCTCGTCGATCGCGTCGAACAGGATCGGGAACGCATCGCACAGATTGAAGCAGCGGCGGCAGCCGTGGCAGATATCGTAGACCCGGCGCAGCTCCTTTTCGAGCGCCGCCTCGTCGTACCATGCATCATCCTGCCACGCGATCGCGTGGCGAACGGGGGCTTCGAGACTGCCTTCCATCCGGTGCTCCGTCCTTCTTCACAGCGGCCAAAGCCCCGCTCATCCAAGCTTGCCGAAGGATACGCGCGACACAGGGCGTCGCGCGCGGTTCGCGCATGCTCACCACGAGCGGGGTTGGTTCAGCCCTGCGATTCCGTTCAGGCGTCCAGCGTATCCAGCGTCTTCTGGAACTTGCCGGCGTGGCTCTTCTCAGCCTTGGCGAGCGTCTCGAACCAGTCGGCGATCTCGTCGAAACCTTCCTCGCGCGCGGTCCTGGCCATGCCCGGATACATGTCGGTGTACTCGTGCGTCTCGCCCGCGATCGAGGCCTTGAGGTTCAGCGCGGTATCGCCGATCGGCTCACCGGTGGCGGGATCGCCCACTTCCTCAAGGTATTCGAGATGACCGTGCGCGTGGCCGGTCTCGCCTTCCGCGGTCGAGCGGAACACGGCGGCAACGTCGTTATGGCCTTCGATGTCGGCCTTTTGTGCGAAATAGAGGTAACGACGGTTGGCCTGACTCTCACCGGCGAAAGCAGCCTTCAGGTTTTCTTCGGTCTGCGAACCCTTCAGTCCCATAATCCCTACTCCTTCATTATACCCTGTTAATCGTACAGGAATGAGACCCGCCGCCGATAAAGGCCATCGCGAATTTCCCCGACTAGTAATCGGTAATATCGATCAATATCTTGAGATTAATTCGCAAAAGCACTTTTTCGACACATCGACTCGGGGGCAGCGTTCCTGCGCCTGCCCGACTCACCGACGGTCGCAACGCTCCCGAAGCACGCATCGAGGTGGCCGATTTCGCCCCCGGCATCATCCTGACGAAACACCAGTTGTCGGGTTTGAAAGCGAGCCGGGAATCGAATTCCGCGCCCCCTCAGTTCGCCTCGATCTGCCCGACAAGGCTCCGCGCGGCCCGCACATAGGCTGGACCGCCGCACACCGTCCACGCCTGCGGCAACCGGATGCGGGGAATGTCGCGCAGCGCCGGATGATGCAGCATTTCGGTGCCTTGATCGGTCACATGGTCGGTCGCGGATTCGACGATGATGAAGTCAGGCCGGGCGGCGACCAGTTCCTCGATCGACAGTCGCGAAAGCGGCGGCTTCCCGAGCTTGCCCGCAAGATTGACGAGACCGGTCCGCTGCATGAGATCGTCGATCAGGGTACCGGTTCCGGTCAGAAACCCGCGCCGCTGGTAATAAGCGGCAATGCGCCCCCGGCCGGGCTTGCCTAGCCCGGCGAGTTCCCGTTCCATCTGCGCGATCAAGGCTTCGCCGCGATCGGGCCTGCCGACGGCTTGCGCGACCCTGCGCGTCTGTTCGACAATATCAGTGAAGTTTTCCGCTGTTCGCAGATCAAGCGCGGCATAATTCTGCGCCTTGAGTGCGGTCATAACCGCGCTGCAGCGCGCGGGCATACCGACGACGAGATCGGGTTCGATGGCAAGCACTTCCTCGGCCGACTGCCCCAAAATCCTAAGCCCGCGTGCTTGTGCTGCGGCGGCCGACATTTCAGGCTTGGCCGCGTTGTAAGTCAGCCCGGCGATCTGGTCGCGATCGGCCAGGGCCAGGAGATACTGGTCGGTGCAAAGGTTGAGCGAGACGATCCTGCGCGGTCCCGCCTCGTTTCCATTCGCCGAGCCCTGCCCCTGCGCCAAGCCGGCAAGCGGAAGCGCGCTGGCCAGCGCCAATCCAGGCAGCAGATATTTCATCCACGGCAGCATTCCGTGACCCTTAGCAACACGCCCCTGGGGCACAAGCGCGACAGGACAAGCGCATCGCCCATACGATCGCCATCGATCTGCGCTTATCGCGCATGCTGGTGGTTCGGATCAAAAAATGGTGCCCCTGGCCCGACTCGAACGGGCACGTCTTGCGACAATCGATTTTGAGTCGATCGCGTCTACCATTCCGCCACAGGGGCACGCCGAAAAGCGCGCAAGGCGTGTGCGATAGCGGTGCGTGGCCGCCGCATCAACCAGCCTTGAGCGCGCCTGCCAGAATCTTGTGCAGCTTCGAATGGAGCGCGTCGTTGCCCGCCAGCACCTGCGCGTCGCAGATCGGCTCGGACCGGCCGCGCCAGTCGGTGACGAAGCCGCCGGCCTCGCGCACCAGCAGGCAGCCCGCGGCGGTGTCCCAGGGCTGAAGGCCACTTTCCCAGAAGCCTTCGTAACGGCCCGCCGCGACCCAGGCGAGATCGAGCGCGGCCGATCCGAAGCGGCGGATGCCGGCAATCTGGGCACCGAGGGCCGCATAGATCCTGACCCATTCGGCCTGGCTCCCGCGCCCCATGAAGGGGATACCGGTGGCGATCAGGCTCTCATCCAGATGCCGCCGCGCCGAGACGCGCAACCGCTTGTCCTGCAACCAGGCGCCGCGGCTCTTTTCTGCCCAGAAGCTCTCGTCGGTGATCGGCTGGTAGACCAGGCCGGCGACGACCTCGCCCCACCCCTTGCCGTCGAGCCGCGGCTCCTGCGCGGCGATCGAGACGGCGAAGTGCGGGATGCCGTGGAGGAAGTTCGACGTACCGTCGAGCGGATCGACCACCCAGCGCGGCTTGCTCGGATCGCCCTCGATCTCGCCCGCCTCCTCGAACAGGAAGCCCCAATCGGGCCGCGCCGCGCGCAACTCGTCGTAGATCGTCCGTTCGGCGGCCTGGTCGGCCTTGGAGACGAAGTCCGCCGGCCCCTTGCGCGAGACCTGCAGGTGCTCGATCTCGCCGAAGTCGCGACGCAGCCGCTGCCCCGCCTTGCGGGCAGCTTTCTCCATCACGCGCATGAGGCCGGAAATGGCAGCCATTGAAATATAACTCCGCTCATCCTGAGCTTGTCGAAGGGCTGAGCCTGTCGAAGGGTCAGCCCGCCTTGCCGACGTAAGTGCGCTCGTAGACGTCGACGATGATCCGCGTGCCCGATTCGATGTGTGGCGGCACCATCACGCGCACGCCGTTGTCGAGCACCGCCGGCTTGTAGCTCGACGAGGCGGTCTGCCCCTTCACCACCGCGTCGGCCTCGACGATGGTAGCCTCGACCTGCTCGGGGAGCTGCACCGAGATCGGCCGCTCTTCCCACATCTCCAGCAGCACCTCCATGCCGTCCTGCAGGAACGCGGCGGCATCGCCGAGCAGGTCGGCAGGGAGCTGGATCTGGTCGTAGGTGTCCTTGTCCATGAACACGAGGCTGTCGCCGTCGGCGTAGAGGTACTGGAAGTCCTTGGTGTCGAGCCGCACGCGCTCCACCGTGTCGGCGCTGCGGAAGCGCACGTTGGTCTTGCGGCCATCGATCAGGTTCTTCATCTCGACCTGCATGAACGCGCCGCCCTTGCCCGGCTGGGTGTGCTGCGTCTTGGCAACCTTCCAGATGCCCTTTTCATATTCCAGGATGTTGCCGGGACGGATGTCCACGCCGCTGATCTTCATGGGGAGTGCCTCTGATGGGAAAGAGCGAGTTTCGGAGAGAGGCGGCCCCTTAGCGCGCGCATGGGCTTCTGGCAATCGCGCGCCGGCAATGCTAGCTCCGCGTGGATGAGACGCTGCGCGATCCTTTCGGCCCTGCCCCTTGCCCTGCTGGCCGCGCCCGCCGTGGCGGTTCCGGGCGGCGAGATCGGCACGCTGATGGTCGGCCGCTATACCTGCGAGTTGCCCGGTGACGCCGAGGGCCCTCGCGGCGTCCATGTCCCGTCCGCCGACTTCGCCATCGTCCCCGGCTCCAGCTACCGCGCCGACGGCGTGCGCGGCACCTACCTGCTGACCGGCGACCGGATGGTGATGACAAGCGGGCCGCGCAAGGGCGAACGCTACCATCGGCTGACGCAAGGCTTTCTGCGCAAGCAGAATCCCGACGGCAGCGACGGCGACCTGCGCTGCGTCATCGCCAACCGGACCAACACCTTCGCCTATTGAGCGCCTCGCCGACCGTGCACCGGACAGCCGGCAGGACATTTTTCCTACAGAGATGTAGCAAAATTAGCTTGACCTTGCCGCAGCGGCTCACACCATAGGGCGCAAAGCGAAACGGGAGAACAGCATTGAATCTGGGGCTTGAGGGCAAGGTGGCGATCGTCACCGCGGCGACCGCCAACATCGGCCGCGGCATCGCGCTGGAACTGGCGGCGGAAGGCGCCAGGGTCGTCATCGTCGGTCGCGACGCCGAGGCAGGCGCGCGCGTGGTCGCGGCCGCGAAAGAGCGCGGTGCGGCCGATGCGATCTTCGTCGTCGCCGATCTGCTCGACAAGGCCTCACCCGCACGCATCCTCGCCGCGGCGGAGGAACTCGGCCCGGTCGAGGTGCTGGTCAACAACATCGGCGGCAACGTCGACCAGGGGCTGTTCGTCGATTCCGATCCCGACAAGTGGGCCGGCGACATCGACCTCAACTTCGGCACCGTGCTGCGCATGACCCATGCGGTGCTGCCCGGCATGATCGGGCGCAAGCGCGGCGCCATCGTCAACATCGGCTCGACCGCCGGCCTCGTCGGTGACTACATGCTGCCGGTCTATTCGGCGATGAAAGGCGCGGTACACAGCTTTACCGTCGTGCTCGCCAAGGAAGTCGGCCAGCACGGCATCCGGGTGAACGCCATCGCCCCCTACGCGACTTTCGCCACCACGCCCGACGCCTTCAGCAAGGGCAGCCGCTTCAACCCGGAGACCGGCATCTTCGCCCAGGCGCTCGACAGCGTGAGCGAGGAAGACCGCGCGATCCGCCAGCGCCGCACTTTCGTCGGCAAGCCGTTCGCCACGCCCGAGGAACTGGCCGCGGTCGTCGCGCTGCTCGCCTCGGACCGGGCGAGCTTCATCACCGGGCAAGTCTGGCCGGTCGACGGCGGCTCGCTGATGTAACCCGCGCAACACACCAACCTGAAAGGAAATCCTGTGGCCATCGACGAAAAGGCGCTGCAGCAGTTCATCGACAAGGATGCGATCCGCGACCTCGTGCTGTGCTATTCGCGCGCGATCGACCGCAAGGACGTCGAACTGCTGCGGGACCTCTACACCGAGGACGCGACCGACACGCACGGCACCAGCTTCGATGGACCGGCCGACAAGTACTGCGATTTCATCGCCGCGGCCCTGCCCTACATGAACTACAGCGGCCACCACGTCTGCAACCATATGATCAGCGTCGAGGGCGACGAGGGCAACGGCGAGGTCTATGCGCTGGCCTATCACTACATCCCCGACCAGCAGAACCCCGGCAAGATGGTCGAGGATTTCATGGCGGTGCGCTACATCGACAACTATCGCCGCTGCGCCGACGGCAAGTGGCGTTTCTCGAAGCGCGTCGTCACTTACGACATGCACATCGTCCGGCCGTTCGACGGCGACGGGCTGCTGGGCTCCAGCCCGGTCGACCCCAGCTACGAGGTCTGCAAACAGCGCTTCTTCCAGCGCGGCCCGCGCGCGTAGAAGGCTCGCCTCTCGCGGTGCCGAGGCCCGGGCATCAGTCCTTGCCGAGCGGGACGGCGAAGCGCTCCGAATAGAAGCGGAACTTCTCGCGCAGGTCGGCGGTGCTCAGGCCGTAGTCGGCGCCGTTGTATTCGTGGCGTCCGTGCTTGTCGCGCGGCGTGCTCTCGCGCCACGCGCGCATCCGCGCTTCCGCCTCGGGTGTGAACGCCTGCCCCAGGAAATCATAAAGCCTGGCCAGCGTCGGGAACGGGTCCTTCTGGAACGGCGCGAAGTGGATGTCGAAGAAGCGGTGCTCGTGGCCCGCTTCGCGGAAGGCGATCATTCGCTGCATGCCGAGCATGCCGAACTCGGTGTTGATCGCGCCCAGCCAGAGCTTGTCGACCGTATCGGTGTTGGGCTTATGCATCTCGTAGTAGAGGTCGGCCACCGAGGGCATGACATTGGCCACGTCGCGGTGCGTCATGCAATAGCGCGCGTCGGGAAAGACCTTGTCGAGCGCCGCGATGAACATCGAATAAGTCGGGTTCTTGAGCCGCCAGCGGCGCGGCGGGCAGCGCCACTGCAATAGCTTCAACACGCGCTTCACATAGCGGAACGTGGGCTCGAGATCGGCTTCGTGGTGCAGCCAGTGCACATAGGACGGGATGCGGAAGCTCGCCTGGAAAATCTGCGAGGCGAAGTTGTAGCCCATCGTGAGCTGGTCCTCGGTCGGCGAGGTCGAGGTGCTGGGCAGCATCTGCCGCATGCGCGGCGTCATCCGGTCACGCCGCTTCATGTGCTCGTCCATGATGGCAATGCGCGGGTCGGTCGCGTAAGTGGCCGTCTCGGGCGGGGGGCACGGGTTCATGCTCTCCCAGTTGCGCATCACCCGCACCGCCGGATCCTCGCCCAGCAGGCAGTGCAGCGCGGTGGAGCCGGTGCGCGGCAGGCCGAGCACCATCAGCGGCGCGACGATCTCCTGCTCGTCGATCTCGGGATGGCGCGCGTACCAGTGCTCCACTTCCAGCCGCTTCGTCAGCAGCATGACGGTCTGGCCGTCGAACATCGCCCGCCCCGCGTCATTGAGCCGAGCCTCGCGGTCTGCCGAAGCCACCAGCCGCTCCAGCCCCTCGCGGAAGCCATCGTCACCCAAATCGTCGAAGCCGGTGGCGGCCCGCGCCTTGTCCAGAAGATCGGAAATCCTGCTCATCGTCTCTCCCGCCGGCGCTCTTTCCGCCACGCGGTTCGATGCTAGGATACCGGCGGCCGCGGCGACAAGCGCGGCCGCATCGCGGGAGGGATGATGATGGCCGGAACGGTGGGCGCCAAGATCCGGGTGGGCGTACTCAACGACATGGGCGACGGGCCCGGTGCGCCGGGCGACGTCACCGAATGGCTGCGCCGCGAGGTCGACGCGGTGCAGGCCGCCGGCCGCCTCGATACCGAGGTGGAGTTCGTTCACGCCTGGGGCCTCGGCCTGCCTTCGGGCAGCGCGGCGGCGGTTGAGCGCGCCTTCCGCGAGCTTGCGCGGCAGGATGTGGCGATGATCGTCGGCCCGGCGATCGGCGACAACGCGCTGCTCGCCACGCCCTGGGTCGAACGCGAGCAAGTCCCGACGATCAACTGGGCCGGAGCCGAGCGCGCCCGGGGCGAATGGATGTTCCACCTCCAGGTCGGCTCGCACGAGGACGAATCGCTGCTGATCGCGCGGCACATGAAGGCGATCGGCACAGACCGGATCGGCGTGGTGTTCGACCTTTCGCCGATCGGCACGAGGCACCTGCAATATCTGGAGGACGAAGCGCGGATCATCGGGCTGGAAATCGTCGCCGCCGCCGGTATCTCGCCGCTCAGCGAAGATGCGGCGAGCGAGGTCGACCGGGTGCTGGCGGTCGGCCCCCAGGGCATGGTCTATCTCGGCCTCGGCCTGTCCGCGCCCGCCGTGGCGGGGCCGCTGGCGGCGCGCGGCTGGCAGGGCCCGAGGATCATGAACACCGCCGGCCTTCGCGGCTATCACGGCGAGTTCGCGCAGGCCTGCGACGGCTGGGTCTACATCGACATGCATTCCGACACGAACCGCACTCTCAACGCGCTGCGCGAGCGGCACGGTGTTCCCGCGCAGCAGGCCGTCTGGGCGGCCAAGGGGCATGACCTCGGACGGCTCGTCGCCGAAGGCCTCGTCCGTGCCACGGACTTCACCCGCGACGGCGTCAGGACCGGGCTCGAACAGGTCAAATGGCTACCCGCCGCCGAGGGCGAGGAAGGCACCCTGCTCGGTTTCGGCATCCGCGATCGCGGCGCGCTCCACGGCCGCTACCTGGTTTTGCGGCAATGGATCGGCGGACGGACGGTGGAGGTCTAAATCCTCCCCGAACAAGCTCGGGGAAGAATGAGATTTCAGTTCCCGATATGCGGCGCCACGCCCTCGGTGCCGACGATCACCCGCTGCAGCAGCCGCTTGCCGACGCCTTCGATATTTCCGCGCATGTGCTGGAGGGCGATATTGTCCCAGATCACCAGGTCGCCGTTGCGCCAGCGGTGCTCGTGGACGTTGGCCGGATCGTAAAGACAGTCATAGACCCGGTGCAGCAGGTCGCGGCTGTCTTCCCAGGCCATGCCCAGCACGCGCGCGGTCTGCATCGCGCTCACCCAGACGCAGGTGCGGCCGTTGCGCGGATTGACATGGAACGTGGGCATCATGCCGCGCTTCTGAGCGGCCGGATCGCGCCGATCGCAGGTCACTCCGTCCAGCATGGTGTAATGCGGTGCGATCATCTCCTGCTCGCGATCGGCCAGCGCGGCGCGCAGGTCCTCGGGCAAATCGATCTCGGCGCGGACGAACCGGGTCGAGGACGCGCCGTCGGCCACATCCAGCGCATGCAGTGACAACGCGTCGAAAGGATGCGGGGTATAGGCCGCGTCCGCATGCCAGTTGAGTTCGCAGGCGGACGGCCCGCCGCTCTCGTTGCTCATGTAGCCGCTTTCGCCCTCACGCAGCAGGATGGGGCCGAGCAGCGCGCAAAGCTCGCGCTGCCGCTCCATACCGAGATTCTGCCCGCGGGCCAGCAGCAGGCCGTGCTCGTTGAACAGCGCGCGCAGGTGCCCGGCCTCCGCCGCCGTCAGCGGCTGCGCCAGATCCCGCTCGATCTCCACCCCGAACGGCTCCAGCCTGCGCCATGCCAGCGTCCCGGTCATGTACTCTCTCCATTCCAGGCAGCGAGCGCCATCCTATGGCGGACAGTGCGCACCGGCAACCGACGCGAGGCGTCGAGCCCGACCCGACGCCGGATCAGTCCGTCACGTAGCCGCCGTTGAGCGGATAGGTCTGCCCGGTGATCCACGACGCCGCTTCCGAGCACAGGAACGTCACCAGCGTGCCGACGTCCTCCGAGCGGCCGTAACGACGGATGATGTAGCTCGAGAGCTGCTTCTTGGCATGGTCGCTCTGCATGATCTCGTCGAGCTTCTCCTGCGGCATGTCGGGCATCAGCGAGGACAGCGAGACGGCGTTGCAGGTCACGCCGTAGCGGCCGACCTCCTTGGCGATCGAGCGGACGAAGCCGTTGGCGCCCGCCTTGGCCGCGGCATAGACCGCCAGGCGCGGCTCGCCGGTGCGGCCCGAATCGGAAACGATGGTGACGATCCGCCCGCGCTTCGCCTCCACCATCGCGGGGATCGTCGCATGGCAGCAGTTGAACACGCCGTAGAGGTTGGTGCCGAGGAACTTGCCCCATTCGGACGGGTCCTCTTCCCAGAAGTTCTTGCTCGGCCGGATCTGCTGGTTGGGCCCGGCCATGCCGGCGTTGTTGACCAGCACGGTGACCGGGCCGAGTTCCGCCGTCGCCCTGGCCACGGCCGCGCGCACGGCATCCAGGTCGCAGACGTCGAACGGCACGGCAACCGCCTTCACGCCCGTCGCACGGATTTCCTCGGCCACCGCTTCGGCGCGTTCGGCAACGAAGTCGTTCACGGCGACGCCACCGCAGTTGTGCCGCGCCAGTTCCCTGGCGATCGCGCGGCCGGCGTTCTGGCCGGCCCCCGTCACCAGAGCCACCTGCCCGCCAAGATCGATCATATCTTCGCCGTTCATCGTTTCCTCCGTTTGCAGCCGCATTAGATAGTGTGTACCATCTAGACAAGCGAGTCCCAACATCGCCGGGAGAGGAACCAACCCCATGACCACAGAAATCGGCCCACTGTTCCAGTACCTCCAGCCTCTGGAGGAAGCTGTCAACGAGATCGCCAACACCTGGCGGCCGGACGATCCCGAATATCGCGCGGACGTTTATCGCCAGATCATGATGCAGTTCTCCTACGGCTATTTCGCCTTCTTCCATGCCGACCCCGAGCATCCGGACTGGGCGCCGCTGTGGAACCCGGTCTACACGCTGCAACCCAACCCCGACGACATCTATCTCTACTGCCCGATCCGGGACGACCTGACCTATCGCCTGTCCGGCAACCGCGGCACGGTGAAGATGCTGCTGATCGACACACAGGGTTCGCTGCCGGGCATTCCGGGGGAGGTCGACCACACCGGCGCGCGTTATGCCGACATCGACGACCGCAACCTGACGCTGGACGCCGACGGTAACTTCGAGGTCCTGATCAGCCGCGAGCGGCCCGCCGGCCACACCGGCGACTGGCTGCAGATCAAGCCCGGCGCCACCGTCCTGATGACCCGCTACCGTTGCTACGACTGGGTGAACGAGATCGACCCGGTGATGTCGATCGAATGCCTCGACAAGGTCGCGCCCAAGCCCCGGCTGACGCCCGAGCAGATCCTCGAACGGATCAAGCTGATGGCCGCCATGCCGGTCGCCGCCACGCGCCTGTTCTACCAGATGCAGAACCAGGTCAAAGCCGACGTGGGCATCAACGTGTTCCAGCCGCAGCGGCTCGGCGGCGCACTGTCCAAGCAGTTCTACATCCCCGCCGTGTTCGAGTTCGAGGACGACGAGGCGCTGATCATCGAGACCGAGTTGCCCCAGCAGCGCCACTACTGGAACTTCCAGCTCAACGATCCCTATTTCAACGCGCTGGAATACGTCTATCGCCTATCCAGCACCAACGGCCACTTCGCGAAGCTCAGCTCGGACGGCAAGTTCCGCGCGGTGCTGGCGCTGAAGGACCCCGGCGTGCCCAACTGGCTCGACACGGCCGGCTACAAGCAGGGCACGATCTACGGCCGCTGGTACGACTGCGACAGTTGCCCGACGCCGACGCTCAAGCGCGTCAAGTTCGCCGAACTGCGCGATCACCTGCCGGCCGACACGCCGGTGGTGACGCCCGAAGAACGCGCCGAGGAACTGCGCCAGCGGGTCCGTGGCTGCCAGCGCAGAAGGCGCTGGTGATGGAGATGCCGAAGGCGTTCGACCTGACCGGCCGGGTCGCCATCGTCACCGGCGCCGGCACCGGCATCGGCCGCGCCACGGCGACCTTGCTGGCGGAACGCGGCGCCGATGTCGTCATCTGCGGGCGCCGGGCCGACAAGCTCGAGGACGCGGCGGCGCATATCCGCCAGACCGGCCGCCGTGTCCTTGCCATCCCCGCCGACGTCCGCAAGCCCGAACAGGCCCAGGCGCTGGCGGAACGGGCGGCGGCGGAATTGGGCGGGATCGACATCCTGATCAACAACGCCGGCGGCGCCCACGGCCATGTGCCGCTCGCGAGGATGGACCTGGCCAAGTGGAACCGCGACATCGAACTCAACCTCTCGGCGGCGATGTATTGCGCGCAGGCCGCCCTGCCCTACCTGAAGGCGCGCCAGGGCTGCATCGTCAACGTCTCCTCGCTGGCCGGCGTCAACGGCACGGCGGGCGTCGGCGCCTATTCCGCTGCCAAGGCGGGGCTGCAGATGTTCACGCGCGTCGCCTCGTCCGAATGGGGCGTCTACGGCATCCGCGTCAACTGCATTGCCTGCGGTATGATCGCCACGGAAGCGGCGCGCCAGGGCTGGGCCAAGAGCGGGTTCGACGCCGCGGGCGCTTCCAGGAAAAGCTTCGGCCTGGGCCGCTACGGCGAAATGGATGAGGCCGCGCAGGCGATCGTCTTCATGGCCAGCGACGCCGCGTCCTACGTCAGCGGCGAAACGCTGGCGGTGGGCGGCGGGCCGAAGCTCGGCGGGATGATCGACGTCGAGGACAACAAGACGATCGCGGGCGGCTGGGGCGAGTAATTCCTCTCCGGCACGGGGAGGGTTTTACATCAGCCCCAGATCGCGTCTGCGGCCGCCACCGCCTGCGCGCCGCGGCCGCCCAGTTCGGCGGTCAGCAGCTTGAGGCGATAGGTCCACAAGTGCAGCGGGTGCTCCAGCGTCATGCCCATAGCGCCAAGGAACTGGTGGAAGTCGTAGCCCGCCCGCTTCGCCGCCTCCTGCGCATGCAGCGCCGCCAGCGCGGCGTCGCCGGCGTCCCCCGTGCCCGCCGCGCGCAGCGCCAGCCAATAGACGCCGTTCGTCGCCACCTGGATCTCGGCGAGGCGATGGCGCAGCGCCTGGAAGGTCGCGATCGGCCGGCCGAACTGCTTACGCTCGGACACGTAAGTGGTGGCGCTCTGCAGCGCTGCTGCCAGCAGGCCCGCCGCTTCCGCCGCCAGCACCGCGCGCCATTGCGTGCGCAGCTTTTCTGCCGCAATATCATGGGTGCGCGTCTCGTCCGGCACACCGGTCAGATAGGCGAGCGGATAGGCGTAGAGCACCTCGTCGCCGGCCTCGCACACGTGTTCCTCGGTCGCGGTGAAGCTGCGCACCCCGTTCTCACCCACGACGACCACGGTCGCGCCGGGCTTGAGAAAGCGCACGGGCTTGCGAAGCTGGCCTTCCTCGATAAGGCACAGCGGCCGCGGCAGCTCGGGATCGAGCAGCGGCCGCACCAGCGCCGAAGCGGCCGCCTCGACCGCGAAGGGCAGCCGGGCGAGTCTTTCCACGACGAGCGCGGCGGTGACGGGACCCAGTTCCTCCATCGCCATGACGTCGAGGAAGCCGCCTTCGACCAGTTCGGCGTCGAGCGCATCGCTGGTCAGCGCAAAGGACACGTCGTGCATCGGTACGCTGGCATAGGGCCGCGTCAGGCTGTCGATGAAGTCAAGAATCTGGGTCTGGTCGTCGGACAGGGACAGAAGCATCAGCGCGGCTCCCGCGGCAATTGAAGGACGTCGGAGGCGATGATGTTGAGCTGGATCTCCGCCGCGCCCGATGCGATGCCCGCGACGATGCCGCGCTGGTGGTGCATCTGCAGGAAGGCGGACTGGCCGGCCAGCGCTTCGGGCACGTATTCGACGACGAACTCGCAGACCGCGCGTTCGGCCTGGACCGTGGCGAAGCGGGCCGAGGAGCTTTCCGGCCCGATCGTGCCGCCGTCTACGCGCTTCTGGACGATCGCGTAGATCGCCGTCCGCGCCGCTTCACACAGCGCCGCGCAGCGCGCCGCCTCGGCCTTCACCGTCTCGCGCGCAAAATCGCCGCTTTCCTTGAGGATGCCCACCGCACGATCGAGCGCCTCGCGCGCCAGATGATAGCGCGGGATGCCCAGCCTCTCGTTAGTCAGCGAATAACCGATGATCTCCCAGGCCTGTCCCTCCTCGCCGAAGCGCTGGGTGACAGGCACCATCACGTCGTCGAAGAACACCTCGTGGATGTCGCCCTCGCCGATCAGGCTGGGGATCTGGCGCACGGTGATGCCCGGCGTATCCATCGGCACCAGCAGAATGGTGATGCCCTTCTTGCGGTCGTCGCTGGTGCGGGTCAGCAGGAAGCAGGTATCGGCCAGCCCGGCATAGGAGGTCCAGATCTTCTGGCCGTTGACACGATAATGATCGCCCTCCAGTTCGGCGCGCGTGCGCAGCGAAGCGAGGTCGGAGCCCGAGTTGGGCTCGGAGAAACCCTGGCACCACAGCATCTCGCCGCTGGCGATTTGCGGCAGGTACCTGGCCTTCTGGGCCTCGGTGCCGTATTTCAGCATCGTCGGCCCGATCCAGTTGACGTTCATGTACTGGCCGCCGCGCGGCTCGCCGTACTCCCACATGACCTCGGCGAGGATTTGCTGCTCCCAGGGGCCCAGCCCCTCGCCGCCGATTTCCTTCGGCCAGTGCGGGAACAGCATGCCGTTCTCGGCTAGCTTGCGGCAGAAGCCGCGCGCGAATTCGGTCAGCGCGGGCGAGGCCGGCCCGTGCTTGGAGAACTCCTCCCAATCCTCGGGCAGGTTCGCCTCGAGGAAATCGACGAGCTTGCCGCGAAACGCGGCCTGCTCCTCGGTCCATTCGAAATTCATGGGGCTACTCGCCTTTCAGGTTCTCTGCGCCCGTTAGACGACACTCGCCCCAGGTAACAAGGGGCCGCGCCTATTTCCGCTCGGCGTTGGCCGCCTCGGGTGCAAGGTAGCGCGTGGTCGAGATGCCGCCGTCCACCGCAACCGTCTGGCCGTTGACGAAGCCGGCCGCCTCCGAGGCGAGGAACGCGGCCATGTTGGCGACGTCCTCCACCGTGCATTCACCCGGCGACGGGGTCAGCTCGTGGTTAGTCCGGCGGAAGAAGTCGAGATCCCAGAAGGCGTCGGTCATCTCCGTGCGTACGACCGTCGGCGCGATGTAGTTGCTGCGGATGCCCTGCGGGCCGTATTCTGCGGCGAGGGTCTGCATCAGGCCGATCTGCCCCGCCTTGACCGCGCTGTAGGCGCCGCCGCCGGGCGTGCCGTAAAGCCCCCAGGTCGAGCCGATGAACAGGATCGACGAGCCCGCGCCGAGATGCGGCAGCGCTTCGCGCGTCAGGCGGAACGGCGCGCGCAGCGAGATGCCCAGCACCTCGTCGAGCATCTCGTCGGTGGTGGCGTGGACCGAGCCGAAGTTGAACGAGCCGGCATTGTTCACCAGGATGTCGAGCCGGCCGAAAGTCTCGATCGCATGCTCGACGATGCGCCGGGGCGCGTCGTCGGCGGTGGCGTCCACCGCGATCGAGGAATAGGCCATGCCGCTGCCCAGCTCCTCCCCGAAGCGGGCGAGCTTGTCGGCGTTGCGTCCGGTTGCGACGACCTTGACGCCTTTCGCACCCAGCGCGCGGACGATCCCCGCGCCGATGCCGCCACCGCCGCCGGTGACGATCGCTACCTTGCCTTGCATTTTCTTTCTCCTTCCAATCCTCCCCCGCGGGGGGAGGATCGAGTTACCTTCACGCCCGCTGGTTGCCGGACCGCTCGGCGATGTCGTTGGCGGCGATGTAGCCGAAGGTCATGGCCGGGCCGATCGTCGCGCCGGCGCCCGGATAGACGTTGCCGAACGGCGAGCCCGACTGGTTGCCCGCGGCATAGAGCCCCGCGATCGGGTTGCCCGCGCCGTCCAGCACGCGCGCGCGCGCATCGCAGCGCAGCCCGCCCTTGGTGCCGAGATCGCCGGCATTGATCGGCACGGCGTAATAGGGCGCGGTGTCGATGGGGCCCAGGTTCGGGTTGGGCGTCACCGTCGGGTCGCCGAAGAACTGGTCGTAGACGTTCATGCCCTTGCCGAACTCGGGATCGACGCCGGTTTTCGAATACTCGTTGTTCCGGGCGATCGTGTCCTTGAGCGCGGCGACGGGGACGTTGATCTTGTGCGCCAGCTCGTCGATCGTGTCGGCGCGGAAGACGTAGTGGTCCCACCAGTCTTTGGGCACCTTGCGCTCGGGCGTGTGCACGGTCGGCATCAGCCCGCCAGAGCTGAACTTGCGGCGGAACTTGGCATCGAACACGTGCCAGCACGGCAGGTTAGCGCCCGTTTTCGCGTGATCGCGGATCATCGCCTGGCCGAACTGATCGTAGCCGCAGGCCTCGTCGACGAAGCGCACGCCGTTGCGGTTGACGCAGACGCTCCACGGCCGGCCGACATCGAAGGCGGCCTGGTGGATCTCGTGGAAGTTCGACGCGCCGGGCATCGGCAGCGTCATCGTCGGGATGAACCAGGGCTCCTCAGTATGCTCGGTCGAGGCGCCGACCTTCTCCGCCGCGATCAGCCCCTCGCCGCGGTTGGCGTCCTCGGGCGACGAGGAATGGCGGGTCAGGCTGGGGAACGGGAAGAAGCGGTCGCGCAGTTCCTGGTTCCACTCGAAACCGCCCGCCGCCAGGATCACGCCATGACGCGCGCCGATCGTGTATCGGCGGCCGAAGTTGCTGACTTCAATCCCGGTGATGCGGCCGCCGGCATCGACGACGAGCTGCTCGAGCCTGGTGTCGAGCCGCAGTTCGACCCCGCGCGCGAAGACCTGCCTGTAGACCGCGCCCATCAGCGCGGCGCCCTGGGTGAAGCGGCGGTCGCGATGCGAGACCGCGCGGGTCGAGCGGTCCATCCAGTAGCGGCCGATGACCTTGGCCGCTACACCGCGCCAGCCCTTGTTCTGCATCATCAGCGAGAACGTCTCGGTAAGATCCATCGCATAGCGGCCGAACAGCTTGAAGCGGTTGTACTGCTCGCGCATCAGATCGTAGCGATCGTCGCCCAGGTCGCGCCCGTCGAACGTCGGCGCGATGATCGACCGGTCGGAACGCGCGCCCGGCTTCAGCGGCTCGTAATCGGGCCAGGCGGCGCCCATCACCTCGACGCCGGTACCCTTGAGGTAGTGGATCATGTTCGGCCCTTCGTCGAGAAAGGCGTCCAGCCGCTCGCGATCGACCGGCTTGGTGATGATGCTGTCGAGATATTCGAGCGCGCTTTCCTTGCTGTCGCCCTTGTCCCCGTCGAGCCGGTGGTTGGGGATCCACATGACCCCGCCCGAAGTCGCCGAGGTACCGCCGAACTTCTGCGCCTTCTCGACGATCAGGACTTTGAGCCCCCGGTCGGCCGACCGTAACGCGGCCATGGCCCCGGCGGCGCCGGAGCCGACGACGACGACGTCGAATGATTCATTTTCCTGCACAGCCTCTCCCGACAATTCGCCCTCCCGGCGCATAGCGTATCGCTTTTCGCAATATCGGCTGAGACATTGCCCGAGAAATGACCGGCAAGGTAGAGCCAATTGCTTCGAGGCGCGTTTGACGGCAATGGCAGATTGAATCGCGGCGAAGTCCTTTCCAGGGCCGCCGTTGTCGGACCTCAAAATGAGAGATAGCGAAATGAGCGACAAAACCTTCGTCGCGGTGGCGAAAGTGGAAGACCTGCCCCCCGGCACCAAGAAGGTGGTCGTGGTCAATGGCGTCGAACTCCTCCTGTGCAACACACGCGACAAGCTCTTCGCGGTCGAGAACCTGTGCAGCCATGCGCACGAGAAGCTCGACTGCGGCAAGATGAAGAACGGCTGGCTATCCTGCCCGGTGCACGGCGCGCGTTTCGACCTCGACACCGGAGAGCCGATGAACCCGCCGGCAACGATGCCGATCCAGACTTATGAGGTGCGCGTGACCGGCGACACCATCGAGGTTGGCGTTTGACGGAACAGACCGCGCGTTGCATGAGGCCGGCATGAGCGACGATACCCATCTCGAGGAGCTTCGCGGGCAGGTCCGCGACTGGCTCAAGGCTCATGCGCCGCACGGTTGGCGCGAAGCCTACAAGTCCATGTCCCACGCGGAATTCGCCGATGCTCAGCGCGCCTGGTTCCGCACGCTGGTCGAAGGCGGCTACGCCGTGCCGCATTGGCCGGCGGAATGGCCCGGCGGCGGCCGCAGCCTCGCCGAGCAGAAGGTGATCTACGAGGAAATGGCCCGTGCCGACACGCCGCGGCTGTTGCTCTCGTTCGTCTCCACCTACCACGCCGCCTCGACCTTCCTCGAATGCGGCACCGAGGAGCAGAAGGCGCGCTACCTGCCCGCGATCCTCAAGGGCGAAACCTGGTGCCAGGGCTTCTCCGAGCCCAACGCCGGCTCCGACCTCGCCGCGCTCAAGACCCGCGCCGAGCGCAAGGGCGACGTCTATGTCGTCAACGGCCAGAAGGTCTGGTCGACGATGGCGCAATACGCCGACAAGTGCCTGCTGCTCGCGCGCACGAACAGCGAGGGCCCCAAGCAGGCCGGCATCACCTTCCTGCTGATGGACATGAAGGCCAAGGGCGTCTCCGTCCGGCCGATCAACCAAATCCAGGGCGACCAGGAATTCTGCGAGATGTTCCTCGACGATGTCGAGATCCCGGTCTCCGACCGGGTCGGCGAGGAGAACAAGGGCTGGTCCGTCGCCCAGGCGACGCTCTCGTCCGAGCGCGGCCTGACGCTGATGGAGCTGACCTACAAGATGCGCGGCGCGCTTTCGCGAGTGGCCGAAGTGATCCGGCGGAACGGGCTGGAAGAGGATCGCGGCGTGCTGCGCGATTTCGGCCATCTCGTCGCGCGCGCCGACAGCGCCTGCGCCATTGCCGACCGCTTCCTGCAGAACCGCATCGACGGCTCGGAGGGGCCCTATGACGCCTCGATCGTCAAGAACACCTATTCGCGCGTGCTGCGCGAATATTCGCTGCTCGGCACCCGCCTGGGCGGGATCGACGAGCAGTACCGCGCGCCGATCGTCTACGGCGATCTCACCACGGGCAACTGGATGGCCGATTTCATGAATTCCTACGCCTGGACCATCGCTGGCGGCAGCGAGGAGGTGCAGCGCAACATCATCTCCGAACGCATGCTGGAAATGCAGCGCGAACCGAAGGGGTGGGTGCTGTGACGATCGAACGCGCCGAACTCCACGACGCCGCGCAGAAGGCGTTCCCCGCCGACCAGCTCAAGCCCTCGCGCGAGGAAAGCTGGCCGCTGATCGCCGAAATGGGCTGGCTGCTGCTGCCGCTGTCCGAGGACGCGGGCGGCCTCGGCCTGGGTCGCGACGCTGCGGCGGCGATCCATTTCGAGCTGGGCCGCGTGCTCTCGACCGCGCCGCTGATCCCGGCACTGCTGGCCATCGAGGCGCTCGGCGCGGCCGAGGAACTGCCCGATCAGGCCGCCTGGATAGAGCGCGCCACCGGCGGCGAACTGATCACGCTGAACCTGCTGCCCGGTGAGGTCGACGTGAAGACCTCGGGCTCGATCTGGCTCAGCGGCACGCTGCCCTGCGTTCCCGACGCCGATCTGGCGAGCCACGTGCTGGTCATCGCCAAAGGCATCGCCGCGCTCGTGCCGCTCGATTCCGAACACGTCAGCGTCAGCGAGCGTCGCCTTTGGGACGAAAGTCGCCGGCTGTGCGACGTGACGCTGAACGGCCATCACGTCGATCCCCATCTGGTCCTCGCGCGCGGGGATGCGGCGCACGACATCGCCAACCGCCTCCACGGCGAACTGCAGCTCGCGCTCGCCGCCGACTGCCTGGGCGGGGCCTCGGCCGCGCTCGACATGACGGTGGAATACCTCAAGACCCGCAAGCAGTTCGACCGGCCGCTGGCCATGTTCCAGGCGCTCAAGCACCGCTGCGCCGACCTCAAGACCCAGGTGGTCGCGGCCGAAGCGCTGCTGTGGAAGCGTGCGACGGACGAGGACGCCACCGTCACCGACCTCGGCGCGCTGAAGGCGCTGGCGAGCGACGTCTATCGCATGGTCGCCGAAGAAGCGATCCAGCTCCACGGCGGCATCGGCCTGACCGAGGAGCACAACTGCCACCTCTTCATGAAGCGGGCGATGCTGAACCTGCAGCTCGGCGGCAGCCTGGACCTGTGGCGCGAACGCGCCGGCCGGCAGGCGCTGGCGGCTTACGCCGAATGATCGCCGTCCCGGCGAAAGCCGGGACGACGCCCCTACCACCCATTCCAGTGGGTGATTCCGCTGACCGGTGGCCGCGCCGCGCGCTGGAAATCCGTGCCTCTGGTATAGCCCACCGGCAGCAGCGCGACTTGCATGACATTGTCCGGCAGACCCAGCAGCCCGGCCGCTTCCTGCTCATGCAGCAGATGCAGCGTGGTCAGCGCAGAGCCCAGCCCTCGCGCCCGCAGAGCGAGCTGGAAGCTCCAGACCGCGGGGAAGATCGAGCCGTAGACGCCCGCCGTGATCATCGGCGGCGCACCCGCGGGCGGCCGGCCCTCGACGCAGGGGATAACCAGCGCCGGCACCCTTTCGAGGTTCTCGGCAAGCCACAGCGCGGAACTGCGCACGCGCTCGGTCTGGCCACCGTCGTCCCCATCCGCGCGGCCCAGCGGCGAGGAGAGATAGGGCAGCGCTCCCTTCCGGTAGATATCGGCCAACGCCGCGCGTTTCGCCGGATCATCGACCACGATCCAGCGCCAGCTCTGGCTGTTGCTGGCGGTCGGCGCCTGCACCGCCAGTTCAAGGCATTCGAGGATCACCTCGCGCGGTACCGGTCGATCGAGATCGAGCCGCTTGCGCACCGCCCGGGTCGTCGCGAGCAGCGCGTCGGTCATCACCAGATCGAATTCCATGCCATCGTCCTTCATTGCCGGCATCGCCCCGGCGAAGCCTTCGTGCGAATTGCCGGCGCACTTCGGCGCCGCCGCACCTCGTGATAGGGTCGTGCCGGGAGATGCGCCATGACGGAACGATCACGCCACAACGAAAAGATCGTCAACCAGCACACGCAGCAGGCCTCGGGCTATGCCAGCCTGACGCGCAGCATGGGCTCCGGCCGCCCAAGCCGCGCCGCGCTGATCGGCGCGCGACCGGATGACGAACTGCTCGACATCGCCTGCGGCCCCGGCTCGCTCACGCTCGAGCTGGCACCCCACGTCGCGCGGGCCACGGGCCTCGACATCACGCCGGCCATGCTCGACCAGGCCCGCGCCGCGCAGGCGCGCGCGGATGTCGCCAACGTCGCGTGGGTCGCGGGCGACGGCGCCGCCCTGCCCTTCGCCGATGGCGCCTTCTCGCTCGTCACCTGCAGCGCCGCGTTCCACCATTTCGAGCAGCCTACCGCGATCCTCGCCGAGATGGCGCGCGTCTGCCGGCCGGGCGGGCGTATCGTCGTCAGCGACGTGACGCCCGACGCGGACAAGGCCGCCGCCTATGATCGGATGGAGAAGATGCGCGATCCCTCGCACGGCCACGCCCATCCGCTGGCCGAACTGGTCGCCATGGGCGAAGGGCTCGGCCTGGGACCGCCGCGCACACAGACCAGCCTCGCCGGGCCGATGCCCTACGCCGCGGTGCTCGCCACCTCGTTTCCCGAAGAACACGGCCGCGACGAGCTGCTCGCGCTGATGCGCGAGGATGCCGAGCGCGGCGAGGACCGGCTCGGCTTCGCGGCGGCGCTGGCGGACGGCGAAGTCACGGTCAGCTATCCGATGTCCACGGTAATCTGGACCAAACCGTGAGCAGGATCAGGCGCGCATCAGCGAGCCGCCGTTTACGCTGATGACCTGCCCGGTGATGTAGCTGCCCTCATCCGACATCATCAGGGCGGCCATCGCAGCGATATCGCCCGGCCGACCGAGCCGGCCGACGAGTGTCGTGCTGGCGAACTCCTCCGCCACCTCCGCCGGCATCGCCGCCTCGAAGCGCGGATGCGAGACGACGCCCGGGCAGATGACGTTCGCACGGATGCCCTGAGGACCGAAGCGCCGCGCGACGTGGCGGGCGAGCGCATGCATCGAAACCTTGCTCATCGCATAGGCGACCCGCACGACCTCCCCCATAAACGCCGCGTCAGAGCTGGTATAGACGATCGAGCCGCCACCGCGCTTGAGCATTTCCGGGATGGCATGGCGCGTACACAGCACGAAACCGCGCGAGCCGACGCGCATGACCTCGTCGAAATCCTCCATCGGGATGGTCGTGACATCGTTCAGCGAATCGTTGCCGTTGAAGCCGGCATAGTTAGCGTGGAAGCCGTCGAGCCCGCCGAAGCGGCGCACTGCGAGATCGATCGCCGCGCGGATCGATTCGTCCGCGCCGCCATCGAGATGCGTGCCGATGCAGCTCGCCCCCATAGCCGCGATACCCTCGGCGACGGCAATCGCCCGATCGCCCTCGATATCGCCGAGCACGACGGCGGCACCCTCCTCGGCATAGCGCCGGGCCAGTTCGTCCCCGATGCCCCCCGCGCCCGCGACGACGATGACCTTATCCTTGAGCCTGCCCTCCATCCCTATTCTCCTTCACTTGCGCTCTCACGCGGCCGTATCCGCGTGGCCCCGAATGACAGCCGGAGCAAATTGCCTCTACGGTGCCGCGATCGAGGACCTATCGCGCTACCAGATGCCCGCGACATCCCTCGACGAGTTGCGCGCCATCGGCGAACTGCGCCGCAACCGGCAGGGCGGGTAAGGCGCGCTATCCGTCCGACGCCGCCGGCGACGGTGCCAGCCCCAGCGCCCTCGCCGCCAGCTCACGCACGACGCTCGACTTCACCTTCTCGTTGCCCGTCACCGCATAGTCGGCATCGGTGAAGAACAGCACCCGGCGCGGCACCTTGAAGCTGGCGATCTCGCCCTTGAGGAAAGCGATAATCGCCGCCTCATCGAGCATCATGCCGTCAACCGGGACGATGCAGGTGACGACCATCTCGCCCAGCAGGTCGTCGGGTACACCCACCGTCTGGGTGCGCTTGACCCCGTGAAAGCGGGCGACGACGTCATCGACCTCCAGCGGTGAGACGTTAGCGCCGCCGGTCTTGATCATGTCCGTCAGCCGGCCCTGCCAGAAAAAACGCCCTTCCTCGTCGACGTAGCCCCCGTCGCCGGTACAGAAGAAGCCCTGCTCGTCGAAGCATTCCTCCTGCGTCTTGCCGAGGTAACCCATCATCAGCGTCGGTCCCTTGACGCAAAGCTCGCCCTTCTGGCCGCGCGGCACGATGGCTCCCGTCAATGGCTCGACGATCTTGACGATGTTACCGGCAAAAGGCTTGCCGAAGCTGCCTTTGAAATATTCGGGCGGCGTGTCGATGGTGAAGCCGGTATTGATCGTCATCGTCTCGGTGCAACCGAAGGCGTTGGGCACACGCCAGTCGGTTTCGACGGTGGGGTGCTCCCAGACAAGTTCGCCGCGTGGAATGTACTTCAGGCTGGACAGATCAGCCTCCGCCCAGTTGGGCGCCGCCTTCAGCCGCGCCCACTGGTGGGGCCGGCCGTTGACGAAGGAAATCCCCTCCTTTTCGATCAGCTCGAGCGCCTCTTCCGCCTCGAAGTAGCGCTGAAGGATCACCGCGCCGCCGGTCGAGAAGGCGGAGCCGAGCACCATCGAGACGTTGCCCGACCAGAAAAAGCCGTTGCCCGTCCAGGCACGCACCGGATGATTCATGCCGAAATTGCGCGGCCAACGCCACCACTGGACGGTGAAGGCGCGCTGGGCGTGGACGATGCCTTTCGGCAGGCTGGTCGTGCCCGAGGAGAAGAAGATGCCGCCGATGTCGCCCGGCACGACGGTATCCGCGCGCGCCAGCACGAGGTCCCTGGAAATGTCCTTGCCCCGGGCCAGGAAAGCGTACCAGCTTTCAACCGCGCCGCCGGTCGCCGCGACCATGGGCTCGCTGCCCCCCTCCAGACCGCCCAGCGAGACGAGGTGGCGCAGGAAGGGGTATTTTTCGCTGGCCAGCGCGCCCGGGCTCCCGCTGAGAATGGCCGGCTCCAGACCGGCGATCATGCCGAGAAAATCCTTCTTGAGCACGTGCTGCTCGACCAGCAGCAGCGAGGCCTGCGACGCCTTGAGCAGATAATCCAGCTCGGACGGGGTGGAGAATGTGCTGAGCGCCACCGGCACCCCGCCCGCCAGCGCCGTACCGAACAGCGTGGCCAGGAATTCGGGGCGGTTGGTCATCAGGATACCGACCCGGCTGTCGCGGCCAACGCCGCTGGCGATCAGCGCCCCGGCCACCTCGATCGCACGCGCCAGCAGTTCGTCGTAGCTCCACGACAGCCGGTGCTCGCCGCTGGGCCCGCGAGTGCGCAGAACCAGCGCCTCGCGCGGGCCATGGCGCGCCGCCACCTCGCGCAGATAGCCGCCGATCGTCTGCGCGCCCTGTCCCGCCTCGTCGGCCAGGGGAATGCCGTGAACCAGCGAAAGCGACGGATCCTGCACGCGTGAACTCCTCCCTGCGATGAAGCCGATGCCTATCAGCGCCCACCGGCCGAGGAAACGCGGCGGACACGCCAGTCACGCTGCTGCGCCGCTGGAGGCAAAGCCACTTTCTCCGTGCATCGCGCCGCCATTCATGGCTAGTCAGCAGCCAACGGATTCGGGAGAGACAGATGAAACAGGCGGTGCTTCAGAGCGGCAAAGGCGTCGAGACGATCGCGATCAGGGACGTCGCCGTGCCGCAGCCAGGCCCCGGCGAGGCGCTGGTGCGGCTGCATGCGGCAACGCTCAACTTCCGCGATGTCATCATGGCGAAGAACCTGATGCCGGGCCTCGCCAAGGAGCCCGAGTTGGTACCGCTGTCCTGCGCCGCCGGTGCGGTCGAGACGGTCGGACAAGGTGTCGCCCGGGTCAAGCCGGGTGACCGCGTGACGCCGCTTTTCGCCATCGGCTGGCTGAGCGGAACGCAGCCGACGCCGACGATGCTGGGCGGCTCAATCGACGGCGTGGCGCGGCAATACGCAGTCTTCCCGGCCGACAGCCTGGTGCGCAATCCGGACGAGTTGGGCGATCTCGAAGCGGCCACGCTCGCCTGCGCGGCGCTCACCTCATGGTCGGCGCTGACCGCTTACCGTCCGACACGGCCTGGCGAATGGGTCCTGGCGCACGGCACAGGCGGCGTCTCGATCGCGGCGCTGCAGTTCGCCAAAGCAATGGGCGCGAACGTGGTCGTCACCTCATCGTCGGACGCCAAGCTCGCTCGCGCGCGGTCCTATGGGGCCGACCTGACGATCAACTACAGGACGACGCCGGACTGGGCCGCCACTATCCGCAGCAAGATCGGCGGCAACCGGATCGCCAACGTCGTCGATACGGTCGGCGCCACACAGTTCGACGACAACGCCTCTCTGCTCACCGGGGACGGCCAGCTTTCGGCCATCGGCATGCTCGGGTCCGAGTTCAGTTGGACCCGGCAGGACGCCAAGGTGAACCTCATGCCCATCAGCGTCGGCAACCGCGACCAGCACGAGGCGATGCTCGCCTTCATCGTCGAGCACCGGATCAAGCCGGTGGTCGATGTCGTCTACGAACTCGATCGCATCCAGGACGCCTATCGAACGCTGCAGGCAGGCCGGTTCTTCGGCAAGGTCGCGATCAGCCTTTTGTGACGCCGTCGTCCCGGGCCAAGCCTCGGAACGAGGATCATTTCGGCGTCAACGCCTTGAAGATGCCTTCGGCCGAACCGGCGATTTCATCGTCGGCCCTGATCAGGCCGCGCACAAAGACCAGCGAGGACGTGCGCCGCACGAGTTCGGGCTGGCAGGTAATCAACTGGCCCAGCTTCACACCGCCGACGAACTGGTACTGAAGCTGCACTGTAACCAGCGAACCACTGTTCAACGCATCGGCCGCGCCCATGCCGAGCGCCACATCGGCGAACGTCATCAACGCACCGCCGTGGACGACCGCGCCATAATCGTTGACGATTCCCCCGTGCGCCGGCAGCGCGACGGTCCTCTCGCCCGGTTCGCCCCTGACCCAGCTCGGCCCGATCGCGGCGGAAAAGGCGGTGGTCGACAGGCGCGACCAGCCCGCCGCTGCCATCGCGGCCTCGTCCATCGCGGCCTCGTCTATCACCGGCCTGCTCAAAGCGGGATGTTGTCGATGCCGGCGGCGTGCTTCGCGGCGATCCAGCCGAAGGTCATCGACGGACCGACGCTGGCGCCCGCGCCCGGATAGACCCGGCCCATCGGCGATGCCGTGGAAACGCCCGTGGCATAAAGGCCCTCGATCGGCGTCCCGTCGCCGCGCAGCACGCGCGAGTTCGCATCGGTGACGACCCCGCCATATGTGCTGACGTCACCCGGCACGACGTCCACCGCATAGAACGGCGTCTTGTCGATCCGGCCGAGCGTACGCGCCTTGCCCTTGCGCATCAGATCGCCGAGCCACTGGTCGTACTGGCGCTCGCCGCGGTGGAAATCCTCGTCCTCGTCCTGGTCGACGAAACGGTTCCAGCGGTCCACCGTGGCCTTGAGCGTCGCCGGCTCGACATTGATCAGCTTGGCCAGGTCCTCGATCGTGTCGGCCTGCTTGATATAGCCCGAGCTTCTCCAGTCGGCCGGAATCTTCTTGCCCGCACCGCCATTCGCCAGGGCGTAACGGTCCATGTATTGCTGGTCGAGGATCGCCCAGCTCGGCGTGGCGGGAGCAATGAGGTTGCGCTTGACCATGCGCTCGCAATATTCCTCGTAGGAACCGCCCTCGTTGAGATAGCGCACGCCCGTCTGGTCGACCAGGATGGCGTGCGGCTTGGCCGTGATCGACTGCGCGCCGGGGGCGACATAGTCCTTCTCCCAGCCCGGTGCCCGCGTCATCTGGAAGCCGACCATTTCGTCCATCTGGGCGAGCACGCCGCCGTGACGCTCCATCTCGCGGTGCATGTCGCCCGTGTCGCCCTCGGGCGTCATCGACCATTCGGAACGCGTGCCCGGCATGTACCGATCGCGCATTTCCTGGTTGTGGGCAAAGCCGCCGGCATTGACGAGGACACCAAGGTTGGCGCCGATGCGCCAGGGTTTGCCGTCCTTCACGGTGACGACGCCAGTGACCTTGCCGTCCTCGACGATAAGCTCCTTGACCGGCGCTTCAAGCCGGATGTCGATCCCGCGCTTCAGCGCCTGTTGCAGCATACGCCCCTGCAGCGCCGCGCCCGCAGTGACCCAGTGCTTGCCGGTGAGCTTGCCGGCAACGACCCGGACGGCAACCTTGGCGAACAGCCAGCGATACTCCCAGGCGTCCTTCGCGTACTGCAGCTTCATGCCGTCATCCAGCCGGACCGGCACCTCGAGGAAACCCTGGCGCAACTTGGACGCCCAGGCCCCCAGTTCCTTCTTGTTGAACGGCTTGGCGGTGACGGTGCGGCTCGTCTTGCAGCCGCCGGGCAACTCGTCGTAGTAATCGGGCCAGAAGTGCGATCCGCGCTCAAGCTCGACGCCCTGCCTCAGCAGAAAGTCGACCATCCTGGGCCCTTCGACGACGTAGGCCAGCCGCTTCTCGTGAGTGGTGCCGGGAGCGTCCGAATCGTCGCCGACGACCGCATCGAGATAGGTGATGCCCTTCTCCGTGCTGTCCTCGCCGGGGTCCATGAAAGGATTGTTCGGAATCCACATCACGCCGCCCGACTTGCAGGTGGTGCCGCCCGCGAACTTGGTCTTTTCGAGTATGACGACCGATTTTCCGGCCTGGCGCATCAGCAGGCCCGAACTCATCGAGCCGGCGCCGGCCCCGACCACCACCCAATCGAACGTCTCGTCGAATGCCGCCATCTTCTTCCTCTCCGTCGCCCGCCCCTCGGCGTGAACCATGCTGCACGTCTGTTCAGCAGGATAGAACGACCTTGGCAAGCGGCTGCACGCGGCGAGTCACGAAAATCGCTGGCGGGCGGGCGGCGAGGCTCTATGAGGGCGGCGATAGGGAGACCCGACATGGCCGACACCACGCCTGAGCTGCCCAGGCTCAACACGATCGAATTCACCCGCGAAGGACGGCTGCTGCGCCTCACGCTCAACCGGCCCGACGCGATGAACGCCGTCAATCTCGAACTGCACGACGAACTGGCCGAGGCGCTGTGGTTCGTTCAGGGCGACACCGGCTCGGACGTGGTCGTCATCACCGGCGCCGGCCGCGCCTTCTCTGCGGGCGGCGACCTCGACCACATCGCCCACAACGCGGCCAATCCCCACCTGTTCGATCACGAGGCGCGGATGGCCAAGCGCATCGTCAACACGCTGCTCGACATCGACAAGCCGGTCATCTGCCGGCTAAATGGGCACGCGGTGGGCCTGGGGGCGACGCTCGCGCTGATGTGCGACATCATCATCGGCGCAGAGGGCGCCAAGATCGGCGATCCGCACGTCGGCCTCGGCCTCGTCGCCGGCGACGGCGGCGCAGTGATCTGGGCGCAGCGGATCGGCCTCGCCCGCGCCAAGGAATACCTTTTGACCGGCGACCTGCTGACGGCCCAGAAGGCGGCGGAGATCGGCCTCATCAACCATTGCGTGCCGAAGGAAGAACTCGACACCGCGGTCGACGCCTTCTGCCAGCGCCTGCTGAACGGCGCGATGGGCGCGATCCGCGCCACCAAGATCCTGACAAATCTCGAACTGAAGCGCCTCGCGGCGGCGGTGATGGACGCCGGCATCGCCTACGAATCGGTAAGCGTGCGCAGCGCCGACCACCTCGAAGGCATTGCCGCGCTGCGCGAAAAGCGCCCGCCCCGGTTCGGCCAGAAATAGTGAAGTCGTCCCGGGCAGGGCCCGGGACGACGAAATCTCAGCCGCCAGCCTTCACATAGTCGCCGCACTCGACGAACAGCGCGGTGTAGGTCGTCGCCATGTCCTGCGTAGTGGCGGGTGTCATCTTGCCCGACTGCGCAAACTCGCCCATGCCGGCCAGCAGCGCGCCCGGATCATCCACCTCGGCGTCGTAGATCGCCAGGAACTGGTTGCTGTCCGCACCCATCAGCTTGGCCACGAGCTGGAAACGCTGCGCCCCCTGGAAACCGGGCACCGAAGTCACCTCCTTGAGATGGGTGTTCTGGTACCAGTCGTGAAATTCGGCTTCCTTGCCGGGCAACGGCGTCGTCAGCGCGACAAGCTTGCATTTAGCCATCGTGACATCCTCCTCGAATTGTGGTGGCGCACCATCGGCAATCGTGCGGTGCGATGCAAGCGCGGTCCCGCTACTCCAACTCGAGTATGATCGCATCCACCGGCAGGCTGTCGCCGGCCTTGGCGTTGACCTTCTTCACCGTCGCCGCCTTCTCGGCGCGCAGGATATTCTCCATCTTCATCGCCTCGACCACGGCGAGCGGCTGGCCGGCCTCGACATGATCGCCCTCGGCGACATCGAGCCGGACGAGCAGGCCGGGCATCGGGCAAATGAGGAACTTCGACAGGTCCGGCGGCACCTTCTCGATCATGTGCTTCGCCAGATGGGCCACGCGCGCCGGCAGGACCTCGACCTTGTGGATCGCGCCGCGCGTCGTCATCTTCAGGCCGGCGCGGGTCGGCTCGATGCGGATGCCGATCGGCTCGCCGTCGATCTCCGCCTCGATCAGCCTGTCGCCGGGCGTGTATTCCATGGCGAGATCGATCACTTCGCCATCGACCGATATCTCCTCGTCGCCGAGCGCGACGGCGTAGGTCCGGGCACCGATCTTCACCGCCCATTCGGACGGCGGCGGCAGGTGGTGGGCAAGCTGGTTGTCGATCTGGCGCGCGCGATCCGCCCGCGCCGTGGCGACGAAGCCGGCAACCGCGGCGAGTCGGGCCTTGAGTTCGTCGTCCGCGGCAGCACCCGTGAAGCCTTCAGGATATTCCTCGGCGATGAAGCCGGTGGTCAGGTCGCCGCGGCGGAAGCGCGGGTGCTGCATGATCGCCGAGACGAAATCGATGTTGTGGCCCAGCCCTTCGATTTCGAAGCTGTCGAGCGCGGCGACCTGCTTGTCCGCCGCCTCGTCGCGCGTTTTGCCCCAGGTGATCAGCTTGGCGATCATCGGATCGTAGAACATCGAGACTTCGCCGCCTTCGTAGACGCCATCGTCGACGCGCACGCCATCGATGCCGCGGCGGCCATTTTCGGCGCCATCATCGGCCCAGCCTTCGACCGGCGGACGATAGCGCACGAGGCGGCCCGTGGAAGGCAGGAAGCCGCGATAGGGGTCTTCGGCATAGACGCGGTTCTCGATCGACCAGCCGTCGATCTTCACCTCGTCCTGAGTGAGCGACAGCTTCTCGCCGGCTGCGACGCGGATCATCTGCTCGACGAGGTCGACGCCGGTGATGCACTCGGTCACCGGGTGCTCGACCTGCAGGCGCGTGTTCATCTCGAGGAAATAGAAGCTTTCGCCGCTCGGGTCCGCGCCCGAGACGATCAGCTCGACCGTGCCGGCGCTGTAGTAGCCCACCGCCTTCGACAGCGCGACGCACTGCTCGCCCATGGCCTTGCGCATCTTCGGCGTGACGAAGGGCGACGGCGCCTCTTCCACGACCTTCTGATGGCGCCGCTGGATCGAGCATTCGCGCTCGTTGAGGTAAAGCACGTTGCCGTGCTTGTCGCCCAGGATCTGGATCTCGATGTGGCGCGGGTTGAGAATGAACTTCTCGATGAACACGCGATCGTCACCGAACGAGTTGAGGCCCTCGCGCTTTACGGACTCGAAGCCCTCGCGCACGTCCTGCTCGTTGTAGGCCAGGCGCATGCCCTTGCCGCCGCCGCCGGCCGAGGCCTTCATCATCACCGGATAGCCGATCTCATTCGAGATGCGCACCGCATGCTCGGTGTCCTCGATCTCGCCGACGAAGCCGGGCACCACGTTGACGCCGGCTTCCCGGGCCAGCTTTTTCGATTCGATCTTGTCGCCCATCGCCGCAATGGCGCCGACCGGCGGCCCGATGAACTCGATGCCCTCGGCCGCGAGCGCCTCGGCGAAGCTCGTCCGCTCCGACAGGAAGCCGTAGCCCGGATGGACGGCCTCGGCCCCGGTCTGCTTGCACGCCGCAATGATCTTGTCGGCGATCAGGTAGGACTGCGCCGCCGGCGATGGCCCGATGTGCACGGCCTCGTCCGCCATCTGCACGAAGGGCGCGCGCGCATCCGCGTCCGAATAGACGGCAACCGTCTGAATACCCATGCGGCGCGCAGTCTTGATGACGCGGCAGGCGATCTCGCCGCGGTTGGCGATGAGGATTTTCTTGAACAAGTCGAATTCTCCGAAATGAAATCGCCGTTAAACTTAGGCCGCTCTTGGCGCCGGAGCGCCGCGCAGAAGGCCCTCGGTGCTGAGGTCTTCATCGATCTCGGGCCAGTGGATGCCGTAGCCCCCGCCGCACAACTCCCACTTCGCACGTGCCTCCGGCGTGGCGTGAAGCAGGCGCGGATACCAGGCGAGAGGAACAGAGATCGTGCGCCCGTCCATCAAGTCGACGATCAGGCGATGCTCGTCGCAATGCACGTCCAGCACGCGCTCGTCGGACACTTTAGCCGAAATATTCATGCCAGGCCTCCAACAGCTTCGTCCTGTGTTCGTCAACCATCTCGACAATGCCACCAATCTCGTGTGCGCGGAACCCGCGGGTCTTCGCCACCTCAACCGGATCGAGCCAGAGCTTGATCGTCGCGCTGCCGCAATCGACATGGACATGCGGCGGCTCGTTCGGCTCATGGCTGAAGAAGTAGAACCGGAAGGCGCCGATCCGCATGACGGTCGGCATCAGATCGTAGCCTCCCCCCTCACACCGGCTTCCTCGCCAGATAGACGCCCAGCGCCATCACGGCGATGCCGAGCACACGCTTGCCAGTGATCGCGGAGCGCACTGCGCCCCACAAGCCGTAGTGATCGATCGCCGCCGCCGCGACCAGTTGCCCCAGCAGCACGAAGAACACCGCATTGCCGACGCCGATGCGGGGCGCCGCCCAGGTCATCGTGACGATGTAGAAGACAACGAAGACCGCGCCCATGTAGAAGTGCGGGCCGATGCCGCGAAACTTCTCCACGGACGGCATGCCGCCCGCGGCCAGCAGCACACCGGTCGCGAGCACCACCCCGACGACATAAAGTATGAACGTCGCCGCCGCCGGACTGGCAAGCTGCTTGCCGAGGCCGGCATTGAGCGTCGCCATCAGCGGAATGCCGATGCCGGCAATGATCATCAGCGCCGCGATGCCGATGAAGCTGGCGTGCCCCTGCTGCAACTTACTCCGCCGCTTCCAGCTCACCCACCGGCGGCATGTTGTGGCCGAGCAGGCGCAGCACGTCGGCCGCGCATTCGACCACGTTCGAGCCCGGGCCGTAGATGCCCTGCACGCCCGCGTTGCGCAGGAACTCGTAGTCCTGCGGCGGGATGACGCCGCCGGCGATCACCTTGACGTCGTTGCGGCCCTGCTCGCGCAGCTTCCGGATCAGCTCGGGGATCAGCGTCTTGTGGCCAGCGGCGAGGCTGGACGCGCCGACCACGTCAACGCCGCTGTCCAATGCCAGCACCACGGTTTCCTCCGGCGTCTGGAACAGCGGGCCCGAAACGACATCGAAGCCCATGTCCCCGAAGGCCGAGGCAACCACGTTGGCGCCGCGATCATGGCCGTCCTGGCCCATCTTGGCGACCAGCAGCTTCGGTTTGCGGCCGAGGCGGCGCGTCACCGCCTCGACGCCGTCAACCACCTGCTGCCAGCGGCTGTCGCCCTTGTAAGGCGCGGCATAGACCCCTTTCACCGGGGTCGGCACGGTGCCGTAGCGGGCGAAGCTCTCTTCCATCGCCAGGCTGATCTCGCCCAGCGTGGCGCGGGCGCGGGCGGCTTCGACAGCCAGGGCCAGCAGGTTGTTCTCGATGCTGGCAGGCTGGGCCGCGCCATCGCGCAGCGCCTTGAGCGCCGCCTGGCAGGCCGCCTCGTCGCGCTTCGCCTTCACCTTGGCGATGCGGGCGATCTGCGCCTCGCGGACCTTGGTGTTGTCGACTTCCAGCGTCTCGAGCAGGTCCTCGTTGGCGAGGCGGTACTTGTTGACGCCGACGATCACATCCTCGCCGCGGTCGACCCGCGCCTGGCGGGCAGCGGCGGCTTCCTCGATCATCGCCTTGGGCCAGCCGGCGGCGACCGCCCTGGCCATGCCGCCTTCGGCATCGACGCGCTCGATGATCTCCCAGGCCTTGTCGACCAGTTCCTGCGTCAGCGCCTCGATGTAGTACGAGCCGCCCAGCGGATCGACCACCTTGGTCATCCCGGTCTCTTCCTGGATGACGATCTGGGTGTTGCGGGCGATGCGCGCCGAGAAGTCGGTCGGCAGCGCGATCGCCTCGTCCAGCGCGTTGGTGTGGAGCGACTGGGTGCCGCCCAGCATCGCCGCCATCGCCTCGATCGTGGTACGGATGACGTTGTTGTAGGGGTCCTGCTCGGTCAGCGAAACGCCCGAGGTCTGGCAGTGGGTGCGCAGCATCTTGCTGCGTTCCGACTGGGCGCCCAGCCTGGTCATCACCCGGTGCCACAGCACCCGCGCGGCGCGCAGCTTGGCCACTTCCATGAAGAAGTTCATGCCGATGGCGAAGAAGAAGCTCAGGCGCCCGGCGAACTGGTCGATGTCGAGGCCCGAGGCGACGCCGTACTTCACGTATTCCATGCCGTCGGCGATGGTGAAGGCCAGTTCCTGCACCTGCGTCGCGCCGGCTTCCTGCATGTGGTAGCCGGAGATCGAGATCGAGTTGAACTTCGGCATCTCGCGGCTGGTGTAGCCGAAGATGTCCGAGATGATCCGCATGCTCGGCTCGGGCGGGTAGATGTAGGTGTTGCGGACCATGAACTCCTTGAGGATGTCGTTCTGGATGGTCCCGTCGAGCAGCTTGCGCTCGACCCCCTGCTCCTCGCCTGCGACGATGAAGAAGGCGAGGATCGGGATCACCGCGCCGTTCATCGTCATCGAGACCGACATCTGGTCGAGCGGGATGCCGTCGAACAGGATCTTCATGTCCTCGACGCTGTCGATCGCCACGCCCGCCTTGCCGACGTCACCGACGACGCGGGGGTGATCGGAATCGTAGCCGCGATGGGTGGCGAGATCGAAGGCGACAGACAGCCCCTTCTGCCCGGCCGCAAGGTTGCGGCGATAGAAAGCGTTCGATTCCTCGGCGGTGGAAAACCCGGCGTACTGGCGTATCGTCCAGGGACGGCCGGCGTACATCGAGGCGCGCACGCCGCGCGTGAAGGGCGCGAAGCCGGGCAGGCCCGGGTCCACGCGCACGTCCTCGGCCGTGTAAAGCGGCTTGACGTCGATGCCCTCGGGCGTGTGCCAGGTCAGGTCCCTGCCCTTGACCTCCTTGGCCGCGGCGGCCTGCCAGGTTTCGATCATGGGTTTCTCGCTCATCGCTCTACTCTCGCGTTATCGTCCTGCTGAACTCGTTTCAGCACCCATTTCTCCGCCCGCTCAACCTGTGCCGGGAGGCACAATATGTCCTGAAACAGGTTCAGGATGACGGGCATCTACGCTCCGGGCGCGCTCAATGCGCCGCTTTCGGCGTTTCCATGATCTCGGTGAGCTGGCCGCCCATGTCCTTCGGGTGGACGAAGAAGATGAGCGTGCCGTGCGCGCCGATCCGCGGCTCGCCGAGCACGCGCTTGCCGAGACTTTCGAACCAGGCCTTCGCCGCGTGGATGTCCGGCACTTCATAGCAGATGTGGTGCTGGCCACCCATCGGGTTCTTCTCCAGCCACTTGCCGACCGCCGAATCCGCCGCGGTCGGCTGCAGCAGCTCGACCTGCGTACCGGCGGTTCCGTTCTCGCCCGGCGTGTTGACGAAGCAGACGCGCACCTGCTGGCTTTCCAGCACGAACGGCTCGGTGATGTCGGTCGCGCCCATGACGTCGCGGTAGAACGCGATCGAAGCATCGAGGTCCGGCGTCGCGACGCCGATGTGGTTCATGCGGCCCAGCTTGAATACCATGGGCTTACTCCACGTTCTCGATGACCAGGGCGATGCCCTGCCCGCCGCCGATGCACATCGTGATCAGGCCGTACTTGCCGCCGGTCCGCTTCAGCTCGTAGATCGCCTTGACGGTGAGGATCACGCCCGTGGCGCCCACCGGATGGCCGAGGCTGACGCCCGAGCCGTTGGGATTCACCTTCTCGGCGTCGAAGCCCAGCACCTTGGCCACGGCCGCCGCCTGCGCGGCGAAAGCCTCGTTGCTTTCGATCACGTCGATCTGGTCGAGCGCGAGGCCCGCGCGCTTGAGCGCAATCGGCACGGCCTTGATCGGCCCTTCGCCCATGTATGCGGGTTCGACGCCGGCATGACCCCAGGCGACGATACGGGCGAGCGGCTTCAGGCCCTTCGCCCCGACCGCGCTGCCCGTGGCGAGTACCACGGCGGCCGCGCCGTCGTTGATGCCCGATGCGTTGCCCGCGGTGACGGCGCCGTCCTTCTTGAAGGCGGGCTTCATCGCGGCCAGCACGTCCGCGCTGGTATCGCCCTTCACGTGCTCGTCTGTGTCGAACACGACCGTACCCTTGCGGGTCTTTATCTCGATCGGGAGAATCTGCTCCTTGAAGCGCCCTTCGGCCTGCGCGCGGGCGGCGCGCTGGTGGCTGGTCACGGCGAGCGCGTCCATGTCCTCACGGCTGATGCAATGACGCTCGGCCACGTTCTCCGCCGTGATGCCCATGTGATAACCGCCGATCGGGTCCGACAGGCCGACGGTCAGCGCGTCTTCCAGCACGACGTTGCCCATCTTCTGGCCGAAGCGGGTCGCGTGATCGTGGAACGGCGTGTTGGTCATGGATTCGGCGCCGCCGGCAAGGGTGATCGCCGCCTCGCCCAGCTTCATCATCTGCGCGGCCGAAACGATCGCCTGCACGCCCGAGCCGCACAGGCGGTTCAGCGTGAAGGCCGGAACCGCGTCCGGAATGCCGGCATTGAGCGCGCAGACCCGCGAGAGGAAAGCGTCGCGGGCACTGGTGTTGCCGACCTGACCGAACACGACGTGCTCGACGTCAGCGGGGGAGATGCCGGCGCGCTTGAGCGCCTCGGTCGCAACCATGCCGCCGAGGTCGGACGGCTTGAAACCCTTCAGCGCGCCGCCGAAGTCGCCGATTGCGGTGCGCACGCCGCTGACGATGTAGATGTCTTCCATGGTCTTCTTCCTCAGAGCGGAATGTTGTCGTGCTTCTTCCAGGGGTTCTCGAGCTGCTTGTTGCGCAGCTTGCGGAGCCCCAGGGCGATGCGGCGGCGGGTGGAGTGCGGGTAGATCACCTCGTCGATGAAGCCCTTGCCGGCGGCGACGAAGGGGTTGGCGAAGCGGTCCTCGTATTCCTTGGTCTTGGCGGCGATGCCGTTGGCGTCCTGGCCGCGGAAGATGATCTCGACCGCGCCCTTGGCGCCCATCACCGCGATTTCGGCGGTCGGCCAGGCATAGTTGAGATCGCCGCGCAAGTGCTTGGAACTCATCACGTCGTAGGCGCCGCCATAGGCCTTGCGGGTGATGACGGTGATCTTCGGCACGGTCGCCTCGGCATAGGCGAAGAGCAGCTTGGCGCCGTGCTTGATGATGCCGTTGTGCTCCTGGCTGGTGCCGGGAAGGAACCCGGGCACGTCGACGAACGTGATGATCGGAATATTGAACGCGTCGCAGAAGCGCACGAAGCGGCCGGCCTTCTTCGACGAGTTGATGTCGAGCACGCCGGCCAGCACCATCGGCTGGTTGGCGACCACGCCCACGGTGCGCCCTTCGACGCGGCCGAAACCGCAGATCACGTTGGCCGCGAACGCTGGCTGGATCTCGAAGAAATCACCCTCGTCGAGCGTCTTGCGGATCACTTCCTGCATGTCATAGGGCTGCGTCGCCGAGGCTGGGACGATGGTGTCCAGGCTGTCCTCGATGCGGTTCCACGGGTCGGCCGAAGGGCGCTCGGGCACTTCTTCCTTGTTCGACAGCGGCAGGAAATCGAACAGTTCGCGCGTGGCCAGCAGCGCCTCGATATCGTTCTCGAGCGCAAGGTCGGCGACCGAGGTCTTGGTCGTGTGCGTAATCGCGCCGCCCAGTTCCTCCTGCGTCACCACCTCGTTCGTCACCGTCTTGACCACGTCGGGGCCGGTGACGAACATGAACGAGCTGTCCTTCACCATGAAGATGAAGTCGGTCATCGCCGGGGAATAGACCGCGCCGCCCGCGCAGGGCCCCATGATCACGCTGATCTGCGGGATCGCGCCGCTGGCGTTGACGTTGCGCTGGAAGATCTCGGCATAGCCCGCGAGCGCGGCGACGCCCTCCTGGATGCGGGCGCCGCCCGAATCGTTGAGACCGATGACCGGCGCGCCGACCTTCATCGCCATGTCCATGATCTTGCAGATCTTCATCGCATGGCGTTCGGAAACGGCGCCGCCGAACACGGTGAAGTCTTGGCTGAACACGAAGACCAGCCGGCCGTTGATCGTGCCGGAGCCGACCACGACGCCGTCGCCCGGGATGTGATCCTCGCTCATGCCGAAGTCGATGCAGTTGTGCTCGACGTACATGTCGACTTCTTCGAAGCTGCCTTCGTCGAGCAGGATCTCCAACCGCTCGCGGGCGGTCAGCTTGCCCTTGGCGTGCTGGTTGTCGATGCGGCGCTGGCCGCCCCCGAGCCTGGCCGCCGCGCGGCGCCTTTCCATCTCGGCGATATTGGCTGACATGCGGGCAGAATCCCTTTCAACGACCGTTTTACCGCCCTGCGCCTAGGCGCGGCGGAGCGGCAGCGTCAATAGGTTTAAGCGCGCGATTAAAATGCGTGGGGCAGGACGGCCGTGGAAAACGCGTGCGCCGGGGCGGGCGATGCGAACGCGATCGGCCACGATCCGGGGGCTTCCCGAACCATGGCCGCATCTCGCCCGAGCGGGAGAACGGGGATCAGGCCGCCTGGTCGCGAATGACCGGGGCAGGCAGAAAATCCTCCATCGACAACTCGGGATGGGGATAGCGGAAGCTGTTGACCGCCATGGGAAGGACAAAACCTTCCGGCTGCCCGGCGACGAAGTAGTTGCCCTGATACCTGTTGGGGCGAGTCACATAGTCGAACTCGTCGTAGCGCGCGCCGATCGGGCAATAGTTGAGGTCGGTGCCGAAGACCGCATAGAGCGCCATGTCGACGAAGTTCATGTGATGCACCGTGCCGCGCAAGTGTGTGTCCTGCGCGATGATCGCGTGGAGTTGCTCGCGCACGTAAGACAGCGAGGCCATATCCTTCACCACCTGGTTGAAGTCATGCGCGCCGTCGTGATGAACGATCACGCCCTCGCGCGGCTCCGGCAGCATGACCTCACGGACGTAGCTGGGCAGGTCTCCGTAGAAGAGACGGACGCGTCCAGCCGCCTCGGGATACATGCGTCGGACGCGCTCGTAGCTGTATTGCAGGAAGGGTGCCGACACGTCGACGATGTCCAGCGTGAAGTCGAAGCGATCCATGCATCCCGCCAGGATCGACGTCGCGCCGCCAAGGTAGCAGCCCACCTCGACGACATGGCCAAACTCACCGTTGAAGTCCCGCAAGGTGCGCACAAGGTCGAAATAATATTGCGCGGAGCACTGGTCCTCGCATTCCAGCGGCGTCTCGGTCCAGCGCTGCCAGATGGCGTCGAAGATACGGTTCTCCCCGAGCAGCCCGATCCCCGGAGCCTGGTTCATGGCGCGAAAACCCGAATGGACGACGCAGCCGAGCTTGGCGTTTGGCTCGTCAAGCATCTCGAGCGAACGGTCGGGCTGGATGAAGCTTCCGAAAGTGATCGTGGTCACGAACTGGCCTCCAAGGCGGTGCTGCTCCCTTGGAAGTAACCTGACATGGTTAATGGCCCGCTAACGACGACCTCACCGCATCAGCACAAGCTCTTCCGCCATCGAGGGGTGCAGCGCCACGGTCGCGTCGAAGTCCGCCTTGGTCAGCCCCGCGCGCACCGCGATCGCCGCCGCCTGGAGGATTTCCGGCGCATCGGGCCCGATCATGTGAACGCCGACGACCCGGTCGGTGCTGGCATCGACCACCAGCTTGTAGAGCCCGCGTTCGTGGCGCTGGGCGAAGAGGTTCTTCATCGGCCGGAAGTCCGAGGAATAGATCTTGACGTTGCCATACGTGTTGCGCGCCTCGCCCTCGGTCAGCCCCACCGCGGCGAGCGGCGGCTGCGAGAACACCGCGCTCGGCACGCAGTCGTAGGCGGTGTTGCGCCTGTTGGCGCCGAACACGCTGTCGGCGAAGGCGTGCCCCTCGCGGATGGCGACGGGGGTGAGCTGGATACGGTCGGTCACGTCGCCGACTGCGTAGATGCTGTCACACACGGTTTTGCTGTAGTCGTCGACCGGGATCTCGCCCTTGGGGCCGAGTTCGATGCCGGCGTTCTCCAGCCCCAGTCCGGCGGTGTTGGGCTTGCGGCCGGTGGCGATGAGAACGACGTCGGCCTTGAGCGGCTCGAGCTTGCCCGGCGTCGCCAGCAGGCTGCCGTCCTCCAGCCTTTCCACCTTGGTCAGCGGGCAGTGGAACTTGTATTCGATGCCGCGTGCCATGGTGATCTGCAGCAGCCGGTCGCGCAGCGACTGGTCGTAGGAGCGCAGGATCGCCTCACTGCGGTTGACCACGGTGACGTGCGCGCCCAGCGCGTTGAAGATGCCGGCAAATTCCATCGCGATATAGCCCGCGCCCTGGATGACGACGCGCTTGGGGAACTCCGGCAGATGGAACACCTCGTTGGAGGTGATGCAGTGCTCGCGGCCCTCGAACGCGGGCATCACCGGCCAGGCGCCGGTGGCGACGAGGATATACTTCGCGGTGATCTCGCGCCCGCTGGAAAGCCTGACCGCATGCGGCCCGGCAATCGTCGCGCGTTCATGGAAATGGTCGACATTGTGCGTGTCAAGCGTCTGGGTATAGGCCGCCTCGATCCGGGCGACGTCGCGCAGCACCGTATCGCGCAGCACCGTCCAGTCGAACCGCATGTTCTCGACCGTCCAGCCATAGTGCGAGGCGTCGTGCAGTTCCTCGGCGAAATGCGATCCGTAGACGAGCAGCTTCTTGGGCACGCAGCCGCGGATGACGCAGGTACCGCCGATGCGGTGCTCTTCCGCCACCGCCACTTTCGCCCCGTGCGAGGCCGCCACGCGGCTGGCGCGCACGCCGCCCGAACCTGCACCGATGACGAAAAGATCGTAGTCGTAGTCTGCCATGAACCGCTCCTGTTGCGCCGGCGCATATGGGCCGTGGCGGCAGGCGATGCCAATGGCTTTTGCGCATCTGCGTGATCGGCGGAGCGTCGGCACGCCCCCAGCGGGTCGGCGCTCAGTCGATCCCCGCCGCGGTCAGCAGCGCCTGGGTCGACGGGTCGAACCGCGCCCCGCCGGTCTCAATCCGACCGGCGATCTCCTTACCCAGTTCCACGCCGAACTGGTCGAACGGGTTGATACCCATCAGCACGGCGTTGGCGAAAGTGCGGTGCTCGTGAAACGCGATCAGCGCGCCGAGCGTGGCGGGGTTGAGTTCGTCGAGCAGGATCGTCGCCGAGGGGCGGTCCCCCGGATAGGCCCGCGCCGCGTCCCCGGAGTTCTCGCGCCCCGCCATCAGGGCGGCGCCCTGCGCGAAGCAGTTGGCTAGCAGGATGCGATGATGCGCCGGGTCGAGCGCATCGCCGGGCGCGATCGCGGCGATGAAGTCCACCGGCACGAGATGGGTGCCCTGGTGGAGAAGCTGGAACACCGCATGCTGCGCATCGGTGCCGACCCCGCCCCAGGTAATCGGGGCCGAGGGACCGTCCAGCGCCTCGCCCGCGGCGGTTACCGATTTGCCGTTCGATTCCATCTCGAGCTGCTGCAGGTAGGCGGGCAGCAGCCGCAGCCGTTCGTCATAGGCAAAGACGCCGCGCGTCTGGCAACCCCGCAGGCGGGCGTAATACTGGTCGGCGAAAGCGGCGCGCAGCGGCAGGTTGTCGGTGCCGTCCGTATCGCGGAAATGCGCGTCCATGGCCGCGGCACCGTCGAGGAACTCGGCGAAATCCGGCCAGCCGAGCGCGAGCGCGATGGGAAAGCCGATCGAGGACCACAGCGAATAACGCCCGCCCACGCTCTCGGCGAAAGGCAGCACGCGCGTCTCGTCGACGCCCCAGGCCACCGCCTTGTCGGGCGCGGCGGTCAGCGCCACGACGCGGCCGTAGGGATCGGAGACGCCGCTCTCGCGCAGCCAGCCGAGCGCGCTTTCGGCATTGGTCATCGTCTCGGTGGTGGTGAAGGTCTTGGAGGCCACGGCGAGCAGCGTGGTCGCCGGATCGCAGGCGGCGAAGGCGGCTTCGAGCGCGCAGCCGTCGATGTTCGAGACGACGTGGACGTCGACCATCGCCCCGTCGCGCGCCAGCGCGTCCACCGCCAGCGCCGGCCCCAGCGCCGAGCCGCCGATGCCGATGTGGATCAGGTGCCTGATCTCGCCCAGCGCGCCCTGGTGGATTGCCTCGGCCAGCATGTGCATCCGCGCGTGCAGCATGGCCGCCTGCTCAACGCTTTCGTCCTTGCCGATGCCCCGCTGCGCGGTGTGCTCGGCCGCGCGCGCCTCGGTGGGATTGACGATCTCACCGGCGAACAGCGCGGCGCGGCGCGGCGCGAAGCCGGCGGCCTCGGCCAGCGCCAGGAAGCCGGCTAGGTGCGCCTCGTCGAGATGGGTCTTCGACCAGTCGAACAGCACCCCGCCGCCGGGCAGTTCGAGCCGGACGGCCAGCCGGTCCACGCGGCTTTCCTCGGCGGCGAAAAGCGCCTTCAGGCCGGGCTTGGGCAATGCCCCGAGCGTTCCCCATGCCGCGCGCAACGAGCTGTTCATGCCTGATCCTTCGCTTCCGTCCCGCCATATTGCATGCTGCGCCTGCGAAGGCCAAGCGCCATCGGATCGGGTCGTCACGCCCGACGCCGCATCGCCCCGCTCGCCACGGTGGACATCGAGCCTGCGGGCTTGACGCCGGGCGCTGCCGCCAACATGGATTGGCGATGACCGAAACCGCCCCCGCCGCGAAAACCCCGGACGAGACCCCTCCCGCGAAGCCGGCGAAGAAGGAAGAAAACTTCTTCGTCTTTCTGGCCAAGCTGGTGCTGATCGTCGTCGTGTTCCGCAGCTTCATCTTCGCGCCGTTCAACATCCCCAGCGAATCGATGCTGCCGCGGCTGCAGAACGGCGACTACCTGCTGGCGGCGAAGTGGCCCTACGGCTTCTCCAGCTATTCGCTGCCGTTCAGCCTGCCCCTGATCCCCGGGCGCGTCTTCGCGCAGGAGCCGCAGCGCGGCGATGTCGTCATCTTCAAGGCGCCGCCGACCAACAGCGACGACTACATCAAGCGGGTGATCGGCCTGCCGGGCGACCAGATCCAGATGATCGACGGCCAGCTCCACATCAATGGCAAGGCCGTGGCCAGGGAACGCGTGGCCGACTTCGAGATCGCCGTTTCGCCCAACACCGGCTGCTATGCCCCGGTGTTCGAGCACGCCAACCGCTACGAGGCGACCAGGCCCGACGGCAAGCGCGTCTGCCGCTATCCGCAGTTCAAGGAAACCCTGCCCAACGGCAAGAGCTACTTCGTGCTCGATCTGGAGCGGACCGCGCAGGACAACACGCCGGTCTTCGTCGTGCCGCAGGATTCGCTGTTCCTGATGGGCGACAACCGCGACAACTCGCTCGACAGCCGCTTCCCGGCCTTCCCGCGGCAGGGCATCGGCATCGTGCCGCAGGCCACCCTCGTCGGCCGGGCGACGATCGTGATGTTCTCCACCGACGGCTCGGCCGAATGGCTCAAGCCCTGGACCTGGTTCACCGCCGCGCGCTGGGACCGGATCGGCGGCACGTTCTAGCGGATGCTCGAGCAGGACACCCGCGCCTTCCTCGCCCGCCTCGCCGGACGGGAGCCCCAGGACGAGGCGCTGTGGCTGGAGGCGCTGACGCACGGCAGCACCGGCAACCCGCGCAACTACGAGCGGCTGGAATTCCTCGGCGACCGCGTGCTCGGCCTCGCCGTGGCCGAATGGCTGCACGAGCTGGGCACCGGCAACGAAGGCAAGCTGTCGCAACGGCTCAACGCGCTGGTCAGCCGCGCAACCTGCGCGCAAGTCGCGCGCGGCATCGGGCTCGGTCCGCACATGCTGCTCGGCAAGCAGGCGCGCGACGATGGCGGGCAGGACAGCGACAACATCCTGGGCGACGTGATGGAGGCGCTGCTGGGCGCGAGCTTTCTCGAGCAGGGCTTCGAGCCGACCCGCGCCATCGTCCGCCGGCTCTGGGCCGATGCCGTGGCCGGACAGACCGGGCAGCGCAAGCACCCCAAGTCGGCGCTGCAGGAATGGGCCGCCGGCAACCGCCGCCGGACGCCCGAATATCGCCTGATCGAGCGCTCTGGCCCCGACCACGCCGCCCGCTTCACCGTCGCCGTGGCGGTCAAGGGCGTGGGCGAGGCGGAGGCGACGGGCACCAGCAAGCAGGAGGCCGAGACGCTGGCGGCCGAGGAATTCCTCAGGAGGTTCGGATGACCGAGCGCTGCGGCCTCGTCGCCGTCATCGGCGCGCCCAACGCGGGCAAGTCCACGCTGGTCAATGCGCTCGTCGGGCAGAAGGTGGCGATCGTCTCAGCCAAGGCGCAGACCACGCGCGCCCGGCTGATGGGAATCGCGCTGGAGGAGACCGGCGATTTCAAGGCCCAGATCATCCTCGCCGACACGCCGGGCATCTTCGCGCCCAGGCGCCGGCTCGACCGGGCGATGGTCGCCGCCGCCTGGGAAGGCGCGCAGGAGGCCGATGCGATCCTCCTCGTCGTCGACGCGCGCAAGAAGCGCCGCGACGACATCGCGCCCATCCTCGAAGCGCTGAAGGACCGGCGCGAGCGCAGGATCCTCGTGCTCAACAAGGTCGACGCCTGCGACAAGGAACCGCTGCTGGTCATGGCGGAGGAACTGACGGCCGAGGTCGCCTTCGACGAGGTGTTCTTCGTCTCGGCGCTGAGCGGCGACGGCGTACCCGAACTCAAGCGCCATCTTGCCGGGCTGATGCCCGAAGGCCCCTGGCACTATCCCGAGGACCAGGTCTCCGACGCCAGCGAACGCCTGCTCGCCGCCGAGATCACGCGCGAGCAGCTTTACCGCAAGCTCCACGACGAGCTGCCTTACGACAGCGCGGTCCGCCCGGAAAGCTACACCCATCGCAAGGACGGCTCGATCGAGATCCGCCAGCAGATCGTCGTCGCGCGCGACAGCCAGAAGGCGATCGTCCTCGGCAAGCGCGGCGCGATGATCAAGGGGATCGGCGAGGCGGCGCGCAAGGAACTGGCCGAGTTGCTGGAAACCAGGGTCCACTTGTTCCTCCATGTGAAAGTGGAGGAAGGCTGGGCCGAGAGCCGCGATCTCTACGACGAGATCGGGCTGGAATGGGTGCGTTAGGGTGCAGTTGATCGACTAAGCGCCGTTCCTCCCCGGCAGAGAGGATTCGACCCGTGTTCAATCGGCCACACGTATCATGCGGTTGACGCCCGGTTGATAGGGTTGTCGCTGCCGCCGCTCTCCGCCGCGCGCCCGGTAGTTGACACCGGGTTGCCGGGGTTGCCGGTGTCATCGTTCTTCTCGACGCGGCCGATGGTTGACACGCGGGTGATCGGGTTGTCGGTGTCCAGGGGAACAATTCCCGCCGCCGCAAGCCGGGGCTCCTCGTGCATCCAGCACATCACGGCCCGATCGAGCGCGGCGCGCGATTCCGTCCGCGCCGCATCCCAGGCGCACGCGAAGACGGGATCGTGCCGCCGCAGCTTGTAGACCGACTGGCGCGAGAGCCCGCAGGCGTCCGCTGCCGCCCGGACGCCGGCGCCGGCGCCGGCCGCAAGTCGCTCGAGGAACCGCGCCCGCATATCCGGTGTCCATCGGCCGCTGCCGGCAAGCCCCGCGCGAAGTTCAGGATGATGGTTCCGCATGATCCGCCTCTCCCGTTCGGAACAAAAGACGAATCCACGGTATGCTCATGGGCGGATGTAGGAAAGGCGCGGCTGGCCGAGCGGCTTCGCGGACAGGTTCGTCCATTTACGGATTTGGGTGAGATTCGGTGACCAGTGAGCTGTTATAAAGTGACTTAGCCTGCCCTATCCCCTGGCAGCTCGGCTGCTCGCGGTAGCCGGCGGGGCCGTAGCTGTAGGACACCAGGGCGCCGTCGCGATAGCTCTGGGTCACGCAGACGGTCGCGCTTTCCGCCTGGAGATCGTAGACCAGCCGGAAGCCCCTGTCGCCGCAGACGGGCGTGTCGCACGAGGCGATCACCAGCCTGTCGCCGCCGATCTTCACGAGGTCCGCCGCCGGGCTTTCCTGGGCCAGTTCGCGGATTTCATCGTAGAGCTTCTCGCCGTTGTCGAGACCGACCACCGCGTGCTTGATCGCCGGATTGCGCAGCATGTCGCGGCCGCCTTCGGCCAGCGAGCGCCTCTTGTCGCGATAGCGGGTCAGGTCGACTTTCGAATAGTCGACAGGCACGACGGTGACGAGCGTGGCCTGGCGCATGTCGGCGGCCGGCGCCGTGGGCGGGCGCAGCACGATATAGGCAGCCTCCCCCGCCGCCGCGAGGCCCAGCAGCCCCACCGCGCTCACCAGGCCGGCATGAGCCTTGCGCGAGATCGTCCGGGTGCCGTCGAGCCGGGGAACGAAAGCGCCCGGCAGCCGCATCACGCGGGCCGCGAACCCTACCTTCGCCTCTCCGGCAGCGTCCGGCACGGCATCCGGCGGAGAGGGTGCGGCATCGGCCGCCAACCCGTCCAGCACTTCGGCAAGATCGTCGACAGTGGCTTCGCCTTCGGCCGGCGTGGCCGTTGCCGGCCCCGCGATTTCGCTCAGGATGTCGTCGAGGTTTGCCGTCGGCTCGGACTGGACGGGACCGGCGATCTCGCTCAGGATGTCGTCGAAGCTGTCCACCTCGGCCGGCGCAGGGCCGGCGACCTCGTTCAGGACATCGTCAAGGCCGAGCCCGTCGTCCCCCGCCGTCGGGGCCAGTTCGTTCAGGATATCGTCCAGGCCGTCCGCCGCCTCGGCGGGCGCCGTGCCGGAAATCTCGGCGAGGATGTCGTCAAGGCCGGTCGGGGTCGGGGGCGCTGGCGCGGACGGCACCGCAAGTTCGCCCAGGATATCGTCGATGTCTCCGAACTCGTCGCGGACGGGAGCAAGCTCCTGCTCCTTCTCGAGCACGGATACGGCGGCCGCGACGCTCGCCCCGCCGGCTTTACGGCGGCTGGAGGAGCCCTTTGATCGCTTCGTATCGGACACGACGTCGCTCTATGGTTCCCGGCAGGCCGGCGGATGGTGGGGAGCAGCCCCACTCCCCTGCCGGAACCATAGTAAACATTGCATGACGATTTCGCTGAATCCGCGGCTCGTATAAATACGAAGACGCGCGCCGCGCCGCCGGGCGCGACGCCGCGCTATTCCGCCGCCTTCTTTGCTGCCGCTTTCTTGGCCGGGGCTTTCCTGACCGCAGCCTTTTCCGCAGGAGCCTTCTTCGCCGGAGCCTTCTTCGCGGCCGCCTTCTTGGCCGGCGCCTTCTTGCGCCCGCCCTTCTTCGCCGGACCCTTGGCCGCCTTCTCGTCGATCAGCCGGACGGCCTCCTCGGCGGTCAGCTCCTCGGGACTCTTGTCGCGCGGCAGGGTGGCGTTGGTGGTGCCGTCCGTGACGTAAGGGCCATAACGGCCCGCCATCAGCTTCATCTCGCCGCCCGAGGTCGGGTGCGGTCCGAAGGTCTTGAGTGGCTCCGCGGCGGCGCGCTGACCCCGTCCGCCGCTCGCGGCGTCGGCCAGCCGGGCGACGGCGGCGTTCATCCCGGTCTCGAACACCTCGGCGGTCGCGCGCAGCTTCGCATACTTGCCGCCATGCGCGAGGTAGGGCCCATAGCGGCCGATGCTGGCGGTGATCGGATTGCCCGTCTCGGGATGCTCGCCGATCGTACGCG
>JBAYPJ010000005.1:0-72697 GCA_041677785.1 Novosphingobium sp. | reverse complement strand
GGTCTCGCGGAACGGCCCGGTCAGCCGGCCTTCGCGCGGCCCGGTGGCGACGCAATCCACCACCGCGTCGATCCGACCGAACTTTTCCGCCGCTTCGGCGACGATGCGCCGTGCGGCATCGTCATCCGCCACGTCGCCGGCCACCGCCTCGGCCGGCGCGGCGGCGCGCAGCGAGGCGACCTGCGTGGCGAGTTTTCCGGCGTTGCGGCCGTGCACCACCACCGCCCAGCCCTGGGCCGCCGCCTCGATCGCCACGGCCTCGCCGATCGAGCCGCTGCCGCCGGCGATCAGCATGACCGGCCGGCCGGATAGCCGGTCAGTCGTCGCCATAGCTGCTGTTGCGCAAGTCGTCGTCGGCCAGGTCGGAGAAGCGCGTGATGCGCGATTCGAAGCGCATGCGCACCTTGCCGGTGGCGCCGTGGCGCTGCTTGGCGACGATCAGCTCGGCCAGGCCGTAGACGCGCTCCATCTCCGCCTGCCAGCTCTGGTGGGCCTCGTGGGTCTTGGCGTCGTCGCCGTCGACCGGCTGCTTGGGCTCCTTGGCCGCGACGTAGTAGTCCTCGCGGTAGACGAACCAGACCATGTCGGCGTCCTGCTCGATCGAGCCCGATTCGCGCAGGTCCGAAAGCTGCGGGCGCTTGTCCTCGCGCTGCTCGACCGCGCGGGAAAGCTGCGAAAGCGCGATCACCGGGCAGCTCAGCTCCTTGGCCAGCGTCTTGAGGCCGCGGCTGATCTCGGAAATCTCGTTGACGCGGTTGTCGTTGGCGCGGCCGGTGCCCTGGAGAAGCTGCAGGTAGTCGACGACGATGAGGCCGATGCCGTGCCGCCGCTTGAGCCGCCGTGCGCGGGTGCGCAGCGCCGCGATCGAGAGCGCCGGCGTGTCGTCGATGTAGAGCGGCAGCTCGGCCAGCCGCTGGCTGGCATAGGAAAGCTGCTGGAAGTCCTCGCGGCTGATCTTGCCCATGCGCAGCGCTTCCGAGCTGATCCCCGACTGCTCGGCAAGGATACGCGTGGCAAGCTGGTCGGCGCTCATTTCCAGGCTGAAGAAGGCGGTGGCGGCGCCGACCGACTGTTCCTCCGGCACGCCGTCGGCCCGGTCGCGGCGCAGCCGGTCGGCGGCGTTGAAGGCGATGTTGGTGGCGAGCGAGGTCTTGCCCATGCCCGGCCGGCCGGCGAGGATGATGAGGTCGGAATCGTGCAGGCCGCAGATCTTCTGGTTGATCGACGCCAGACCGGTCGTCTTGCCCGAGATATGGCCGCCCGAATTGAGCGCCTTCTCGATCGCCGAGATCGCGGTGCGGGTGGCGGTGGCGAACCCTTGCGCCTCGCTGGTGCCGGTGACGCCCTCCGTCACCGCATAGAGCGCCGCCTCCGCCTGCTCGATCTGCTCCATCGGCGCGACCGCCTCGGAGGTGTCCATCGCCCCTTCGACGAGGTTGCGGCCGACCGCGACCAGTTCGCGCAGCAGCGCGAGGTCGTAGATCTGCTCGGCCAGTTCGCGCGGGGCGAGCAGGCCCTGGCCATCGGCCGTCAGCCGGGCGAGGTAGGCGAGGCCGCCCAGCGCCTGCAGCGTCTCGTCCGATTCGAAATAGGGCCGCAGCGTCACCGGCGTGACCACCGCCGCCCGGTCCATCAGCAGCATGATCCGCTCGAAGATGCGGGCATGCGCGGGCTCGAAGAAATGCGCGGGGGAAAGCTGGACCGGCAGTTCCTCGATCACCCGGTTGTCGATCAGCACGGCGCCAAGGAAAGCGGCCTCCGCCTCGACGTTTGCGGGCAGCGCGCGGCTGGCCAGGTCGGGCTCGCGGGTGAGGAGGTCTTGGTCGGCCATAGGCGGGCGTCAATGCGCTTTTGCCCCGCCGCCTTCAAGCGCCGGGTGCTCCGGATTTCATCCACAGCTTGTGGATGATGTCGACGGGCTTGCCGGTTGTTGCTGCATTTGCGAATGCTGCGCACGTAATGAACGCTGCGCGCATCACCGATATCGAACTCGACGAGGCCACGATCCTGTGGCGCAACGCCGATATCGAGCAGGAACGGCGGATAGCGATCTTCGATCTGAAAGAGGAAAACCTCTTCCGTCCGCTCCGTTCCTCCGCGGCGGGGCACGAGGGGCCGTACCGCTTGCGCCTCTCGGTCAACGAGGGGCGGCTGGTGCTCGACATCGCCGACGAGCAGGCCCGGCATCTGGAGACGCTGGTGCTCGGCCTCGGCCGGTTCCGCCGGCCGATTCGCGAGTATTTCGCGATCTGCGACAGCTACTACCAGGCGATCCGCAAGGCGTCCGCCACCGAGATCGAAACGATCGACATGGCCCGGCGCGGGGTTCACAATGAGGCGGCCGAACTGCTGCTCGAACGGCTCGAAGGAAAGGTGGAAACCGACTTCGCGACGGCCCGGCGGCTCTTTACCCTGATCTGCGTGCTGCATATCAGGGGCTAGGGGCACGGGACCCCAAGGGTCGGCTACGGGAATCGGTGATGGCAAGGAAGCGGAGCAGCCGCATGTCCCTGCGCCTGCTGGGCGCGGCGGTTTTGATCGCGCTCATCGGCGGCGTGCTCGGCTGGTGGCATCTGCATCACTGGCGGCCCGAGCGCGCGGTCTATCGCGTTCAGGGCGTCGAGGTCGGCGCCGATGACGGCGAGGCGGACTGGCGCGCCCTGAAGGCGATCGGCGCCGATTTCGCCTATCTCGACGCCAGCGCCAGCGCCTTCGCGCGCGACCCGTCGTTCAGCCGCAACCTGGAAGGCGCGCGCGCCGCCAAGCTGCAGGTCGGCGCGCTGCACCGCTACGATCCGTGCCAGCCGGCCGACCGGCAGGCGGCGAACTTCGTCACCGTGGTGCCGCGCGACCCGGCGATGCTGCCGCCCGCGGTCGAGCTTGACCGGCTGGGCGATGACTGCCCGGTCAAGGTCAGCGACGCGGCGATCGAGAGCGAGCTGACGACATTCCTCAACCAGGTGGAAACGCACACCGGCAAGCCGGCAATGCTCAAGCTCACCGCCCGCTTCGAGAGCCGCTATCGCATCGCCCGCGCCATCGACCGCAACCTCTGGCTGGTGCGCACCCGCTTCCAGCCCGATTATGCGGGACGGCCGTGGACGCTGTGGACCGCGAACGAATCCTTCTCGAGCGAGGCGAGCGAGACCGACCTGCGATGGGTGGTCCTGCAGCCGTGACGCCGGACCGGGGCGCCCTGATCGCGGCGGCGCGCGAAGCGGCGGGGCGAGCCTATGCGCCCTATTCCGGCTTCCACGTCGGTGCCGCGCTCGCATTCGCCGATGGCGCGGTCGTGACGGGAAGCAATGTCGAGAGCGCGAGCTACGGCCTGTCGCTCTGCGCCGAGACGGTCGCGGCGGCGCGCGCGATGAACGAAGGGCGGCGCGGCGGCCTTGTCGCGGTGGCGGTGGCAGGCGGCAAGGCGGGCGCCGCGTCGGGGACGCTTACCCCCTGCGGCCGCTGCCGGCAGGTGCTGCACGAACTGGCCCAGCTAGGCGGCACCGATCCGGTGATCTGGGGCGCGGACGAAGGCGAGGGGCCTGCGCCGCGCCTGTCCGAGCTGTTGCCGTACGCCTTCGGGCCGGGCAATCTTGCGTGATCGGCTGGACAAGCGGCCGAGCCTGATTAAGGCTGCACCCGTATCAATATCACAAGAGAGGATGGGGCAATGACGGACATCAGCGGCAAGGCGGCGGTGGTCACCGGCGGCGGCAGCGGCATCGGCATGGGGCTCGCCAAGGAGCTGGCGGCGCAGGGCGCCTCGGTCGCGATCGCCGACATTATCCTGGAGAACGCCGAGAAGGTGGCCGATGCGATCAACGCGGCGGGCGGCAAGGCGGTGGCCATCCAGTGCGACGTGACCGATCGCGCCTCGATCAAGCGGATGAAAGAGCAGGCGAGCGCCGCGCTCGGGCCGATCCAGCTCGTTTTCGCCAATGCCGGCGCCACCTCGTTCGATCCGCTGATGGAGATGTCGGACGACGACGTGGACTGGATCATCGACGTCAACCTGATGGGCGTGATGCGCACCACCCAGGCCTTCCTGCCCGACATGGTCAAGGCCGGCGGCGGCCACATCTGCGCCACCGCCTCCATGGCCGGGCTGCTGCCGGGCTGGATTCCCGTGCACACGCCCTATTCGGCGGCCAAGGCCGGCATCATCGGGCTGATGATGAACCTCCAGCTCGAGATGCGCGAGCACAACGTCTTCACCACCAGCTACTGCCCCGGCGGCGTCGCCACCGGCATGAAGCAGAACAACGCGCGCTACCGCCCGGCGAAGTTTGGCGGCCCCGGCGAGGGCGAGGTGCATGTCGGCGAGGTCAACCACGAGCAGACCAGCCTCAAGTTCTACCGCCCCGAGGATATCGCCCCGATGGTGCTCGACGCGGTGCGGCACAACCGCGCCTTCGCGTTCGACCATCCCGAGCAGCGCGACCTGTTCCGCGAGACTTACGGGGACGTGGTGGAGAGCTGCTATGAGGCCGCCGCGGTGTGGGAGCGCGAGCATGGCCAGCCCGAGGCGAATCCCACGGGCGCGGTGCTGCTCCAGCCGGCGGGATGAGCGCGCCGGCGGTCGGGGCGTTCCATCGACGGCGGGAGGCCCTATATGGGCTTCGCGGCCGCCCGGGACGCCGTGACGGAGGGACCTGAGATGTTCAATGACCGCTCCTCGCTTGCCACTTTCTTCGCGACGCGCCGTTCGGGCAAGCCGCGCGACATGGTGGCGCCGGGGCCGGACGAGGCGCAGCTCGGGCGCATCCTCTCGGCCGCGCTCCGCGTTCCCGACCACGGCAAGCTTGCGCCCTGGCGCTTCGTGATCGTCGCGCCCGGACAGCGCGACGCGCTGGCCGCGCTGCTCCAGCGCGCCTATCGGGAGACGCGGCCCGAGCCGAACCGGAAGGAGCTGGCCTCGATAGAGGAGTTCGCCCGGCAGGCGCCGGCGCTGGTGGTGGCGGTCTCCTGCCCGGACCCGTCGAGCGCCATTCCCCTCTGGGAGCAGGAGCTGTCCGCCGGGGCCGCCTGCATGAACCTGCTGGCCGCCGCCCATGCCGAGGGCTTCGTCGGCGGCTGGCTGACCGGCTGGGCGGCCTATTCGGACACCGTCCGCGCCGCCTTCGCGCCCGAGGGGCGGCCGGAGGCCAGGATCGCCGGCTTCCTGTTCCTCGGCTCGCCGGGCCGCGAGCTGCAGGAACGGCCGCGGCCCGAATATGCGGACGTGGTGTCCGACTGGACGCCGCCGGCCGCCTGATCAGTCGCCGTCGAGCAGGTTGCCGAGGCCGCCGAGGACCGAGCCTTCGCCGCGGTTCTGGCCGCCCCTGCTGCCCGCCGCGGCCAGCATCCGCCCGGCGAGGCGGGCGAAAGGCAGCGACTGGATCCAGACTTTGCCCGGACCCTGCAGCCGCGCGAAGAACAGGCCCTCGCCGCCGAACAGCACGCTGCGCACGCCGCCGACGCCGACCACGTCGAAATTGACACCTGACGTATAGGCCGCAATGCAGCCGGTATCGACGTGCAATTCCTCGCCCGGCGCCAGCGTCCGCTCGACGATCGTACCGCCCATCTGGACGAAGACCCAGCCGTCGCCTTCGAGCTTCTGCATGATGAAGCCTTCGCCGCCGAACAGGCCGGTGAGGATGCGGCGCTGGAACTGGACGCCGATCGTCACCCCCCGAGCGGCGGCGAGGAAGCTGTCCTTCTGGCAGATCAGCGTGCCGCCCACGTCGCTGAGCTTGATCGGCAGGATCGAGCCCGGCACCGGCGCGGAGAAGGCGACGCGCGCCTTGCCCTGGCCCTGGTGGGTGAAGACCGTGGTGAACAGGCTCTCGCCGGTGACGAGCCGCTTGCCCGCGCCGAGCAGCTTGCCCATGAAGCCGTCGTCCTGCGCGCGGCCGTCGCCGAACACGGTGGTCATGGCGATGCTGGCTTCCTTCCAGACCATGGCGCCGGCTTCGGCCACGGCGCTTTCGCCGGGGTCCAGCTCGATTTCGAGGAACTGCAGTTCCTGCCCCTTGATCTCGAAGTCGATGTCGTCGGCGACGGCGGCGTTGCGGGTATGGCGGGCCCAGGGACTGGACGACATCGGGTGCTCCTTGCGGCGCGGGGATTCGCGGGAGGGCGGCTCTATCGGGGAACGGCGCGGCGGGAAAGCGCGCGCGCCACGGCAACCCTACCGCTGCGCGAAATGCCGGGCGGCGTTCTCGAAGTGCCGGCGGGGATTGTCGACGAACATCGTGTCGAGATCGCGCTGGCCGACGCCCGCCTCGCGCAGCGCGGGGATCACGTCGTCGTGGATGTGGAGATAGTGGTGCCGCGGCATGGCGCGGTGGTAGTCCGTGACCTGCGGGAAGAAGTCCGACCAGGCGCAGCAATCGTGCGAGAGCGCCATCTGCCCGGCGTAGCCGCGCTTCACCATCTCGGCGATCGTCGCGACGCGTTGCTCCATGGTGATGGCGAACTCCACGCCGAAGCGGTCCATGCCGAGCAGCGAGCCCCTGTCGGCCAGCTTCATCAGGTAGTCGGTGTCGCCGGTGTCGCCGCAGTGGCCGATGATCACGTCCTCCAGGTTCACCCCCTCCTCGGCCAGCACCTGCTGGACGACGAGCCCGGTTTCGGCCTGCGGCGCGGTGTGGACGGTGATCGGACAGCCGGTGAGCACGTTCGCCCGCGCCACCGCGCGCATGATCCGTTCGACGCCGGGCCGCAGCCCCTGCATGTCGATGGCGCACTTGAGCTGGCCGGCCCTGATGCCGGTGCCGGCGACGCCCTCGGTGATGTCGCGCACGAAGAGGTCGACCATCGGCTCGGGGCGGTCGAGCAGCAGGCCGGGGCCGTGGAAGGCGAAGGGGCCGGGCACCTCGTCGAAGGTGTAGGCGCCGGTGGAGATGACGATGTTGAGGTCGGTCAGCGGCGCCACTTTGGCAAGGCTCGGCACGTGCCGGCCGAGGCCGAGCACGGTGAGGTCGATGATCGTGTCGATGCCGCTGGCCTTGAGCGCGTTGAGCCGCGCGGCCGCATCGGCGATCGTCTGCTCCGCGAAGAAGTCGGGCCGGTAGTTGTAGGTATATTCCATGTCCATGAGGAAGATGTGCTCATGGATCAGCACGCGGCCGAGCGCGGCGCTATCGACGGGACCGCGCAGGGTCTGGACCTGGGCCATGGTTCGGGCTTCTCCTCTTCCTTCGCCTGTTTGCGCTTGCGGCCGCGTCGCGGCTTGACCGATCAGGACAAAATCACGCTGCCGTGCCCCCTGCCGCGCTCCCCTGCCGCACCCGCGTCGGCGAGGCGGCGAACCAGCGGTTGCAGCTTCGCGTCATCACCGACTGCTCGGCGAAGCCCAGCCGCTCCGAGATGCGCGTGAAGTCCAGCCGGGTCTGCTGCAGGTAGTAGAGCATCAGGTCGCGGCGCACTTCGTCCTTGATCTTCTGGAACGAGGTGCCCTCGGCGCGCAGCCGGCGGTGCAGCGTGCGCGGGTGGAGGTTGAGTTCGGCGGCGACGCTGTCGTTGGTGCAGGGGGCGGAGCCGAGAAACTGCATGATCACGCCGCGCACTTGCGCGTGCAGCGGCGGCAGGTGATCGGGGAAGGCGCTGCCGATGAAGGCGGCGATGCGCGCGAAGGCCTGCGCGTCGGAATCGACGACGGGGCAGGCGAGGTCGGCGGCCGAGAACAGCACGCCGTCCTCGTTCTGGCCGAAGCGCACCTCGCAGCCGAAATGGCGGCGATAGACGGCCGGCGGCGAGACCGGCTGGTGCCGGAAATGGACGCGGCGCACGCGGGCATGGCCGCCGGTGATCTCCCCCGCCGCGAGATGGCCGGCCAGGATGATCTGCTCGACGAACTGCGTCCGCACCGGCGCGCCGTCGAGCAGGATGTCGTGCGCGGAGAAGGCGCCGCCGCCGGGCAGGCGCGTCAGGCGGATGCGCGCGGCGAGGCTGTGGGCGTAGATGTGCTGGCTGACGTAGGTGAGCGCGTCGCCGAAGGTGCGCGAGTTGCGCATCGCCAGCCCGAGCGGGCCGAACATCGCGCCGCCGCCCTGCCGCTGCGCCAGACGCAGGCCGAAATCCGGGCAGCGCAGCGCCGCCGCCGCCACTTCCAGCAGATGGATCGCCTGACGATAGGTCGCCTCGCCCCGCGCGGGAAGGCCGGCGCGCCGCAGCAGGGCGACCGGATCGCCGCCCATCTCCGCGACGAGTTCCGGCAGGAAGCGCAGGACCTGCGCGTGGACGGTATCGAAAACCTCGGTCACGGTCGGGCACCCTTCGCCCGGAATCGAGCGCATTTGTCCGAAATGGTCAAGCGCCGCCTTGGGGCGGACGGCTAGTCTTGGCCAACTGGCGGGCCCGGATTCGGGCGCCCGCAGACCGGGAGAGAGAACCATGGACCCCACCAGCGACGATCTGCGCGCCCTTGTCGCCCGCGACCGCATCCGCCAATGCCTCGAACGCCTCGCGCGTGGCGAGGATCGCCGCAACGCAGAGATGATCGCGGCCTCGCTCTGGCCGGATTCGATCACCGACTACGGCGTGTTCAAGGGCACGTTCGACGAATACCTCGCCTGGGTCGTGCCCGGCGCCGAGGCGATCACCAACACGCAGCATGCGCTCGGCCAGAGCTACATCGAGCTTGCTGGCGACAGGGCGCGCGCCGAAACGCATGTCCTCTCGTACCATCGCGTCGACATGGGCGAGGGCGAGAACGACACCATCGTCGGTGGGCGCTATCTCGACGTGCTGGAAAAGCGGAACGGCGAATGGCGTATCGCCAATCGCATGATGCTTTACGACTGGTTCCATGACTGGGGCCGGGCGATCGACTGGTCGCAGGGCGTCATGGGCCTGCCGCTGCGCGAGGAGTTCTTCTCCGGCCGCGCCCGCGGCGACTACAGCGCCAGGTTCTTCGCCGGCGAGGGGCACGCCTGATGGGCGCGCTCACGGGCAAGGTGGCGGTTGTCACCGGCGCCAGCCGCGGCATCGGCAAGGGTATCGCGCTGGTGCTCGCCGAACAGGGCGCCACCGTCTACGTCACCGGCCGCACGGTGACGCCGGGCGAGTTCTACCTGCCCGGCACCGTGGGCGAGACGGCGGCCGAGTGCACGAAGTGCGGCGAGGCGGCAGGCGGCAGGGGCATCGCCGTCGCCTGCGACCACGGCAACGACGAGCAGGTCGCGGCGCTGTTCGATCAGGTCCGGCGCGAGCAGGGCCGGCTCGACCTTCTGGTCAACAACGCCTTCCAGCTTTCGGACGACCTCATCGTCAAGCAGCCGTTCTGGGAAAAGCCGCTCTCGAACCTGGAGATGTGGCACGTCGGCGTGCGCTCGTCCTTCGTCGCCGCCTGGCACGCGGCGCAGATCATGGTGCCGCAGGGGTCCGGTCTGATCGTCGCGATCTCGGGCTACGTCGGCGTGACCTACACCTTCGGCGTCGTCTTCGGCACGGCCAAGTCGGCGGTGGACCGCATGGCGCGCGACATGGCGATCGAGCTGGAGCCGCACAACGTCGCCTCGGTGTCGCTGTGGCAGGGGCTGACCTTCACCGAAAAGGCCTATCACAACCTCGGCGCCAATCCCGACATGAAGGGGCAGACGGTGACCAACCCGGATATCGGCAGCACGGTCGAGCATCCGGGCCGGGTGATCGCGGAGATGCTGGGCGACGACAAGATCATGCGGCTGTCGGGCGGCACGTTCATCACCGCCGAGATGGCGCAGCTCTACGGCGTCACCGATGTCGACGGGCGGGTGATCCCCTCGCTGCGGGCCGAGCGCGGCTCGCCCATCTGGCAACCGATCAGGGCGCATGGTTATGGCAATGGACGCTGATCGCCTCGCCCGGCTCGCGGCGCTGCTCGACAAGCAGGACATCACGGAGGCGCTGACCCGGTTCAGCCGGGGCATGGACCGGCTCGACCGCGAGCTGTACCTTTCCGCCTTCCACGCCGATGCGGAGATGGCGGCGGGGCCGTTCGTCGGCCTCGCGTCCGAATGCGCCGACTGGGCCTTTCCGATGCACGAGGAAGGGCAGATCCTGACGCACCACAGCCTGCTCAACGTGACCATCGACCTCGACGGCGACACCGCGCACACCGAGACCTATTACCTCTTCGTCGCGCGCAACAAGGACGAAAGCCTGGTGCAGGCGGGCGGCCGCTATATCGACCGGTTCGAACGGCGCGGCGGCGAATGGAAGATCGCGCTGCGGACCAATGCGATCGAATGGGCGGGCCTGCTGCCCGCCATCCCGATCCCCTTTGCCGACGTGCCCGACCTCTACGGCAACGGCGCGCCGGCGCGCGACAAGAGCGATCCGTCGTACCGCCGGCCGCTGACCAACCTGCGCGAAAGGCATATTCCATGACCGGGCGGCGCTTCGACGGCCGCGTCGCGGTGATCACCGGCGCCGGCCGCGGGCTTGGCCGCGCCTATGCCGAGCTGCTGGCGGGCAAGGGCGCGCGCGTGTTGGTCAACGACAACGGCTCGGCGCTCTCGGGCACCGGCGCCGATGCCGGGCCGGCCGAAGACGTGGCGGCCGCGATCCGGGCGGCGGGCGGCGAGGCGGTTGCCTGCACAGAGAGCGTGGCGACGCCCGAGGGCGGCAAGGCGATCGTCGCGGCCGCGCTCGACAGTTTCGGGCGGATCGACGTGCTGATCCACAACGCCGGCAACTCGCTGTTCGCGCCGCTGGCCGAGATCGCCTACGAGGATTTCCGGCGCAGCCTCGACATCCACCTCCTCGGCGGCTTCCACGTGGTGCAGCCCGCTTTCGCGCGGATGCTCGAAGCGGGCTATGGCCGGGTGGTGCTGACGGGCTCGATCGGCGGGCTCTATACCATGCCCAACACGGTGCAGTATGCCGTGGCCAAATCGGGCATGATCGGGCTTTCCAACGCCATTTCGATCGAGGGCGCGGAGCGCAACGTCCGGTCGAACATCATCCTGCCCGGCGCCGTCACGCGCATGGCCGAGGGGCTCGACACCTCGCAGTACCCGCCGATGGGGCCGGAACTGGTCGCGCCGGTGGTCGGCTGGCTGGCGCACGAAAGCTGCGACGTGTCCGGAGAGCTGTTCATCGCGGTCGGCGGGCGTGTCGCCCGCGCCTATTTCGCCGAAAGCGAAGGCGTCTATCGCCCGGACTGGACGATAGACGTGGTGGCCGACAACATCGACGCGATCCGTGACGAAAGCCGGCAATGGGTCCTTCCGCAGCGCACCGGCTTCGCCGATCACCTCGCGCGCAGCTTCGAAATGGCGCGCAAGGGCGGCTGAGCGGCGGACAGGCTCTATTCCGCCGCCCAGCGCCGGGGTGGCCGGCCCATGGTCAGCATGGCCAGAGCGCCGATGCCCATCACCGCCATGATCATCATGAGCAGGATGTCGTAGCTGCCGTAGAGGTCGTGCAGCCAGCCGCCGATGAAGGGGCCGAGCGTCGCGGCCACCGCGCCGCCGACGATGATCGCGCTGAACAGGGCGCCGAACGCCTTGAGGCCGAAATGGCGCGTGGCGAGGTAGAGCGCGACGTCGATCTCGGCGCCGATGGCCGCGCCGAACATCGCCACCGCCACCGACAGCAGGAGGATCCCCGGCGCGTCCATCAGCAGGATCGCGCAGCCCACGATCGGCATCAGCAGCGTGCCGGTGCCGATCAGGTGGCCGGGAAAGCGATCGAGCAGCACGCCGACCGAAAGCCGGGCGACGATGCCGACCAGGCCCATGATCGCGGCGATGCTGGCCGCTTCGGTCGCGGCGATGCCGGTTTCGGTCAGCAGCGGCACGAGATTGGTCGCGATCGTCATGCTGTAGAACGAGAAGCAGGCGAACGAGAGGAGCAGGCGGGCGAAGGCCCGCGTGCGGATGCCCTGCGCGAAGGTCAGGCCCGCCATCTCGGCCGGGCTGGCGGTTTCGGCGGCGGCGGCGGTGGTCGCGGCGGGGCTGGCGGGCTTCTCGCGGAAGAACAGGAACACGATCGGCAGCGTCACGGCGAGCCAGATGGCGCCGACGCCGGCGAAGCCCATGCGCCAGCCGTAGGCGCCGATCAGCCAGGAGGCCAGCGGCGGCGCCAGCATCGCCGTGATCGGCGTGCCCGAAAGCGCCACCGCCAGGGCCAGCCCCCGCGCCTTGTCGAAGCGGCTGGCGACCGCGCGGGTCCAGACGGTCGACTGGACCAGCACCACGCCGACCGCGAGCATCAGCCAGAGCGCGGCCCAGTTGAGCAGCGTCCCCGTCGCCGCGCCGAGCAGGGCGAAAGTCCCGGTCTTGACCACCAGCCCCAGCAGCGCCACCCGGCGCGATCCGAACCGGTCGATGATCAGGCCGATGATCATGTTGAGCACGATGCCCGCGGCGTTCGACAGGCTGATGCCGATCATCACGTCGGCGCGGCTCCAGCCGAACTCGCTTTCGAGATGGGTCACGAAGGGGCTGATGCCGTAGCTTTGCAGGCCGATCGTCGAATAACCGATCAGCGCGGCCAGCGTCAGCGGCCAGTGGGCGCGCCATTCGGCCGCCGCCGTCGTTTCCTCCCTCGTTGAATGCATTGTGTTTTGTCTCGCCTTTGCAGGATTGTCGGCGGGACCCTAGCGGCCGGGGCGAGCAGTGCAATCGCGATTAAAGCCCTGCGATCGGTTCGACGATCGTTTCGGAAAATTCGTGGAACTTCGCCGCGATGCCCGCTTCGTCCACCGGGATTTCGCCGCTGGAGGCGACGTTGAACTCCGTCACTCCCGCGTCCCTGTAGCGCTTGAGGTCGTCGATCCGGGCGTTGCCGTAGACGATCTTGACGATGCGCAGCGCGTCCGCGTCGCGGCCTTCGGCGCGGGTCATCGCCTTCAGCTCGGCGATCGCGCGCGCGGCGTCCGCGACCGGCAGGTTGTAGGGCAGCCAGCCGTCGCCCAGCCGCGCGACCCGGCGCAGCGCCGCCGCGCTCTCGCCGCCGATCAGGATCGGCGGCCCGCCGGCGCGCGCGGGCTTGGGATAGCTGTAGGCGTCGCGGAAGGCGTGGAAGCGGCCCGCGAACGAGGAGACCGGCTGGTTCCACAGCGCCCGCAGCGCCGCAATCGCCTCGTCGGTGCGCCGGCCGCGTTCGGCGAAGGGCACGCCGCAGGCGTCGAACTCCTCCTTCGCCCAGCCCACCCCGGCGCCCAGCACCACGCGCCCGGCGCAGAAGGAATCGAGCGTGGCCAGTTCCTTGGCCAGCACCACCGGATTGCGCTGCGGCAGGACCAGGATGTTGCTGCCCACCTCGATCCGCGAAGTCGCCGCCGCCGCCCAGGCCATGCCGATCACCGGGTCGACCAGCGGGTTGGCCGGATCGACGTTGGCGTAAGTGTCGTCGCCGAACTGCAGCGGCGCCTCGTCGCTCTGGTCGGGCAGTTCCTGCCCCGATCCTTCGGCGTAAGGGTATCGGGATTCGGGATAGGCGGCGAACTGCACGACGTGGTCGGGCATCCAGTAATGCGCGAAGCCCGCCTCCTCCGCCGCCCGCGCCGAAGCCCGGATGAACGCGCCGCTGGCATAGGGGCCGATACCCCCGCAGGTGATCCCGACTTTCATGCTCTGTCTCCCGTTCGTCGGCCGAGGGTTCGCCGCGGACCGGCAAAGGTCAAGCACGGGCGACTGGACTCTCGGCGCAACGCCGCTGGTCCCGGGCGGACGGCGCCTTGCAATTTGGCCGGCCGGGTGGAGACTGCCGCGCGAAAACAAATCAGGCGGATGCGGATGGGACAACTGGACGGCAAGGTCGCGCTCATCACCGGGGGCGGCACGGGCATCGGCAAGGGCACGGCGCTGATGTTCGCGCGCGAGGGCGCCAAGGTCGTCATCGCCGCCCGGCGCGAGGGGCCGCTGCGGGAAACCTGCGCCCTGGCGCCGGACAGCATCAGCGCTGTGCGCATGGACCTCAACAGCCATGACGACCGTGCCCGCGCGCTGCAGGCCGTCATCGACCGCCACGGCCGCCTCGACGTGCTGGTGAGCAACGCCGGCGCGCAGCTCTGGAAAAGCCTTGAGGACACCGGCGACGAGGAGATCGAGGAGATCTACCGCACCAACCTTGCCTCGACCGTGCGGTTCATCAAGCAGGCGGTGCCCTATCTGGAGGCGAGCGGGGGCAACATCGTCATCGTCTCGTCGACGGCGGGGCGCTATACGCTGTCGCCCTCGCAGCTCCTCTCGGTCTACGGCGCGTCCAAGGCCGGGCTCAACCAGTTCACCCGCGCGGTGGCGCCCGAGCTTGGCCCCAGGGGCATCCGCATCAACGCCGTCGCGCCCGGCCTCACCCGCGGCGAATATGCCGAAGGCAGCCGCTCGTTCGACGACGCGGCGGCGCGGGACTGGATTCGCTCGGTGACCCCGCTCGGCCGCATCGGCGAGCCGGAGGACATCGCGCGCGTCATCGTCTTCATGGCCAGCGACCAGGCGGCCTGGGTCACGGGCCAGGTGCTCGACGCCAGCGGCGGCTGGCAGATCGCCGGCGGTTGAGAGGGAGTGCGAGCGATGACCGATGGCGCAAAGTCCGTTCTCGTCACCGGCGCCGCCAGCGGCATCGGCCGCGCGGCCTGCGAGCGGCTGGCGGGCAAGGGCTGGCGCGTGCTGGCGGTGGACCGTGACGTAGCGGCGCTCGGCTGGGCCGAGGGGCGGGCCGGGATCGCGACGATGGCCGCCGACGTCTCGTCCGAGGCGGATAACGCGCGGATGGCGGCCGAGGCCGAGGCGCGGTTCGGCGGGCTCGACGCGGCGGTGCTCAATGCGGGGATCACCGGCGGCGGCAGCATCGACGCGCTGCCTTTCGCCGAGTTCCAGAAGATCGTCGGCGTCAACATGATCGGTCCGGTGCTGGGCGTGCGGGCCGCGCTGCCGCTGCTGCGGCGGCGCAAGGATACCGCGATCGTCGTCACCGCCTCGACCATGGGGCTGGGCGGCGATGCTGGGAACTGGGCCTACGGCATGACCAAGCACGCGCTGGTCGGCCTCGTTCGCAGCCTGGCGCGCGAGCTGGGCTGGGAGGGCATCCGCATCAACGCGCTCTGCCCCGGCCCGACCCGGACGGGCATGACCGGCATGATCGAGGATGTCGCGCCGGCGCATTACGAGCTGCTCAAGCGGCAGGTGCCGCTGCAGCGCTGGGCCGATCCCGACGAGATGGCGAGCGTGATCGAATTCCTCGTCTCGCCGGCCGCGTCCTACGTCAACGGCCACGCGATGGTGGCGGACGGCGGGGCGCTGGTCGGTACCGGCCTGCTGCCGCCCAAGGCGGGCGACGCCCGCGTGATTCCGGAGGACCTCGAGCCATGAGCCACGACACCCCAGCCATGTCGCAGGACAATTTCGCGGCCCGCGTGGACGCCGGGGAGCGCGCGCCGGCGGACTTCTCGACCGACGCGGGCGCGCTTGCCTATGCCTACGGCGAGCTGGACAGGCTGGTCGAGGCGATGCGCTATTCGCTGAGGAAGCAGATCGTCGGCTGGCCGGGCGACGACCGCGAACTGAACACCTACGAGGCGCTGCGCCACCTGCTGCGCAACATGAGCTTCGGCCACGCCGCGCACGTCGAGGCGGACTACGGCAACCCGACGCTGACCAAGATGGGCGGCACCAGCCGCATCCAGTTCCAGCTCCAGTCGACCGACTGCAACTATCACGCGGCGGCGCTGCACGGTGCCCACACTTATCGCCTGCGCGGCTATCGCGGGACCTGCGCGGTGTTCCAGCTCAGCACCTACAACGGCCATTCGTGCGATTTCGCCGACGGCTGGAAGATGATCGGCAACAGGAACAACGTCGATACGCCGCAGCTCGCGGCGGGCCGGCAGATCGACGTGGTGCTGAGCCATCGCCAGCCCGATGACCTCGGCGATGCCATCTGGCTGGAACTGCCCGAGGGCCGCTGCGAGCTGCACATCCGCCAATACTATGCCGACTGGTTCGCGGAGCAGCCGGCCGACCTCACGCTCACCTGCGAGGACCAGGCCTTCCCGCCGCCGCTGCTGACGCGGGAGACCTCGGAAACGCGCTTCCAGCGGCTGGTCGACCTGCTGCGCGTCCACGCCGACTTCTGCGAGGCTGGGGTGCAGGCGCACCTCGCCTCGCCGCCGGACCGGATCGCGCGGTTCGTCGTGCCCGGCGCCTTTGCCGGGACCGATTACTTCTCCGGCCATTTCCGCTGCCGGCCGGACGAGGCGGTGATCATCGAGATCGACCCGCCGCAATGCGAATACTGGAACGTCGAGCTGGCCCAGCTCCAGTGGGAGCCGGGCGACTACTGGGCGCGGCTGGTGAGCTACAACGTGGCGCAGGTGCACCGCGAGGCGGACGGCGCGGTGCGCTTCGTCGCGAGCTGGCAGGACCCAGGCCTGTCCAACTGGTTCGACTGCTCGGGCCGCAACCTGCACCTGATCGGCTTCCGCTTCTTCGAGACGCGCGCCGACCACGGCGAGCCCAGGGTGCGCACGGTGCCTTTCGCCGAACTGGACAGGCACGTCTCGCCCGGCACGCCGCGTATCAGCCGCGCCGAGCGGCAGGCGCAGATGGAGCGCCGGCTGGCCTCGGTCTACCGGCGGCGGTTCAACGATTTCTGATGAGGCCGATCCTCCCTTCGGAGGGGGAGGGGGACCGAGCGGTGCAGATGGCATGGGATGGGAGGGGAGGGGAAGGGAATGGATGAGATCGCCGGCCTCAGGCACGCGCTGACGCTGGAGCCGCTGCTCGACGCGGCTTTCGCGCAGGCCGGCACCGGCGCCACCGACTTTCGCGACCGCTCGTTCCTGCCCAACCTGGAAAAAGCGCTGGAGATCCCGACGCGGCTGGAGATGTCGGCGCGCGGGCTGATGGGCATGCAGGCCAACTTCACGCGCTTCCTCGTCAACCGGCTGCGCTGGGAAGCCGATGTCGCGAAGCATCCGGAAATCCTCGACGAGGACGTTTCCGACCCGATCGTCGTGCTCGGCCTGCCGCGCAGCGGCACGACCAAGCTCCAGCGCTTCCTCTCGGCCGATCCCAACGTGCTGGCGACGCCGGCCTGGGCGATGTTCAATCCCGCGCCGTTTCCGGGCGAGCAGCCGGGCGATCCCACCCCGCGCCGGCAGTGGGCCGGTGCGATGATGGTCGCCGTCACCAACACCGGCGAAAGCTATCAGGTGATGCACGAGTTCGCCGCCGACGAGGCCGACGAGACGAGCTTCATCCCGCTGGCCAACTTCGACAACGTGATGCAGTTCATCACGACGCCGGATTATCCCTATCTCGAATGGGCGCGCTCGGTCAGCCGCGTGCCCTCGCAGGCCTACCTCAAGGAGATGCTGAAGTACCTGCAGTGGCAGCGGGGCGGCAAGCAGGGGCGGCCCTGGGTGCTGAAGAATCCGGGCAACACCGGCGAGTTCCTCGAAATGCTCGCAGTCTTTCCCGATGCCACCTTCGTCATTTCGCGGCGCGACCTGACGAGGACCATGGGCTCCAGCATGCGCATGGGCACCGAGATCCTGCGCAACACCTTCGAGCCGCTCGATCCCGCGTTCGTCGGGCGATATACGGTCGACTACTGGGCCTACGAGCTAAAGCGCTACCTCGCGCAGCGGGCGGAGATGGGCGCGCAGGTCCGGCTGCTGGAGACCGATTACGGCCGCTGCGTCGGCGACGGCATCGGCGTGGCGCAGGAACTTTACGCCCTGCACGGGCTGCCCTGGACGCGCGAGGGCGAGGCGGCGATGCGCCGCTGGGATGCCGAGAACCCGCGGCACAAGCTCGGGTCCTACGGCTATGACCTTCAGGACTACGGCTGGAGCGAGGGAAGGATCGCGCAGGCTTTCGGCCCGGTGGTCGACGAATGGCGCGGGAAATAGGAGAGGGGCCATGTTCATCCACGGCCATATGCAGAACGCCTACGTCACCCACGATCTCGACAAGGCGATGGCGATCGTCGCGGACCGCTTCGGCGTCGAGAAGTTCGACCGCTTCGATCCCGACATGGTGGTGAACACGCCCAAGGGGCCGCAGCCGATGGTGAACCGCGTCGCCTCCTACTGGGCGGGCGGGCTCAACATCGAGATCATCCAGCCGGTCTCGGGCTATGTCGACGACTATCTGGCGATGCTGCCGGCCGACCGGACCGACGCGGTCCCGCGCTTCCACCACATCTCGCTGCGCCGCGACGACGAAGCCGCCATGCGGCGGGAAATCGCCGAGCTGGGCCTGCCGCTCGCCTTCGAGGGGCCGCTGGCGATCAAGGACGCGATCCCGAGCCTCGTTTTCGTCTATCTCGATGCGCGGCCCTACCTCGGCCACTACGTCGAGTTCACCTGGAAGAGCCCCGAGGCGTGGAAGTTCCTCGGCTGGCCGGAAGGGCGGCCGGTGTGGTGAGCGTGGTGAATCCGGCGTCGTCCCGGGCTCGACCCGGGACGACGCTATGGCTGGACCGGCTTGTCCCGCGGCCAGCCCTGCATCGCCCAGCCTTCGGGCGTGGCCCAGATATATTCGAAGCAGTGGCCCAGCGTCTCGCGGGCGTCGAGGTAGACGAAGACCAGCCCCGGCACCGAGCTTTCGAACAGCACCGGAAAGCCCAGCTCGGCGATTTCCCGCCGCATGGCGGCTTCGTCGTCGCGGCGCACGGCGATGTGATGGAAGCGGGGTGTCGGATCGGACCTGTCGGCGGGAAGCGCGGGCAGATAATGGTCGAGGAAGCCCCTGACGGGTTCGATCAGCTCGATCTGCAAGCCCTGCTTCCAGCCCAGCGCGGCCTTCACGCTCGAATTCCGGGGGCCAGCGGGCGTCTGCAGCACCATGTCGGGCTCGAACACGATCCAGTCGGTCTTGCCGAACCGCCTGTCGATCAGGTCCATCGCCCTGGCCAGGTCATGGGTGACGTAGGCGTTCTGGAAATGGTTCTTCAGGAACATGCGCGCGTCCTCCGCCTGCTTGCCGCAGATTGGTGCGGGTCGCGAGCGGTTGCGTCAAGCCGGCCGCGGCAGTGGTCAATCGGCCTTTCCGCGCAGGCCATACGGGCTTTGCGCAAGGGGAGCTTAGCAAAAAATCAACCAAACCTGCCGATTAGGGGGCACGCCCCGGAATCCGGGCCGGGGCGCCAGGGGAACTCGCAACGGAACATGGAACGCGCCGCGTCCGAACTGCCCAGACCCTCACGGGACGGGCGGATGGACTTTCCGACATTCCTGATCTTCGCCAGCGTGGCCCTGGTCGCGGCGCTGGGGCTGCTGACGCTCGCCGGGTGGCTGTGGCACGTCAAGGCGCTGCGCAGCTTCGCGACCGACTTCGTGTCGATGAACCCGCTGACGGCGCTGTGCCTCGTCGTGGCCGCGGCCTCGGTGGCGCTCACCCAGTTGCGCCGGCGGCGGGCGGCCTGCGCCGCGGCCCTGACGGTGGTGGCGGCCGCATCGGCCAAGCTGGCGGACGTCCTGTTCGGCACGCTGCCCGTGGACCGGCTCCTGTTCGCCGACCGGCTCGCGGTCGATTTCGGCGAATTGCCGAACCGCATGGCCCCCACTACGGCGACGACGCTGCTGCTGGGCGGGCTGGCGGTGGCGCTGCTGCATGCCCGCTGGCGCCATGCCCAGGTCCTGTCGCAGCTTTTCGGCACCTGGATCAGCGCCATGGCCGTCTTCGCGTTCATCAGCTACGGCCTTGACCTGCATTATCTTCGCAAGCTGGACGATTCCGTTCCGATGGCGCTGCCGACGGCGTTCGCCATCTTCCTGCTGGGGACGGGCATCCTCACGCTGAGCCGCGACTCCGCCTTCCTGCATATCCTGCGCGCGGACGACGGCCCGGCGGGCACCATGTGCCGGTATGTCCTGCCGCTTGTCGTGACCATTCCCGTCGCCACCGGCGCCTTGCGCATCTGGGCGCAGCGGAACGGCCATATCGACGAGCAGACGGGCATGGCCATGCAGATCACCTCGGGCGTCATCGTCGCCTCGACGCTGCTGATGGTGAGCGCGCTGGCGCTGCATCGCAGCGATCGCGAACGGCGTGACCGCGAGCGCGAGCTGCGCGCCAGCGAGCAGTTCAGCCGGCTGGTCGCATCGGCCAATCCGGATTGCATCTCGCTGCTCGACGAGGATGCCACGGTGCTCTTCGCCAACGAGGCGATGCTGCGCGCGCACGGGCTGGCGGACATGGCGGAACTGGTGGGCAATTCCTTCGGGTACCGGCTCGATCCAGCCGACCGGGTCGAGTGCGACGCGGCGCTGGAGGCGGCGCGCCGTTGCGGCGTCGGCCGCTTCTGCCTGCGTCACGTCGACCCCGACGGCGGCGACCAGCGCTGGTACGACGCCATCATTTCCAAGCTGCCGGCGGATCACGACTGGCCGTTCCGTTATCTCGCCATCTCGCGCGACATTTCCGAGAAGCGCCAGATCGAGGAGCAGGTCCGCTGGAAGGCGATGCACGACGACCTGACCGGCCTGCCCAACCGCGCCCAGTTCCAGGCCCATCTCGACCGCCACGTCCAGAGGATCGGCGAGGAATGCTTCGCCCTGCTGGTGCTGGATATCGACAACTTCAAGGTGGTCAACGACACGCTGGGCCACGACGCCGGCGACCGCCTGCTCCAGGCCGTGGCCGAACGCATCGCCCGAAGCGTGCGGCACGGCGACATCGTCGCGCGCCTGGCCGGCGACGAATTCGCGGTGATCGCCCGCAACGTGCGCTCGGGCCCCGCTGCCGTCGCGGTTGCCGAACACATCCTCGAAGCCTTGCGCGAACCCTGGGTCTACCAGGGGCGGCTCGACGAATGCCGTGTCAGCATCGGCGCCGCGCTGGCGCCGCGCCACGGCCGGAGCGGCGAGGAACTGTTCAAGCACGCAGATATCGCGCTCTACGACGCCAAGTCGCGCGGCAAGGCGCGGGTCGCGGTGTTCCGGCAGAGCATGAAGGCGGCGGTCGAGAGGCGCAGCCGCCAGATCTCGCTGGCCCGCGATGCGCTCGCCCGCGATCTCATCACGCCGTACTACCAGCCCAAGGTCGCCTTGTCCTCGGGCCGGGTGGCGGGCTTCGAGGCGCTGTTGCGCTGGCGTCATCCGAGCCACGGCACCCAGATGCCCAGCACCATCCAGGCCGCGTTCGAGGACCTGGAGCTGGCAAGCCAGATCACCGACCGGATGGTGGCGCAGGTGATCCGCGACATAAGGCGCTGGCGCGACCGCGACGTTCCCTTCGGCCACGTGGCGATCAACGTCACAGCCGCCGATCTGCGGCAGGACGCCTTCGCCGAGCGCCTGCTCGTATTGCTCGACGGCCATGGCCTGCCGCACGACTGCCTGCAGGTGGAGATCACCGAGACGGTGTTCATGGGCCGCGGCGCCGAATACGTCGAGCGCGCGCTGCGCAGGCTGCACGATGCCGGCATCCGCGTTGCGCTCGACGATTTCGGTACCGGCTATGCCTCGCTGTCGCATCTCAAGCAGTTTCCGGTCGACATCGTGAAGATCGACCGCTCGTTCCTGCATGATTTCGCGCTCGATCCGCAGAACCAGGCGATCATCAACACGGTGATCAACCTCGGCCACAGTCTCGACATAGAGATCGTCGCGGAAGGCATCGAGACCCGCGAGCAGGAATGCCACCTGCTGGCCCGCGGCTGCACGTATGGCCAGGGCTATCTCTACGGCAGGGCCGTGCCCGCGACGCGCGTGCCCAAGCTGGTGGCGGACACCGGCCGCGCGATGCTGCGCGCCGCCTGAGCCCCCGATCGCGCCCGGCGCGGGAACAACAGCTTCGCATCGTCGTTTAGTCCAATAGGATAAAAGCGGAGTTTGTGTGCCATGACCCTCATCCTCGTCCTTATCGTCGGCGGCATCATCGGCTGGCTTGCCAGCATCGTCATGCGCACCGACGCGCAGCAGGGCGTCCTGCTCAACATCGTCGTCGGCATCGTCGGCGCGCTGCTTGCCGGCTTCCTGATCACACCGCTGATCGGCGGCGCGCCGATCACCAGCGGCTCGTTCGACCTGATGTCGCTGCTGGCCTCGTTCCTCGGCGCGGTGGTCCTGCTCGCGATCATCAACCTGTTCCGCCGCGGTTCGGTTCGCTGAACCCGGTGCTCCGCGCCGAATGCGGCGGCGGGCGCGCGCCCGCCGCCGCATTCGGCGCGTCTGGAGGCATTCCGGTTCTGATCGACCAGATCGGGCCAGGATGCCTTCCGGGTTTTCTTTCCGGCGCGTCACCGGTCAGCTCGCGGGCCGGTCAGCTCGCGGTGCGGGCCTTGCGCGGCGCGGCGGCGATCGTGTCCCGTTCGGGATCGAGCAGGCGGGCAAGCTGATCGCGCGCGCGCGCGACGCGGCTTTTCATCGTCCCGACCGCGCAGTCGCAGATCTGCGCCGCCTGCTCGTACGTGAACCCGCCAGCCCCGATGAGCAGCAGCGCCTCGCGCCGTTCGGGCGAGAGCTTGCGCAGAGCCTGCTCCACGTCGGACAGGTGCAGCGGCGCCTCCTGGTCGGATTCCATCACCAGCAGGCGTTCCGCGGCCGCAGGATCGTATTCGGCCTGGTGGCGGTTGCGCCGCAGCTCGCTGAGGAAGTGGTTGCGCAGGATCGCGAACGTCCAGGCGCGCATGTTGGTGCCGGGTGTGAAACGGTCGCGCGCGACCCAGGCCTTGATCGCGGTTTCCTGGACAAGGTCGTCGGCGAAATCCGCTCGCCCGCACAGCCCGCGGGCGAAAGCCCGCAGATGCGGCAGTACCGCCAGCAGGTCGCGCTTGAATACCCCGTCGCTGTCGGCTGGATGGGCCTCAGTCACGCTCGTCCTTCACCCGGTCGAGCTTCTTGAGCAATTCGCTGAAGCTATCGGGCAAGGGCTCGTGCACGACGGAATTGTAGAGCTGCCTCAGGCCTTCGGCCCAGCCGGGCTCCTTGCCGCCGCCGGTCTTAGGCGGCTGGCCGGGGGTGCGCTTCCGGTCATCCATTCCCTTTGGCTGACTCAAAACGAACTCCATCCTGCAACGTCCTATTTCCTTCCGATCCGGCGGCGCGTCAAGCGCATGGCGGGTACGACTGTCAGCAAGGGAACTTTCAAACGGGGACATGGTTCCATTGCCGTGAAAACCTTGCCAAGAAGGGGGGCGGGGGTAGGAATGCTCATGCTCGATGCCGGGCGCGCACGGCGGTTCCCCGCGATTATTTTCCCGCGACTATTGAGGCGTCATGGATAAAGCGCTGCTGGCTCGTGTTGAAAAGCAGGCGTGGTTTCACCGCTATCCGCGCGGCTGGCCATTGCTGCTGTTCGCGCTGGTTGCGCTGGGAACCGTGCTGAGCGTCGTGGCGATCGAGCGGGCCGAGCAAGAGCGGCGGCGTTCCCAGCTTGATGGCAACATCACCGAACTGATCTCGGGCATGCAGCGGCGCGCGGCGGAAAATATCGCCATCCTGCGGGCGTGCGCGGCGCTGTTCTCGACCAACGACCGCATTTCTCCCAAGGCTTTCGCCGATATCGCGGAAGGCCTCTACACGGATAACGACTATCACGGGGCGCTGGGCGTCGCCTGGGCGCGCTGGACGCCGGTGGACGATCTGCCCCGGTTCGAGCGGGCCATGCGCGAAGTGGTCGACCCCGAATACCGCGTGCATCCTGCCATCGAGCCGGGCCGGAAGGCGGCCATGCCCATCGTTTATGTCGAGCCGAAGCAGGCGGTGCACCACTTCCCGATCGGCTTCGATATGTATTCCGAGCCGACCCGGCGCGAGGCGATGGAGCTTGCCGCAAGCCTGGGCCAGCCCGTCGCGTCGGGCAAGGTCGGCCTCATCCTGGACCCGGCGCGGCCGAATGACGACGGGTTTCTCATCTACATGCCGGTTTTCCAGGGGGAGGGCGCAGAGCGCAGCATCCGCGGGTTCGTCTACAGCCCCTTCCGCGCGCAGGACTTTCTCGCCGCCGCCTTCGAGCTTGTCCGCGACCGCAGCATCGAGATCGCGGTGTACGACGGCGTGCGGCGTCCGGACCGGCTGCTCGCCGCCCACCGCCTGCCGGGCGAGCACGGCCTGTCGATGGAGCGTCGCATCGTCGTCGCCAACCGGCCCTGGGTCATCAGCGCCACGTTCCGGCGCCCGGCCATGCTTTCGCCGCTGTCACGCGCGACCCTGATCTTCGGCACCGTGCTGGGCGTGCTGGCCATGTTCACCGCCCGGCTCATCACCAAGCGGGCGGCCGAGGATCGCCTCGTGCTCGAATGGCAGCGGGATCAGTCCGCCATCCGCACCTCGCTGACGCGGGAACTCAACCATCGCGTCAAGAATACGCTGGCTAATGTGCTGTCGATCGTCGCGCTGACGCGGCGCCGCTCGCTCGATCTCGACGACTTCACCGAGAGCCTCACGGGGCGCATCCGGGCACTGTCCGCGACGCACGATCTGCTGTCGCAGAGCGACTGGACCGACGCGCCCATCGCCGAGATCGTGCGGAGCGAGCTGGCGCCCTATATGGCGGCCAGCGAAAACCACGTGGAAATGACGGGCCCCGCGATCCGGCTGGCGCCGAACGACGCGATGTCGCTGGGGCTCGCGATCCATGAGCTGGCGACCAACGCGGCGAAGTACGGCGCCCTTAGCACCACCGAGGGGCGGGTGTTCATCGAATGGCACCTGGTCACGCCCGAGGTTGCCGAGCTGAACTGGCGCGAGACCGGCGGCCCGCCGGTGCAGGCCCCCGGCAAGCGCGGGTTCGGGCGCGATCTGCTGGAAAAGATCGTGGCGCACGAGCTGCAGTCGAAAGTGGATCTGCGCTTCGATGCCACGGGCGTCGAATGCACGCTGCGCGTGCCCGTGCGCAAGCCGACGAATTTCGCCCTGCGCGGCGCCAGGCCGAAATGAGGGGATAAGGACAGCTCCCCCGCCCGCATGGCGCGGGAAAGGGGGAAGCGGCGCGCGTCCGATGCTATCCCAGGGGGCGGCTGGAGCCGAAGAACAGCGCCTGGCTGATGGCAGCGCGGACGGTCGATTCCTGGAACGGCTTGGTCACCAGGTAGGTCGGCTCGGGGCGTTCGCCGGTCAGCAGCTTCTCGGGATAGGCGGTGATGAAGATCACCGGCAGGTCGCCGAACTTGAGCAGGTCCTCGACCGCATCGATGCCCGAGCTGCCGTCGGCGAGCTGGATATCGGCGAGGACCAGGCCGGCCGGCCGCTCGGCGAAGATCTCCAGCGCCTGGCTGCGCGTCGCCGCGGTGCCGATGACGCGGTGGCCCAGGTCCGTGACCAGCCCCTCGAGCTGCATCGAGATCAGCGGCTCGTCCTCGATGATCAGCACGTCGGTCTCGGTCTCGGTCTCGATCTCGTCGATCGCCTGGAGGACCATGGCCTCGACCTCTTCGGGCGAGACGCCGAGGATGGTTGCCGCTTCCCCGGTGGTGAAATCCTCGAGCGTGGTCAGCAGCAGTGCCTGGCGATGCGCGGGGGTGACGTGCAGCAGGCGTTCCTTCGCCGCCTGCTCGTGCACGTCGCCGCCGCCGTTCCCTTCGCCGCCGCCGGCATTGGCGCCCGCCGTTTCGACGTGCCCCGTCGACCAGATCCTGTTGAAGGCCCGGTAGAGCGCCACCCGGCCTTCGCCGATCCTGTCGAGCAGGTCCCTGTCTGCCAGCGCGGCTTCAAGCGTGGCGCGCACGTAGGCGTCGCCCGACGTCTGCGATCCCGTCAGCGCGCGCGCATAACGGCGCAGGTAGGGGAGTTGGGCGGCAATCTGATCGGCCATCGACATAAGCAACCTCGGCAAGACTTCATCTGGATTTTGAATGATATAAGCGAATGGATTGGTTATCGGCCACGCAGTGCGGAACGCCGGGCCGGCCCGGCCGGATCGGCGCGGACCCTACCACAGCCCGGCTTGCGCGGCCCGTGAAAAATTTTCCAGGGTTCCGGGAACCGCGGTTGGACGGGCGAGTTTCACCGGTATCACCACCGGCCCTCCCGTACCCACCCCCCGCAATCCGGTGGTGAATCGATCCTGAGGCCTCCGCCCCCTTCACCGAGTGCGGAGGCCTCAACGATTCCGGCGGTTGGGACCGAAGGGGCGGGTTCTTGCGGTCCGGCGTCATCTTGCGGCTTTCCGTCCTGTCATGTCGCGATTCCTGCCGGGCGCCCTGTTGCATAGGTCGGTTGCATACGTCGCTCCGCCTGGCCGCTGAAACGCGCGGCGGCTGCGACTGTTCCGCTTTATGTGCATTCCGAACGCAAAAAGGAGGGCATCCGGCCGCCCGTTGGCCGGCCTCCGGGAACCATTGCCGGTCCGGTGGCGTTGCTATGCCCATGGATCAACAACCCGGAGGTCAACGCATGGCGGTGGTGAAGAGCGCGGCAGAGCCTGCCGAACGCGAAGCTCATCCTCTGAGCGACAAGGATTTCAAGCGGGCGCTTCTCGAGGTTGCGCCGCACTTGCGCGCTTTTGCCCGCGGTCTGTGCGGATGCCGCGACCGGGCCGACGATCTGGCTCAGGAAGCGCTGATGCGCGCCTGGGCCGCGCGCGCGCGCTATCGCGCAGGCACGAACTTCAAGGCCTGGACTTTCACGATCCTGCGCAACCACTTCTACAGCGAGGCGCGCCGCGCCCGCTTCCATGGCGATTACGACGAAGCGGTGGCCGAGCGCACGTTGCGCGCGCCTGCCGCGCAGGAGGACGCGGTGGAACTGTCGGACGTGCTTCGCGCGCTGGCGGCGGTGCCCGACACCTACCGCGAGGCGCTGATCCTCGTCGCCATCGGCAGCCTGTCCTACGAGGAGATCGCCGACATCTGCGGCATCGCGCTGGGCACGGTGAAAAGCCGTATCTGCCGCGCGCGGGCGATGCTCAGTCATGTGCTGGCGTCGGGCCGCCTGCCGGACTTCCGCCACAACTTCGTCCTTACGGGCAGCGCCGTCGACGCGTTTTTCGCCGAACTGGCGCGGATCGCGAACCACGAGCCGGCGGGCGCCGCGGCGGCCTGAAGGACCTTCGGGACGATGTCCGACATGGAGGAACCGGCGGCGTGAACGTGCTGATCGTCGAGGACGAGGTGCTGGTCGCGCTGCAGCTCGAGGACATGCTGACCGATGCCGGGCACAGGGTGGTCGGCATCGTTCCCGATCACGCCTCGGCCTGCCTGCTGGCCGAGGTGCCGCAAGTGGCGCTGGTCGACCTCAACTTGCGTGACGGCCCTTCCGGCACGACCATCGCCGAGCAGCTCGCCGAGCGCTTCGATACCGCGATCGTCTATGTCACCGCCAATCCGGCCCAGGTCGGCCGGCCGGCGCGCACGGCCCTGGGCGTGGTGGAGAAGCCCTTTTCGCGTAACGCCATCCTTGCCGCGGTGGCGCTGGCCGGGGGCGGGGAGGCACGCGGTATGCCGGCCGAGTTCAGCTTCGGCCGCCAATCGGCCTGATGCCCGGCGCTGCTGCGGCGCAGCGGCGATGAGCGACGCCGTGCTGGCCGGCCTGCAATACTATGGCGCGATCGCCGCGACGATCGCGGCCCTGCTCGTCTCGCTCGATCTCGGCCGGAAATGGACGGGCTATGCCATGGTGATCTTCGTCACCAGCTCGCTGGCGCTGATCGCCTGGGGCTTCCTCCAGCCGGACAGCGAGGGGATCGGCATGCAGAACGTCGTGCTGCTGGCGATCAATTCGGTGGGCGTGTGGCGGTACCTGCTCTCGCCGCACCGCAAGGAGCGGGCTGTCCGGACCCCCGAATCCTGAGCCGGGCCTATCGTCGAACCGGGCCCGTGCCGGCAGATTTTGTTGCAATGCGAGCAACCTTGTCGGGGCTCCGTCGTTAGCATCATCGGGCGGCGCGACGACACTTGGCGATGGAGAAATCTTGACATGGAATACCTGCTGCAGGGCAACGTAAGCCGGAACGACGGTGCAATGGCGGCCGTCGTTTCGCTCGAGCCCAGGAACACGGCGCCTTTGCCGCAGCGGGTCCGGCCGATGCGGGTTGCCCTGATCGGCAACTTCGCGCCCCGCAGGTGCGGCATCGCCACCTATACCACCGATATCTTCGAGCAGTTCTCGCACTTTCAGCCCGAAACCCGGCTCGACGTCTATGCCCTGCAGGACCCCGCGGAGGTCCTGCGGGACGGGCGGATCTATGCCGACATCCTGAACCACGGGCCCGATGCCTATGCCGACGCTGCCCGGCGGATGAACGAGGACGGGGTCGACGCGGTCTGGCTGCAACACGAATTCGGCATCTTCGCCGGGGATCGCGGCGAGGACGTGCTCGCCCTCGTCGATCGCATCGCCGCCCCGCTGATCGTCACGCTGCACACCGTCCTGTCGCAGCCCTCGGCCAAGCAGGAGGCGATCGTCCGGCGTTTGATCGCCCGCGCCAGCCATCTCATGGTAATGTGCCGCGCCGGCCGTGATCTGCTGATCGACCGCTATGGGGCCGATCCCGAGCGTGTCAGCGTGATCGAGCACGGCGCGCCGGACCGGCCGCTGCGGCTTTCGCGCGCGGGGGCGCCGCGCCGGCTGATGACGTTCGGCCTGCTCGGCCCCGGCAAGGGCCTGGAAGCCGCGATCGAGGCCCTGCCCGCGATCGTTGCGCGCCATCCGGATGCCGTTTATCGCATCGTCGGCGTCTCGCACCCCAACGAGCTGCGGCGCCATGGCGAGGCCTACCGCCAGAGCCTTGAGGCACAGGCCCGGCGGCTCGGCGTCGCCGGCCATATCGAATGGATCAACCGGTTTCTCGAGGTCGCCGAACTGGTCGAGATGCTGGAGGACTGCGACCTCTACCTCACGCCCTATCTCAATCTCCAGCAGGCGACCTCGGGCACGCTGAGCTATGCCGTGGCGCTGGGGCGGGCCGTGGTCTCGACCCCGTACATCCATGCGCGCGAGCTGCTCGCCGACACCGGCGGCGTTCTTGTGGAACCCAACGATCCGGCGGGAATCGCCGCCGCGGTGAACCGCCTGCTCGACCATCCGGACGAGCTGGAGGCGCTGCAACTGCGCGCCTATCGGCGCGGCCGGCGGACGGTGTGGCGGCAGTTCGTGGCCAATGCCAAGACCATGCTGGAGGGCGCGGTGGCGCCCGGACGGGCGATCCCGGCCGCGGCCGAACGGCTCATCCCCGGCCTGGCCGCTTTCGACGCGCTATGCGACGGCACCGGCATGCTGCAGCACGGGCGCTTCATCGTGCCCGATCGCCGCCACGGCTATTGCCTGGACGACAACGTGCGCGCGCTGATGCTGGTCAACCGGGTCGCCTGGCACGGTCCGGGCGAGGAACTGCGGCGGGGGAGCACTTTCGCCTCGTTCCTGCAGTACGCCTGGAATCCCGAGATGCGGCGGTTCCGCAATTTCATGGCCTTCGACCGCACATGGTGCGAGGACATCGGCTCCGAGGACAGCAACGGCCGCGCGATCTGGGCGCTGGGCGATACGGCGGCGGAGTCGCGGCTTCCCGCGATGCGTCTCTGGGCGGCGAACGCCTTTGCCGAGCATGCCCCGATCGCGCTCGAATTCCATGCCCCGCGCGCCATCGCCTTCGCCGCGCTCGGCGCGGTGGCGGTGCTGGAGCAGGACCCGGCGCAGCCGACGGCCGCCGCCATCGTCGAGCGCTGCGGCGACCGGCTCGCCAAGCTGCTCGCGTCCATGCGCCGGCCCGGCTGGACGTGGTTCGAGAGCGTCGTCGGCTATGACAATCCCCGTCTGTCGCAGGCGCTAATCGAATGCGGGCGCTGGCTCGGCCGCGCCGATTGGGTCGAGGCGGGGCTCGTCAACCTGCGCTGGATGCTGGCGAGGCAGTGCGGGGCGAACGGCGTGTTTCGTCCGGTCGGCTCGGACAGCTTCGGCCGCGATGGCGATATCCTGCCGTTCGACCAGCAGCCGCTGGAGGCCTGGGCGGCGATCGACGCCTGCACGTCCGCACGCCGCTGCGATCCGGGCTCGTCGCTGTGGCTCGATCACGGGCGGCGCGCCTATCGCTGGTTCCTGGGCGAGAACGACCGGAACGTCGCGCTTGTCGACTTCCAGCTCGGCTCCTGCTTCGACGGGTTGACGCCGCACGGCGCCAATCAGAACGTCGGCGCCGAATCGCTGCTGGCATTCCAGCTCGCATACTATGGATATGAGCAACTGCTCCGTTGCGATGGTCCCGAATGGAGGGAAGATGCCGCTCAGAGCCGTCAAAGGTGAAGGCGATCCCGCCTCGGCGCTTCGGGCGTCGGGCGGTCTGCTGACGTTACACGAGCAACGGCTTTCCGCAGACCCATCGCGGGTCGTGATCCGTCCGTTCCACCTGGGCTGGCAGGCCACCGGGTACAGCACGTCGCGCGCGGGCCGGCTGGTTGCCGACATCCTGGAGCTGTCGGAGGCGGAAGTGCGGGAGGAATACCAGGCCATCCTCTCCGACTTTTCGGAGCGGCACTGGCAGACCGAGCGCGTGTTTGACGAACGGGTGAAGGAAGTGGCCGAAACGGTCCGTTTGCCGAGCGGCGTTTCGCAGGAGCGCCGCCGCCTGATCGGTGCCTATTTCTGCCACGAATATTCCTATGCCGCGGCGGCGCTGATGAATCCCAGCGTGGTCGAGCATCCCGATCAGTCGGGGCTGACCGGCGGCGCGGTGCGCTTCGTCATGTCGCTGCGCGCCGTGGGCGAGGGGCACATCAGCTCGATCGCGTTTCGCGAAGGGATCGTCCACCCCGACGGCCGCTTCGACCTCTGGCCGCAGCCGAACGTCGCCACGGCCGTCTCGCTGGTGGACCAGACGCAGACCGACAGCGAGAACCAGGTGCTCGTGCGCCGGCATCCGGAAAGCACCGTGTCCGGCTCCGTCATCTTCCCGATCACCGAGCCCCAGCGCAACGGGCTGGAGGACCTGCGCCTCGTCCGGTTCGTGGACGACGGCGGCGATTTCCAGTGGCTGGGCACCTATACCGCCTTCAACGGCCGCGAAATCCGGTCCGAGCTGCTGTGTACGCGCGACTTCCGCGAATTCACCCTCGGCCCGTTCTCGGGCCGCGCGGCGCGGAACAAGGGGCTGGCGCTGTTCCCGGCCAGGCTCGGCGGCAGCTACTACATGCTCGGCCGGCAGGACGGCAAGAACCTCTACCTGCTCTCGTCCGACCGCATCGACCATTGGGACGACAACGGCGTGCTGCTGCTCGAGCCCAAGTTCCCGTGGGAGTTCATCCAGCTCGGCAATTGCGGCAGCCCGATCCTGACCGACCACGGCTGGCTGGTGCTGACGCACGGGGTCGGCGCCATGCGCAAGTATTCGATCGGAGCGCTCCTGCTCGACCTCAACATCCCGTCCAAGGTGCTGGCGCGCAGCGAGCGACCGATCCTCTCGCCGAAGGACAGCGACCGCGAAGGCTATGTGCCCAACGTGGTCTATACCTGCGGCGCGATCCGCGTGGGCGAGATGCTGTTCATGCCCTACGGCATCTCCGACAGCGCCATCGGCTTCGCCACGGTACCGATCGCGGACCTCGTGGCCTCGCTGGGCTGAGGAGCCTTCCCCCGGTCAGACCCGACCGACCGCGTGGTGGCCCAGCTCGCTCGCGCGAATAGCTTTGCCGGTCAGCATCTTGAAAGTGCCGAGAATGCCGGGCTCGACCGTCCAGATCTCGGCGTCGTCGATCTCGAAGCGCAGCATCATCAGATCGGGGTCGTCGCGGCCGTCCGGAAACCAGGCCTCCACTTCCTTCGACCAGTGCTTGGCGCGGCGCGCCGGGTCGGTTTCCTCGGCAAGGTTGCCCGCCAGGCAGGCGAAGACGTCGTGCCCCTTGGCGGCGAACTGGCCCATGGCCGGGCCGCCCGGAGCGATGCGGTTCGTGCGAGGGGCATAGAACCAGATCGTGTGCAGGGCGTCGCTGTCGAGCTGGGCGGTCATCGGTTCGGCGTGGCCATTGTCCGCTTCGAGCCGCATCATGATGAACGGACTTTTTGCGAAGGCCTGCCAGAATTCGTCGCGCAGTTCCTTTTCCATCGCATGATCCTTTCCGTCGGGGGTCCATAAGGATCAACGCGGCGCGCGTGGGGCCGTTCCTCGTCCGGCCGCGAGACGGCGCACGGGCTGGCTTGGGATGCCTGCCGCGCGGCGGAGCGGATTGACTGGTTTCCTACATGCAGCGGACCGGTTATCCGGATGGCATGATGCAAATCCACGTTTCGCCCGGCGAATCCCCCGGCCCGCGATGCGGGGATGCCCTGGCCCGCGTCGGGAAAGGCCGGATTGTGCGTCGGTATCCAGGGTGCGGTTTTCGTCTCCCTGGACACCGACAACTCCGTCAACTTCGCGCCAACCGGAGCGTCGAGGCAGGCAGGAAGGCAATGGGCGGGGCTGCCTCTGTCAAGCGCGGAGGCGGCGCCGTTTCCACGCAAGGGAATCGAATTCTAAAGGCCCAGGCGGGCGATGGCCGCGGCGATGTCGCTGGAGGTATAGGGCTTGCTGACGACAGGCACCCGCGCAAGCTCGCTGGCCAGTTCGGGGAACTCGTCATAGCCGCTCACGAAGATGAAGGGGGTTCCCCGCGCCTGCAGGCGCGTCGCGATCTCCTCGCTGGTTTCGTGGCCCAGGTCGATGTCGAGCAGGGCGAAATTGATCGCATGATCGCCCATGATGTCGAACGCGCTGCGCACCGAGCCGCAGACATGGCAGTCGGCAAAGCCCAGCTCGCGCAGAAGCTCTTCCGCTTCCATGGCAATGATCATGTTGTCCTCGACGACAAGCGCCGATCGTGAGGATGCCGTCATCGTCCCATACCCCAGCCGTTTATTCGCTCGTTATCCCCGGCACGTGAAGTTCGCAGTCTGCCGAAAAGGGACGACGCGTGCCATTCTCGGGACAGGCGCCGGCTTTCATTTTCCTTCGATGCAACCGGCAGTTGCGATCCCCGCGGCGATGACAGCCCGCTGAGCGGATGCACCCCGTCAAGGCGGCCCATCCATTGTGTTCACCGTAGCACACAAGTCGCGGTGCGTCTGTCCACTTTTGCCCACTGGCGGAACTTTTCGTTCTCCGGGTCGTTCGCCACGGAAGGGGTTTTACCGTTGTGCGAAGAGGTTAGGGATGCTGGATGGCAGCAATCTGCTGGGAGCTTTGAGACAGCCGGATCGCGCGCTCCTCCAACCCCTGCTTACCGAGTGCCACCTTTCCGCGGGCGAGACGATCTGCGACGCGGGCGAGGTCGTGCGGTACGCTTATTTCCCACGGGGCGCGGCGCTGGCGGTCTTCCTGGTCCTGATGGAGAGCGGCGAGGCGGTGGAGACCGCCATGGTCGGGCGCGAAGGCGCGCTGGGCGGCATCGTCAGCCACGGGGCCATCGCCTGCTATGCGCGGTCCTGCGTGATACACGAAGGCAGCTTCTACCGGGTTCCGGTGGCCGAGCTGGAGCAGATCAAGCACGAATCCCCGCAGATACGCAATCTCTTCGCGCGTTATGCCGATTGTCTGCTGGCGCAGGTGTTCCAGTCGGTCGCCTGCAACGCCAGCCACACGATCGAGCAGCGCGCGGCCAAATGGCTGACCTCGGCCATGGAGCGCACCGGCGAGGATGAAATCACGATGACGCAGGAGCAGCTGGCGGCGATGATGGGCATCGGCCGTTCCTACGCCAGCCGCGTCGTCCAGCGCTTCAAGGCCGACGGGATCATCCAGACGCGGCGTGGCGGGCTCAAGGTGCTCCATCCGCCGGGCCTGCGCGATCGCGCCTGCTCCTGCAACGAACTGGTGAAGCAGCACTTCGCCAGCGTGCTCAAGGGGGTGTATCCCGACTGAGGCGATCAGAGCCCCGGCACGGTGTCGCGCCGCAGATAGCTGCGGTCGAGTTCGTCAAGCGCGGTCACGCCGATCATGGCCATGGCGGTGCCGATCTCTTCCCTGAGGATGTCGATCGCCCGCGCCGCGCCCGCCTGGCCGCCCGCGCCCGCGCCATAGAGCGTCGCCCGGCCGATCATCACCGCGTGCGCGCCGATGGCGATGGCCTTGAGCACGTCGCTGCCGCGGCGGATGCCGCTGTCGAAGATCACGGTCATGCGCGTGCCCACCGCATCGACGATCTCGGCCAGCACCTCGATCGAGGCGGGCGAGGCATCGAAAGTGCGCCCGCCGTGGTTGGAGACGATCACCCCGTCGACGCCGTGCTCGGCCGCGGCGATCGCGTCCTCGCGGTTGAGCATGCCTTTCAGCAGGAGCTTGCCGGGGAAGCGGCGCTTCAATTCCCGCACGTCCTCCCAGCTCACTGAGGGGGAGTTGGTCACGCGGCCGGTGCCGGCCACTTCGGCCGGATAGTTGGCGAACCTGGGCAGCCCGCCGTTCAGCATGTAGCGGCCGAGCACGCCGGTCATCCAGCCGGGCCGCTGGGCGATGCTCCACGCCAGCCGCGGGTTGGGGCGGATGGGGTTGGCCATGCCGTTGCGCTTGTTGAACTCGCGGTTGGGCCAGATCGGCGTGTCGACGGTGACGATCAGCGCCTCGGCGCCGAGCGCCGCCGCGCGGTCGACCACCTGCCACGACAGGTCGCGCCGTTCCCAGAGGTACATCTGCTGCCAGAACCCGGCGCCGCCTTTCGTGATGCCCGCGATCGTGTCCATGCTGGTGGTCGAGCTGGTGGCGAGGCTGAACGGCACGCCCGCCGCCGCCGCCGCGCCGGCGATGCAGCTCTCGCCGCGAAAGCAGGCGAGGTCGGCGATGCCGGTGGGGGCGATGATCAGCGGCGTCGGCCGCCGCTTGCCGAACAGCTCGATCGAGAGGTCGCGCGTGGATACGTCGCGCAGCGTGCGCGGGGCGAACTTGATCCGGCGCAGCGCCGCGTTGTTGTGGGCGGTGAGGATGTCGTCCTCGGTGCCGCGCTCGATGAATTCCCAGATCGCCTTGGGCAGCCGGCGCCTGGCCTGATCGCGCAGGTCCCAGATGTTGTAGGCCGGCTTCATCCGTCTTGGTCTTCCTCCCAGGTGCAGTTCTTCTGCGCGATCCCCGCGTTCTCGATTACCGCGCGGATGCCGAGGATGTCGAGCGGCAGCTCGCCGGCGGCGATGCGGGCGCGGATGCGGACTTCGTTGGCGGCGCGCGCCTCGGCGCCCTCCACCGCCTTGGCCAGCAGCGCGCGCGGGATCACCACCACGCCGTCGGCATCGGCGGCGACGATGTCGCCCGGCTCGACCAGCACGCCGTCCGCGACGATCGGCACGTTGACCGCGGCGGGCCCGCGCTTTTCGGGCTGTTCGACCGAGACGTGCGTGGACCAGACGGGAAAGCCCAGTTCACGGATCGCGTCGGTGTCGCGGCAGGCGCCGTGGACGACCGCGCCAGCGACGCCCTTCCTGACCGCGAAGCCGCAGGCGACGTCGCCCCACAGCGCGCCCTGGTGGCCGCCGCCGTTGGTGAACACCAGCACGTCGCCCGCCTGCGCGGTGTCGAGCGCGCAATGGATGGCAAGGTTGTCGCCGGGGAAGTTCCAGGCGGTGATCGCCGGGCCGCAGAGCCGCTGGCCCGGCGCGATCGGCCGCATGGCGGGGCTCATCAGGCTCATGCGCCCGGCGACGAGGCCGAGCGCGCCGTGCAGGTCGGCCACGCCGAACTGCGCCGCGCGGGCGAGCAGATCGGGATCGGGGCGGGGGATATTGCGGTAGATGACGGATTTGACGGGCTTCACGCGAGGACCTCCGGGTTGAGCAGCGTCGCGGGGCGCTCGCCGCTCACGATCGTTTCGACGACTTCGGCGCAGTGCAGCGCCATATGCTTCATGCTCGCCTCGGTCACGCCGGCGACATGCGGGCTGAGCACCACGTTGTCGAGCGCGAACAGCGGATGGTCGGCCGGCGGCGGCTCGGCCTCGAACACGTCGATGCCCGCGCCGCCGATCCTGCCTTCCCGCAGCGCGTCGGCCAGCGCGGCCTCGTCGATGATGCCGCCGCGCGAGGTGTTCACGATCACCGCGCCGGCCTGCATCCCGGCCAGCTCCTTCGCGCCGATCAGGCCGCGCGTGCCCTCGGTCAGGGGCACGTGGATGGAAATCACGTCGGCCCAGGCAAGCAGCTCGGGCAGGTCCATCGGCGCCGCGCCCGCCGCCGCGATCTCGTCGGGCGACAGCATCGGGTCGTGGGCGGCGATCGTCGCGCCGAAGCCCGCCCCGCAGATCTTCGCCGTGCAGCGGGCGATGCGGCCGAAGCCGATCAGGCCGACTTTGGCATCTGTCAGGTCGCCCAGCCGCGTCTTCCAGCGCTCGTCCCAGCAGTTCTCACGCACCACCGCGTCCATCTCGCGCACGCGGCGCAGCACGGCGAGCATCAGCGTCACCGCGCCTTCGGCGACGGCGGTGGAATTGTTGCCGCCGGGCGTGTTGCAGACCATTACGCCGCGGCTGGTGGCGAAGGGGATCGGGATGTTGTCGACGCCGGCGCCGTGCTTCACGATCGCCTTGAGCTGCGGCATCCGCGCGATCAGTGCTTGCGGCAGCTCGGTCGTGCGGATGACGATGAAGGTCGTGTCGGCAAGGCGGGGGTCATTGCCATCCTGCATCGGGCCTTGCTCCGGCATGATGACATCGTGCGCGGCTCTAAGCCGCTCGACCCCGGCGGGGTGGATTGGGTCGAGGATATAGACGGTCTCGCGTGCCATGGTTCAGGCCAGCTCCACGTTCTCGCGCAGCGTCGTGCCGAGGTATTCAGTCGGATAGACGCCCCGCTTCTGCAGGATCGGCACGACCTGGTCGACGAAATCCGTGATCGAGACGGGCATGATGTTGGGGGTGACGTTGAAGCCGTGGCAGCCGGTCTCGCGCCAGATCGTCTCGATCTGGTCGGCGACCTGCTCGGGCGTGCCGACGATCTGCGGCATGCCGACCGCCAGGCCCCAGCGGATCGCCACCTCGCGCAGCGTCAGCGGCCGGTCGCCGACGATGTTGCTGAACGCCTTCATCAGCCCCTGCGAGCCCTGTGTCTGCATCTCGGCGAGCGGCTGGTCCAGCTCCATGCCGGCAAAGTCGACGCCCATCGTGCCCGACAGCCGGCTGATCGCGCCTTCGAGCGGGATGCGCTCGACGATGTCGTCGAGCTTGCGTTTGGCTTCCTCCTCGGTCCCGCCGACGATCGGCTGGATGCCCAGCGTCACGCCGGGCGCCGGATCGCGGCCGAGCTGCTTCGCGGTCGCGCGGAAATCGTCCATGAACTTCTTCATGCCGGGCAGGTTGGGCTGGATGGCGAAGACGACATCGGCGTGCTTCATCGCGAACTGCTGGCCGCGGCCCGAGGAGCCCGCCTGGAACAGCACCGGGCGCCCTTGCGGCGACGGCAGGGCGGGCGCGACGGTGGAGCAGTTGAAGTATTTGCCCCGGTGATGGAGCGCCTTGACCTTGCTCGGGTCAGCGAACACGCCGCTTGCCTTGTCGGCCAGGATCGCGCCGTCCTGCACGCTGTCCCACAGCGCATAGCAGATATCCATGTATTCCTCGGCGCGGTCATAGCGCTCGTCGTGCGGCAGTTCGGGCAGGCCGTAGGCGCGATGCTCGCCGCGCAAGTGGCCGGTGACGATGTTCCAGCCGACGCGGCCGCCGCTCATGTAGTCGAGGCTGGAGAGCTGGCGGACCACCGCATAGGGATGGTGCGGCCCGGTCGAGACCGTGGCGGCGAGGCCGAGCCGCTCGGTCGCGCCGGCGATCGCGCCGAGCAGCGTCACCGGGTCCATCGTCGGCCAGCACACGCCATGGCGGATCGCGTCGTCCATCCGGTCCATGTAGCGGTCGAACACGCCGGGCGTGTCGGCGAAGAAGATCGCGTCGAACAGCCCGCGCTCGAGCGTGCGGGCCAGGTCGATCCACAGCTTGAGGTCGCCGAGCGCCTGCAACCGGTTGTCGTCCGGCGCGGCCCAGCTCAGCACCGTGTGGTTGATCGGCGAATTGATCTGGAAACTGACGAAGTGAATGTACTTGCCCATCGCCTATGTTCTCCCGGGCCCTGGCCGAACGTATCCGATCCGCGCCAAAGGCCTGCTCTTCTCGTGAAAGCTCTTCCGTCGCCGGTCAACTCATAATAGGGCCGGCAGGCAACAAGAATCGTCGATTCCCTCTATAGGTCGCCGCGTGACCGAGCGCACCCCTTTTTGTGTCAGGAGAGCGAAAAATGTATCCGATCCCTCCGAGTGTCGAAGCGGATGTCTTCGCCGTCATTCCCGAATCGATCGGCTATGGCGAGCGCAAGTCGGAATGGGCCGCGGTGCAGATTCACGGCAATCCCGCGCCCACCTTCCTCGAAGGCCCCTGCTTCGATTCGGCGGGCAACCTGTGGGTCACCGACATCCCCTGGGGGCGGCTGCTGAAAGTCACGCCGGCAGGCGAGGTTTCGGTCGGCGCGGAGTATGACGGCTATCCCAACGGCCTCAAGTTCCTGAAGGACGGCAGCGCGCTGATCGCCGACCTCAAGAACGGCATAATGCGGTTCGACCCGGCGAAAGGCACGGTGGAGCCTTACGTCACCCGCCGCCTGCTCGAGCCGTTCCGGGGCTGCAACGATCTGTGCGTGGCGAGCAACGGCGATGTCTATTTCACCGACCAGGCGCAATCGAGCCTGGCCGATGCCTACGGCAAGGTGTTCCGCCTGTGTGCCGGCTCCGGCCGGCTCGAAGTGGTGCTCGACAAGATCCCCAGCCCCAACGGCCTCGTGCTTAACAAGGCGGAGAACGCGCTTTACCTTGCCGTCACGCGCGCCAATGCGATCTGGAAGATCAACTTCAATGCCGACGGCAGCACCGGCAAGGTCGGCACCTTCATCCAGCTTTCGGGCGGCCACGGCCCCGACGGCATCACCATCGACGAGAACGACGGGCTGGCGGTCTGCCACGTCGGCATGGGCAGCGTCTGGCTGTTCGATCCCTGGGGCGAGCCCACGCTGCGGATCAGGTCGCCCGAAGGCCGCATGACCACGAACCTGGCCTACGGCGGGCCGGACAACCGTACGCTCTACATCACCGAATCGGCCACCGGCACGATCCTCAGGGCCGAGGCGCCGGTGCCGGGGCGGCGGCTGCTGTAAATTCCTCCCCGAGCTTGCTCGGGGAGGAATGGGATACATTTATAATAGACAACTATGTTGACTATAAATATGCCACCCCAAAACGAATCATTGGGGAACTGACATGACCTGCCTGAAGACCGACGTGCCTTCCGCCGATACGCTCGACATCCCCGCCCTGCGCGCCCGGTACGCGCAGGAGCGCGACAAGCGCATCAACACGCGCGGGCAGGAACAGTACGTGCGCGTCTCGGGCGAGAAGAACGATCTTTACGCCACCGATCCGCACAACCCCGTTGCACCGCGCGATCCGATCTCGGAAGAACTGGACGTCCTCATCCTCGGCGGCGGCTTCGGCGGGCTGATCGCCGCCTATCACCTGACGCAGCAGGGCGTGACGAACTTCCGCAACGTCGATCACGCCGGCGACTTCGGGGGCGTTTGGTACTGGAACCGCTACCCCGGCATCCAGTGCGACAACGACGCCTACTGCTATCTGCCGTTGCTGGAGGAGACGGGCTTTCTCCCGTCCAAGAAGTTCTCCGACGGCGCCGAGATCTATGCTTACTGCAAGCAGATCGCCGAGACGTTCGGCTTTGCCGACAGGGCGGTGTTCCACACGCTGATCACCTCGCTCACATGGGACGCTAAGATCGGGCGCTGGTGCGTCGGCACCAACCGGGGCGACGAGTTCCGGCCGCGTTTCGTGGTCATGGCCTGCGGCGTGCTCAACATGCCCAAGCTGCCCGGCATTCCCGGCATCGACAGCTTCAAGGGCAAGATGTTCCACACTGCCCGCTGGGACTATGGCTATACCGGCGGCAGCCACACCGCGCCGGTGCTCGACAAGCTGAAGGACAAGACCGTCGCCATCCTCGGCACGGGCGCGACCGCGATCCAGGCTGTGCCCTACCTCGCCAGGCACGCCAAGCAGCTCTACGTCATCCAGCGCACCCCCTCCAACGTCGACGAGCGGCCCAATCCGCCGACCGACCCCGAGTGGGTCAAGTCGCTCGAACCCGGCTGGCAGGCGCGCCGGCAGGACAACTTCCACCGCGCGGCGATGGAATTCTTCCAGCCCGGCGAGCCCGACCTTATCTGCGACATCTGGACCGAGATCTCGCGCAACCTCGCCAAGGAGCTGGAAGCGGAAGGCTGGCCCGAGCTTACCCCCGAGGAGTTCATGGCCCGCCGCGACGCCATGGACTTCCAGGTGATGGAGCGGATGCGCCAGCGCGTCGAAGCCATCGTCGAGGACAAGGCCACGGCCGAGGCGCTCAAGCCCTGGTTCCGCTTCCTGTGCAAGCGGCCGCTGTCGAACAACGAATACTACCCCGCGTTCAACCAGCCCAACGTCCGGCTGATCGACGTTTCCGCCACGCAGGGCCTTGAGGCGATGACCGAAAAGGGCTTCCTGCACGAAGGCGTCGAGCACGAGGTCGACTGCATGATCTTCGCCTCGGGCTTCGAGGTGACGAGCGACCTGGAGCGCCGCTGGGGCATCCCCGTGATCGCGGGCCGCGACGGACGCTCGCTCTACGACCACTGGCGCGAGGGGCCCGTCACGCTGCACGGCACGATGACGCACGGCTTTCCCAACCAGTTCTTCATCGGCTACATCCAGGGCGGGCTCAACGCCAGCGTGACCGAGATGTTCGGCCGTCAGGGCCAGCACATCGCCCACATCATCGGCGAGGCGCTGAAGCGCGGCGCCGAGGTGGTCGAGACCAGCAAGGAGGCGCAGGACGCCTACGTCGCCCGCTTCGAGGAAATGGAGCCCGACACGTCCGCCTTCGCGCGCGAATGCACGCCGAGCTACTTCAACAACGAGGGCGAGGAGAAACCCAAGTGGGCGCTGTTCCGCGCCTGGGGGCCGGGCTGGCATGACTTCCAGGCGATGCTTGCCGCCTGGCGCGACAAGGGCGATCTCGAGGGCCTGATCGTCAAGGGCCCCGCGCTGGTCGACTGACGGCGCGGGTCAGGCCGTCGCCAGCAGCCCGTGCACCGCCAGCCTGAAGGCCGCGATGAGCCGATCGGGATCGGCTTCCGGGTCGGCGGTGATGCGGCTGGTCATGCCGTGCGAGAGCATGACGATCGCTTCCAGCCGGTCGTCGATCTCGCCGGGCGGGATCGCGCCCGCCAGCGGCAGCAGGCTGCGCCGCATGATCTCGCGAAAGCGCCGGTCGATCCTCTCGACGACTTGCGCGACCTTGGGATTGCGGCCGGCCTCCGACATGATTTCGAGCGTCAGCGGCGCGCGCACCGGGTCGATCCACCAGGCGAACTGCGCGATCCAGGCATCGACCTGCGAGGTCGCGTCCGGGGCATCGCGCTCGGCCGCCATCAGCAGCGCCTCGAAGCCCGCGAAGCGGCGCTCGCTCAGGGCGATGATCAGCGCGTCCTTGTTGGCGAAATACTGGTAGATGTGGCCGACGCTCATGTCCGCGACCGCGGCGATCCGCGCCATGCTGGTGCGGTGGAACCCTTCGACGCGGAAGCATTCCTCCGCCGCGTCCAGCACCTGATCCTGGCGCCGTTCCGTGCGCTGCTGCCGTCTGGCTAGGGCTTCGGGCGTGCGAACCATATTCGATCTGTCCTCCACAAGGGGGCAGGCGCAAGGGGGCAGGGCGGTGGCGTGCTTATCGCAAGAGCGCCCGTTGCCCAATGTCGACGCCCGCTGTCAACGCAGGGTAAAAAAAGAATGGTTATTCATTCTTATTATGCTATAAGGGTCCGACATTGTCTACGATCGTCGTGCGACGGGCCGTTCGCCGGTTCCCTCCACGGTCGATCTGCGATAGTGGAATCGGCAAGCCATGTTGCGGGAAGCCGGCCGGCGATCCGGCTCCGCGATGGAGGAATGGGAGACGACCGTGAACGAGCTGTCCAAGATTGCGTCCGAGAACATCACCCCCCAGGACATGGACCAGGAAAAGCTGGTCACCTATTCGACCGAGGCCTTCCTCTCGAAGGAATATCTCGAGGCCGAGAAGAAGCTGCTCTGGCCCAAGATCTGGCAGATGGTCGAACGCGAGACCGACCTGCCCAATCCGGGTGACTGGATGACCTACAACGTCGCCGAGGAATCGATCATCGTCCTGCGCAAGGACGACGGCACGCTCAAGGCCTTCCACAACGTCTGCCCGCACCGCGGCCGCCAGCTCGTCTCGGTGCCCGACATGGTGCCCGGGCCGCACAGCGTCCGGCAGGACAAGGTCCACGATGTGCGCGGCAACAACCGCCGCAACTTCATCTGCGGCTTCCACGGCTGGACCTTCGATACCGACGGCAACAACACCTATATCCTCGATCCGCAGGACTGGCACAACAAGCTGACGCCGGAGATGACCTGCCTGTCCGAGGTCAAGGTCGACACCTGGGGCGGCTACATCTACATCAACATGGACCCCGACAGCGTCTCGCTGAAGGAGTGGATGGGCCGCGCGGGCGAGATCCTCGATTATTTCGAACTCGACAAGATGCGCTACAAGTGGCGCCAGTGGGCGATCTATCCGTGCAACTGGAAGGTCGCGATCGAGGCGTTCCTCGAGCCCTACCACGTCGCCGGCACGCACACCCAGCTTCTCGCCTATGGCGACTACTATGCGCTGTCGAAGCAGTACGGCCTGCACTCGGTGTCGAGCTACGACACGCGCGATAACAAGTTCAAGATGGCCGAAAGCGCCGGCACTACCCGCGCCGGCAAGGGCGACGACCCGCGCGTCTCGACCTACGAGCTGATCCGCGAGAACTACGAGACGGTCAACTTCTCCGCCTCCACCGAAACGCTGGTCAAGGCCGCGAGCCGCCTGGTCGATGAACTGCCCGAGACCGCGACCGCGCAGGAATGCATCGCCCACTGGCTCAAGTCCGCCAAGGCCGACGACGCGGCGCGCGGCGTGATCTGGCCCGAGGTTCCGCCCGCGATCAAGCAGGAATCGGGCCTTGCCTGGGGGCTCTGGCCTAACCAGAATATCCTCCACGGCGAAACCTTCGCGCTGTGCTACCGCGTGCGGCCCTATGGCGACGACCCCAACAAGTGCATCTTCGAAAGCTATGCGCTCGAACGCTTCCCCGAGGGCGAGGAGCCGGAGACCGAGTGGGTCTTCGCCGATCCCACCGGCGAGAACTGGGGGTCGGTGCTGGCGCAGGACTTCTCCAACATGGAGTTCGTCCAGAAGGGCATGAAGTCCTCGGGCTTCCGCGGCACGCTGCCCAACCCGCACCAGGAGCAGAAGGTCATCAACCTGCACCGCAACCTGGCCGACTGGATGGAAGGCCGCGGCGCGGTGAGGAAACTGGGAATCTGAACTCGCTCCTCCCCGCCGTCGCGAGGCGGCGGGGAGGCTGCGGCCCATCGGCCGCCGTGCATCCCGTCACGAATCGGAATCCAACCGTGGTCTGTTCCAAACATGGCGCTGGCAGACGCGCCCCGAAGGGAATAGGCTGAACATCGATACCGGTCACCTGCGCGCCATCATGGCCGTATACCAGCCGGGCATCATGGGAAGTCTGCGGGGACCCCGGGCGTACACGGGGACCGAGACAGGGAGGATGCGATGAGGAAACCGATCAAGCCTGGACTCTATCTGGCGTCTGCGATGCTGGCGGTGCTGTCGAGCCCGGCATTCGCGCAGAGCGGCGACGACGACACGTCCGTCAGGGGCGTCAGCGAGATCGTCGTCACCGCCCAGCGCAAGGGCGAAAGCCTGCTGGACGTGCCGCTGTCCATCCAGGCGAGCACTGGCGACCAGCTCTCGGCGTCCGGCATCCGCCAGATGAGCGACCTGCAGCTCACGACGCCGGGCTTCGTGCCGTCGAATTCGTCCGGCTACAACCAGATGTTCATTCGCGGCATCGGCAACTCGATCTTCGTCGGCGCCGATCCCTCGGTGGCGACCTTCATCGACGATGTGCCGCGCGTGTTCGGCACGCTGGTCAACAACTTCGTCGATGTCGAGCGGGTCGAGGTGATCAAGGGCGCGCCCGGCGGGCTCTACGGCCGCAACGCCACGGGCGGCGCGGTCAACATCATCACCCGCCAGCCGTCGACCGACGGCTTCGCGGCAAGGTTCCGGCTTTCCTTCGCGGACAAGTCCACCTTCCAGAACTCGGGCTTCGTCAACATTCCGCTCGGCGACCATGCCGCCTGGACGATCGCCGGCGAGCGGCGCACGCACGGCTTCTACATCCGCAACACCACGCCCGATGCCGGCCCCTATACCGCGGCGATGTTCCCGGTGAACGATGTGGCGGGGCCCGGCACTGCCTCGTTCCTCGGCACGCCGGCGCAGACCGCGGCGTTCTTCAACGCCGGCACGGTTTCCCGCAAGGGCTACAACGACGAGGATTTCTGGGCGGTCAGCAGCAAGCTGCTGGTCCAGCCGACCGACAACTTCAAGATCACCTTCGCCGGCGACTACAGCAAGAAGAACGACGACAACGGCAATGGGTTCTACAACGTCACGCCGGCCTATCCGGTGGCGGTGCTGTCCAGCTTCCTGAACGACTTTGCCGGGGCCAGCACGACCGTGGCAGGGCTCGGCAGCCTGATCGTCCCGGTGACGGAGAAGTTCACCACGGCGCAGCGCACCGCGGGCTATGTCCGGCTGAAGGACTGGGGCGTGTCCGCCACGGCGGTGCTGTCGCTGCCCACCGTCGACCTGACCTCGATCACCTCGTTCCGCAAGAACCAGAGCGAGTTCCTGACCGAACTCGGCTTCACGCCCTTCGCCATGGTGCAGGCGCATGTGCCGATCAAGAAGCAGACCTTCTATCACGAGGCGCGGGCCGTCTCGACCGCCGAAGGCCCCGTCTCGTGGATCGCGGGGGTCACCTTCCTGCGGGCGCAGTTCGACGGCGGCTCGTTCGCCAACCTCATCCCGCCGCTCATCAACGAACTGCCCTCCGGCGCCGGCGGCTATCTGGTGCGGAACTGGTCGGCCTACGTGCAGGCCGGCTATGACTTCAGCGAAAGCCTGAACGTCACCGTCTCGGGCCGCTACGTGCACGAGCGCAATACCGATCGCCCGGCGCCGGGCGTGCCGACGCGCGCGCCGCTGGTCGAAAAGAAGTTCCTGCCCTCGGCTACGCTCAAGTACAGCCTCGCGGGCGGCGGCAACGTCTATGCGCGCTGGGCGCGGGGCTTCAAGGCCGGCGGGGTCGTGCCGGTGGCGGACCTGCGCATCTATCCCGATCCCTATACCCAGGGCGGCATCTTCAAGGGCGAGGAGGTCGACACCTTCGAGGTGGGTGTCCATGCGCCGCTGTTCGATCGCCGGGTGAATGTCTCGGCGGCGGTGTTCTACAACGACTACCGCAACGTGCAGGTCGCCGCCCACGCCAACCTGTCCTATCCGGAAGTGTCGATCGCCACGGTCAATGCCGGCAGCGCGCGGACCTACGGCTTCGAGGCGAACGTCAACGCGCGGCTGGCCGATCCGCTGACGGTGGGCGCGTCGGTCGGTTATCTCAACGCCAAGTACAAGAAGCTGTCGGTCCCGGCGAGCAACCCGGTGCTCGTCCCGTTCGATTTCAGCGGCGAGACGATGATCAACTCGCCCGAATGGCAGCTTTCGTTCAACGCCAACCTCGACCAGCCGGTTAACGACCAACTCCACGTCGTCGGCAACGTTACCGCGTCCTACACCGATGACGTGATCTGGCAGCAGTCCGGCCTTCCGGGCGTGCTGCCGAACTCGACCGGCCCGTCCTACTGGCTGGTCAATGCGCGCGCCGGCATCAAGTCGGCCGATGAGAAGTGGGAGCTGGCGGTCTTCGCCAAGAATCTGCTCAATTCCTACTACACGACGTTCGGCAATTCCGCGGCCGCCTACGGCAACATCCTGGGCTATGGCGATCCGCGCATCGTCGGGATGGAAGCCCTGTTGAAGTTTTGAATGCCACCGCCCGTCTCCGCTCCGGCGGGACGGGCCCTTCGGGCCGGGGCACCATGCCCGTGGGTCACAGCACCTTTTCGTAGATCGTGCGCAGCCGCGTCAGCCGGGTCGAACGGATGCGCCAGCCGACATCGAGCCTGACGTAGGTTTCGTGGTAGTGGCCGAAACCGATGACCAGGTGGGTGTCGCCGTTCAGCGGATGCTCCTTCGAGCGGTAGATGCGGTCCTCCATCGCCCAGATGCCGGTGGCGGCGGTGGGCGAGGTGATCTCGATGATTGGCGTGTGGCCGTGGTGGATCGAAACCTGATCGGCCGCCTGCGCGATCACCCAGTCGATCATCGTCTCGCGCGGCCCTATGGCGAGGTTCGCCTCGGGCACTTCCAGCCGCCCGTCGGGCGCCCAGACCTCGTTGCGCCAGAAATCCCAGTCCTTGTGGTCGTAGCCGTAGAAGTACCGCGCCTTGAGCTGCTTGATCTCCTCGATCGCGGCCAGCCGTTCGAGCGGGCTCATCAGAGGATCTTCTTCATCTCGACGCGCAGCCGCGTCAGGCGGCTGGACTGGATGCGCCAGCCGACGTCGAGCCGGATATACGTCTCGTGGTAATGCCCCCAGCCGTGGAGCCAGGTGCTGCCGTCGTAGAGCGGATGTTCCTTCGTGCGGAACAGGCGGTCCTCCATCGCCCAGATGACTTTCGCCGTCGTGTCCGATGTGAACGCGATGATCGGCGTGTGGCCGTGATGGACCGAAACCTGGTCGGCTGCGGCCTCGGAGGCATAGCGCAGCACTTCCTCGAAAGGCGTGAAAGGCTCGGCGCGGAATTCGGGGACTTCGAGCCGCCCGTCGGGCGCCCAGACCTCGCGCCGCCACATGTCCCAGTCCTTGTGGTCGAAGGCGTAGAAGTATTTCGCCTTGACCTGCTTGATCTCCTCGATGGCGAGGAGCCGCTCGATTTCGGTCATCCGTCTTTCTCCCGCGCGGCATTGGGCGGGAAACGCGGGAAAGGTCAAGCGCTGGCGCGTGGCGGGGATGAACACTCTTCCATGCCATGCCGGAATTCAAACTGATCCGCTACCTGCGGCGCGGTTCACGCCACTCAGGCTCCCGGCAGGGCCTGCGCCGCGAAGCCCCAGCCCCTGAGCGCCTTGCCGCTGGCCCGCTCGATCAGCTCGGCGGCATCGTCGATCGACCATTCGTTCGCGCTGTCGATGGCTTCCAGTTCCTCCCAACTCACCGGCGCGGCGACCGGCGCGCCGGTCCGGGCGCGGGCGGAGTAGGGCATCACCGCCGTGCTGCCGCGCTGGTTGCGCAGGTAGTCGATGAAGATCTTGCCTTTGCGCTTGGCCTTGGAGATCGTCGCCACGAAGCGGTCGGGTTCGGCGAGGCTCATGGCCTCGGCGAAGCGCTTGGAAAAGTCCTTGTGCGCCTCCCACGAATGGCCCGGCGTCAGCGGGACGACGACGTGGATGCCCTTGCCGCCCGACAGCATGGCGAAGGTCGTCAGGCCGAGTTCGGCCAGCCGGTCACGCAAGTCGAAGGCCGCCTGCCGGACATGGCCGAAGTCCAGCCCCTCGTCGGGGTCGAGGTCGAAGACCATGCGGTCGGGCGCCTCGACATCGCGCGCGTGCGACGCCCAGCCGTGGAATTCGATCGTGCCCATCTGCACGCAGGCGAGGATGCCGGCGGTGTCCTCGACATGGATGTAGTCCTCGTGCCCGCCGTCCTTCTCGCGGATCGGCACGTGATGGACGTGTGGGCCGAAGCTGCCGGAATCGTGCTTCTGGAAAAAGCACTTTCGGGCGCGCCCCTGAGGGCAGCGGACAAGGCTGATCGGACGGTTTGCCATGTGGGCGAGCATCAGCGGCGCGACGGCGGCGTAATAGTCGGCTAGGTGCCCCTTGGTCTGCCCGGTCTCGGGGAAGATCACCCGGTCGCGGTTGCTGATCCGCGCCGGGCTTTCGCTCGGCGGCGCCGGCTCGGGCTTCTCGGGCGTCACTTCGCGGGCCTTCTTGTCGGTCCGCAAGCCCAGGAAGCTGGCATGGCGGATGCGGCCGTCGCGCGTCATTTCGGCGAAGGCGATCTCGGCGACCAGCTTCGGCTCGATCCAGGTCGCGCCCCGCGCCTCGGCGCGCGGGACCTCGGCCGGCGCGGTCTCGCGCACGAGCGGCCGCATCTTCGCGGCAAGGTCGGCCAGCGTGTCGGCGCTGAAGCCGGTGCCGACCTTGCCCTTGTAGATGAGCCTGCCGTCCTCGTGCTGGGCAAGGAACAGCGAGGCGAAGGGCCGCGCCCGGGCCGATGACTGCGACCAGCCGATGACGACGAACTCTTGCCGCCGGGTGCACTTGACCTTGACCCAGTTTCTGGTCCGCATGCCGCGATAGGGCGCGTCGATCCGCTTGGAGATGATGCCCTCGAGCCCCGCGTCGCACATCGCGCGGTAGAGCTTCTCGCCCGCGCCGATGACGTGATCGGCGACGCGCACCGGCGGCTCGGCGTGGGCGAGCAGCGCCTCCAGCCGTTCCTTGCGCTCGATCGCGGGCAGGTGCCTCAGATCCTCGCCATTGAGCGTGAGCAGGTCGAAGGCGTGGAAATCCATGTGGGACTTCTGCGCGCCGTGGCCGCGCTTCAGTTCCGCCTGCAGCGCGGAGAAGCTGGGATTGCCGTCGGGCCCCGGCGTGGTGATCTCTCCGTCGATCAGCGCCGGCGGCAGGTCGAGCGCTGCGATGGCTTTCACCAGCGGCGCGAACTTGTCGGTCCAGTCGAGCCCGTTGCGGGTGATGATGCGCACCTCCCGGCCCGCGACACGGAGCAGCGCGCGATAGCCGTCGAACTTGATCTCGTGCAGCCAGTCGTTACCCGTCGGCACGGCGTCGACCAGCGTGGCGAGTTGGGGCGGGACGAAGGCGGGGGGCTCGCTCGTGCGCGCGGCCTTGCCGGGCTTCGCCGCGCGGGCGTTGTGCCGAGCAGCCTTCGCCATCTCCTCGGCGAAAGCCTTGCCCTGCTTGCCGGCGAGCGAGTGACTGGCCTGCTTGTCGGTGGCGATCTCGGCCATCGAGCGGCCGGTGAGCACGCTCGTCAGCGCGCGGTCGACGAGGTCGCCGGAGCCGGCGGCATATGCGTCGGCGATCTTGCGCAGCAGCCAGTTCTCGCGCTTCTCGCCCGCGCGCGGCTTCATCCGCACCAGCAGCCATTCACCTTTCATCCGCTCGCCGTGGAGGATGAAATGGAGGTGGCCCTTGTCGATGTCCTCGGCGCTCTTGCCGGGCACCGGCTCCCAGGTGCCCTTGTCCCAGAGCATGACCGTGCCGCCGCCGTACTCGCCCTTGGGAATCACGCCTTCGAATTCGGCGTAGGACAGCGGATGGTCCTCGGTGCGCACGGCCAGGCGCTTGTCGTCGGGATCGAGGCTGGGCCCCTTGGTGACCGCCCAGGATTTGAGCACGCCGTCGGCTTCCAGCCGGAAATCCCAATGCAGCCGCGTCGCGGCGTGCTTCTGGACGATGAAGCGGTTGCCCCCGGGGCTCGATTGCCGCTTGCCCTCCGGCTCAGGCGTCTCGCCGAAGTCGCGCCTGGCGTTGTAGGCCGCCAGCGGATCGCGGGTGCGCGTCGCCATCTCAGGCCCGCTTGCGCCTGGGAGCGGCCTTCCCGTCCGGGGTGGCTGGCTTGCGGGCCGTGGCGCGCTTGGCCGGCGGCTTCGGCTCGGCCGGCGCCGCTTTCTTGCCGTCGACCGAGGCCTTGAGCGCCGCCATCAGGTCGATGACGTTGGAGCGGCCGGGGACCTCGGACGGCTCCTCGACGTCCTCGAGCACGCGTTTGCCCTTGGCTTTCGCCTTTTTCTCGATCAGTCGGTGCAGCGCGTCGATGTAGCGGTTGTGGTATTCGCTGGCGTCGAACTCGCCCGCCTTCTTCTCGATCAGCGTCGTGGCGAGATCGAGCAGGTCGGCGTCGGGCCGGGCGTCCGCGATGTCGCGGAAATAGTTGGCCGCCTTGTTCACCTCATCGGCATAGCGCAGCGTTTCCAGCAGCAGGCCGCGGCCGCAGGGCCTGAGGCTGACGAGCAATTCCTGGCCGCGGATGGCGAGCTGGCCGAGGCCGACCTTGCGCGATTTGCGCAGCGCTTCGCGCAAGACGACATAGGCTTCTTCCGCCAGCTTGTCGGCGGGGACGACGTAATAGGGCTCGTCGAAATAGAGCACGTCGATCGCGCCGGTGTCGACGAACTGGACGAGGTCGAGCGTCCGCTTGCTCTCCAGCTTGACCGCTTCGATCTCCTCGTCGTCGAGCAGCACGTAGTTGCCCTTGGACAGTTCGTAGCCCTTGATGATCTCCTCGCGGTCGATCGGGCCTATACCGGGCACGACCTTCTCGTACTTGATCGGCTTGCCCGAAGGTTCATGGATCTGGCGGAAGCTGATCGAAGCGCCCGACCGGGTCGCCTTGTAGATCTCGACCGGAATCGAGACGAGCGCCAGCCGGATCTGGCCCTTCCAGTATGCGCGAGCGGCCATGGTCGTCACCTCCGGGGATAAGCCTGCGGCGATAAAGCCCCGCAGGGGTAAAGCCGCCCGCCAGACCATTGGTTCCAGCCGGGCCGGTTCGCGCCCGGCCGGGCGGGGACTCGCCTGCCGCGCCGGGGAGCGCTAGGATCGCGGGCGATGTCGGGAGGGGCCATGCTGAAGATCAAGATCCAGCTCTTTTGCGGGGCGGAGATCGCGATGGGGCCGGGCAAGGCGGATCTGCTCGAGGCGATCCGGCGTTGCGGCTCGATCTCGGGCGCGGGCCGCGACATGGGCATGAGCTACCGCCGCGCCTGGCTGCTGGTCGATGCGATGAACCGCTGCTGGCGCGAACCGCTGGTCGAAACCTCGCCCGGCAGCGCGCACGGAGGCGGGGCGCGGGTCACGCCCTTCGGCGACAGGGTGCTGACGCACTATCGCGCGCTACAGGCCCGGCTGGAGGCAGCCGCGCGGGGCGACGATTTCGCCGCGCTGCAGGCGGACATGCTGCCCGCTCCGCGCAAGAGCCAGAAGGACTGAAGGGTGCGGCCGTTCGCCGCGGCCGAAGGCTGGATCTGGCGGACTTCCCTCGCGTGTCAGTCTTCCTGCGCCAATCGGGACCAGTCGTGGACGCGGCCGGGCTCGCGGTCGATGTCGCGCAGCGCCTCGGCCGTGAAGCGATCGGCCAGCGCGCGATGGAGCCGCTCGTCCTCCGCATTCTGGGCGCCCAGCGCCAGCAGCACTTCCTCGCCCACGCGCTTAAGGCACCTTGGCAAATCCGTCATGGCCGGCTCTCCTCTTCCGAAGCCATGTGGCGCGGGCAGGATACCACGCGATCGCCTCGCCACCAAACCGTCTCGTCGCGATGCCGCGGCGCCCGGTCAAGCGTGGCTCTTTCCCATGGGTGGCCGCCGACGGGACGGCGGTGGGCGGGAAGGCGCATCACGCTTGCCCTTCGCCGCGTTCGCGTTAGGGAGATGAGGCAAGGTGTGGGGTTTGAGATAATGACGACACGCAACAAGCTGCTGCTGGCCGCGATCCTGGGCGGCCTCGTCGCGTCGCTCGGCGCCTGCAACACGGTGCAGGGCATCGGACGCGACATCGAATCCGTCGGCAAGGCGGGCGAGCGGGCGATCTGAGCGCACCTTTTGCCGGCTGTGCGGGGCAGCTATCTGCCTTGACCGTACTGCCAAATCGCACTAAGGGCCCGCGCTTCCGGGCAACGTTACGGCCGAGTCCAGGACATAGAGCTGAACATTGGCGGTGCGCAGGGAGCCATTTCTCCTGTCAGCCGTCAAAGTAACCCGGCGTTTCGACCGGGTGGAGGGTTATCGGCTCACGTTGCGGCGATCGCCTCGTTCCTGCCCGGCAGGAGCCTGCGTGCACACGTGATCCTTTTTTCCTCTGTCGGTTTCGGGCGTCAAACCGGGGCGGCAATTCCGCTGCCTCCGCAACACAGGTGAAGAGTACTTCATGCCGACGATCAACCAGCTGATCCGCAAGGGTCGCGTACTGCAGAAGGCCAAGAGCAAGGTTCCTGCGATGGAGCAGAACCCGCAGAAGCGTGGCGTCTGCACCCGCGTCTACACGACGACGCCGAAGAAGCCGAACTCGGCGCTGCGCAAGGTGGCCAAGATCCGCCTGACCAATAGCCGCGAGGTCATCTCCTACATCCCCGGCGAGGGCCACAACCTGCAGGAGCACTCGGTGGTGCTGATCCGCGGCGGCCGTGTGCGCGACCTTCCGGGCGTGCGCTATCACGTGCTGCGCGGCGTGCTCGACACGCAGGGCGTGAAGGATCGCAAGCAGTCGCGTTCCAAGTACGGGGCGAAGCGGCCCAAGTGACCTGATGGCCGAAGGCGTCAGGTCATCCTGAACTCGTTTCAGGCACCATGGCTCCCCAGGTTCAGGTCTTGAAGAAGGTTTCCAGCGGCCGATCCAGCCTCCCGATGGACCCTGAACCGCGTTCAGGGTGACGATGAAGGGAAGGGTGGCGCGAGCCGGTTGATGTAAAGGAATTTAGCCGATGTCACGTCGTCGTCGTCCCGAGAAGCGGGAAATCCTGCCTGATCCGAAGTACGGTGATCAGGTCCTGTCGAAATTCATGAACAACCTGATGCTCGACGGGAAGAAGTCCGTCGCCGAAAGCATCGTCTATGGTGCGCTCGAAACCATGGAAACCCGCGCCAAAGCCGATCCGGTCCAGTTGTTCCACAATGCGCTGGACAACGTGAAGCCGCAGATCGAGGTCCGCAGCCGCCGCGTCGGCGGTGCGACCTACCAGGTTCCGGTCGAAGTCCGTCCGGAGCGTGCGCAGGCGCTGGCCATCCGCTGGCTGATCACGGCGGCGCGCAACCGGTCGGAGACCACCATGTCGGGACGCCTCTCGGCCGAACTGCTCGACGCCGCCAACAACCGCGGCAACGCGGTCAAGAAGCGCGAAGACACCCACCGCATGGCCGACGCGAACCGCGCGTTCAGCCACTACCGTTGGTGATGTCGGCTTTGGCAGTCTTCAAGCTGCAACTTTGTTGACCATATGGGCGGAGCCGCCACCCCGGCTCCTCCCGAACACCCAAGGAATTTTCCATGGCCCGCAGCCATCCGCTCGAGAAATACCGCAATTTCGGTATCATGGCGCACATCGACGCCGGCAAGACCACGACCACCGAGCGCATTCTCTATTACACCGGCAAGTCCTACAAGATCGGCGAGACCCACGAGGGCACGGCGACCATGGATTGGATGGAGCAGGAGCAGGAGCGCGGCATCACGATTACGTCGGCCGCCACGACCTGCTTCTGGAACGACCACCGGCTGAACATCATCGATACCCCCGGCCACGTGGACTTCACCATCGAGGTCGAGCGTTCGCTGCGCGTGCTTGACGGCGCGGTCGCCGCCTTCGACGGCGTGGCTGGCGTGGAGCCGCAGTCGGAAACGGTGTGGCGCCAGGCCGACAAGTATGGCGTGCCGCGGATGTGCTACATCAACAAGCTCGACCGTACCGGCGCCAACTTCTACTACTGCGTGCAGACGATCATCGACCGCCTCGGCGCGGTGCCGGCGGTGCTCTACCTGCCGATCGGCGCGGAGAGCGAATTCATCGGCCTCGTCGACCTCGTCAACGATCGCGGCATCGTCTGGAAGGACGAGAGCCTGGGCGCCGATTTCGAATACGTCGACATTCCGGAAGACCTCAAGGACAAGGCGGCCGAATATCGCGAGAAGCTGATCGAGCTGGCTGTCGAGCAGGACGACACGGCGATGGAGGCCTATCTCGAAGGCAACCCGCCCAGCGCCGACGAGCTCAAGGCGCTGATCCGCAAGGGCACGCTCGCGCAGGCCTTCGTGCCGGTGCTGTGCGGCTCCTCGTTCAAGAACAAGGGCGTGCAGGCGCTGCTCGACGCGGTGGTCGACTACATGCCCTCGCCGCTCGACATTCCCGACGTCCAGGGCGTCCACCCCGGAACGGACGAGCCGGATACGCGTCCGACCTCGGACGAGGCGCCGTTCTCGGGTCTTGCGTTCAAGATCATGAACGATCCGTTCGTCGGCTCGCTGACCTTCCTGCGCATCTATTCGGGCACGCTGACCAAGGGCAGCTACCTGAACTCGGTGAAGGACAAGAAGGAGAAGGTCGGCCGCATGCTGCTGATGCACTCCAACAACCGCGAGGACATCGACACCGCCTATGCGGGTGACATCGTCGCGCTGGCCGGCCTCAAGGAAACCACCACGGGCGACACGCTCTGCGCCGAGAAGAGCCCGATCATCCTCGAGCGCATGGAGTTCCCCGATCCCGTCATCGAGCTGTCGGTGGAGCCCAAGACCAAGGCCGACCAGGAGAAGATGGGCATCGCGCTCAACCGCCTTTCGGCCGAGGACCCGTCGTTCCGCGTCACGACTGACCACGAGTCGGGCCAGACGATCATCAAGGGCATGGGCGAGCTTCACCTCGACATCCTCGTCGACCGCATGCGTCGCGAGTTCAAGGTGGAAGCCAACGTCGGCGCGCCGCAGGTGGCCTATCGCGAATACCTCGCGAAGCCGGTCGAACTGACCTACACCCACAAGAAGCAGTCGGGCGGATCGGGCCAGTTCGGCGAGGTCAAGATCAAGCTCACCCCGGGCGAGCGCGGCGCCGGCATCAACTTCATCGACTCGATCAAGGGCGGCAACATCCCGCGCGAATACATCCCGTCGGTAGAGAAGGGCATGCGCGAGACCGCGGCGACCGGCGCGCTCATCGGCTTCCCGATCGTCGACTTTGATATCGAGCTGATCGACGGCAAGTACCACGACGTCGACTCGTCCGCCCTGGCGTTCGAGATCGCCGGCCGCGGTGCGATGCGTGAGGGTGCGCAGAAGGCGGGCATCAAGATCCTCGAACCCATCATGAAGGTCGAGGTCGTGACGCCGGAAGAGTTCATGGGCGACGTGATCGGCGACCTGAACTCGCGGCGCGGCCAGATTCAGGGAACCGACAGCCGGGGCAACGCCCAGGTGGTCGAGGCCATGGTGCCACTGGCCAACATGTTCGGCTACGTGAACCAGCTCCGCTCTTTCACCCAGGGGCGCGCGCAGTACACCATGCAGTTCTCACACTATGACGAGGTCCCGGCCAACGTCGCGGCCGAGGTGAAGGAGAAGCTTGCCTAAGCGGCAAGATGATACTAGGGGCGGCGCTCGATTCAGCGGGTGCCGTTTCCTTCCCGCAGATTCATTCAAGCGAAAAGAAGGTTTGAACAATGGCGAAGGCAAAATTCGAGCGGAATAAGCCGCACTGCAACATCGGCACCATCGGTCACGTCGACCACGGCAAGACCACGCTGACGGCCGCGATCACCAAGGTGCTTGCGGAAAGCGGCGGCGCCGAATTCACCGATTACGCCAACATCGACAAGGCGCCCGAAGAGCGTGAGCGCGGCATCACCATCTCGACCTCGCACGTCGAGTACGAGACCGGCAACCGCCACTACGCGCACGTCGACTGCCCGGGTCACGCCGACTACGTGAAGAACATGATCACCGGCGCGGCGCAGATGGATGGCGCGATCCTGGTCGTGAACGCCGCCGACGGCCCGATGCCGCAGACCCGCGAGCACATCCTGCTCGCCCGTCAGGTCGGCGTGCCGGCGCTGGTCGTCTACATGAACAAGGTCGACCAGGTCGACGATCCCGAGATTCTCGAGCTGGTCGAGCTTGAAGTGCGCGAACTGCTGTCCAGCTACGACTTCCCGGGCGACGATATTCCGATCATCAAGGGTTCGGCCCTGGCCGCGCTGGAAGGCCGTGACGACGAAATCGGTAGGAACTCGGTTCTCGAGCTGATGCAGGCGGTCGATGATTACATCCCGCAGCCGCCGCGTCCGACCGACAGGCCCTTCCTGATGCCGGTCGAGGACGTGTTCTCGATCTCGGGTCGCGGTACCGTCGTGACCGGCCGCGTCGAGACGGGCATCGTCAAGGTGGGTGACGAAGTCGAGGTCATTGGCCTCAAGGACACGCAGAAGACCGTCGTTACCGGCGTTGAGATGTTCCGCAAGCTGCTCGACCAGGGCGAGGCGGGCGACAACATCGGCGCGCTGGTTCGCGGCCTGAAGCGCGACGACGTCGAGCGCGGCCAGGTTCTCGCCAAGCCGGGTTCGGTCACGCCGCACACCGAGTTCGCGGCCGAGGTCTACGTGCTGTCGAAGGACGAAGGCGGCCGTCACACGCCGTTCTTCGCCAACTACCGCCCGCAGTTCTACTTCCGCACGACGGACGTCACCGGCGAGGTCGTCCTGCCCGAGGGCACCGAGATGGTCATGCCCGGCGACAACGTCTCGTTGAACGTCAAGCTGATCGCGCCGATCGCCATGGACGAAGGTCTCCGCTTCGCTATCCGCGAAGGCGGCCGGACCGTCGGTTCGGGGGTTGTCAGCAAGATCACCAAGTAATATAGGCCGCGCTCCGCCGGGGAGATTCGTTCTCCCCGGCGGCCGGTTTTCTGGTTTAACGTAGCGACGCTTAGGCATCGTCATGCTGAACTCGTTTCAGCATCCATCTTTCGGCTCGCACGAAGGAATGGGTCCTGAAACAAGTTCAGGACGACGGCGTGTTGGCGCCGTCGCTCTTTCTCATCGGTAGTAGGACATGGAAGCTCAGAATATCCGCATTCGCCTCAAGGCATTCGATCATCGCGTGCTGGACCAGGCGACCGGCGAAATCGCGGACACCGCCCGCCGCACCGGCGCGCTGATCCGGGGCCCCATTCCGCTGCCGACCAGGATCGAGAAGTTCTGCGTCAACCGCGGTCCGCACATCGACAAGAAGTCGCGTGAGCAGTTCGAGGTTCGCACCTACAAGCGGCTGCTCGACATCGTGCAGCCCAACGCCGCGACGGTCGATGCGCTGATGAAGCTGGACCTTGCTGCGGGCGTGAACGTGGAGATTAAATTGGCGTAAGCCAATTTACCTTTAACCCCCGCGAAGGCGGGGGTTTCGATCGGCAAGGCTGAACATCTGCCGATCCGGACATTGGGATACCTCCGGCTTCGTCTTAGGGCGTCTTCGGCCGGGCAGCGTCCCCCGTCTCGCCATCCTCGCGGATGGCACTCGGCCCGGACGGGGCGCGCTTCACATTCTGGGCCGAACACGCCTTCACGGGATGGTCCCGCGTAGGCCTCTGTAGGAGATCGGATCATGCGTACCGGCGTGATCGCCAAGAAGGTGGGGATGACCCGCCTGTTCCAGGAGGACGGACGGCACGTGCCGGTCACCGTTCTGGCGCTGGAAGATAATCAGGTGGTTTCGGTCCGCACGACGGAGCGTGACGGCTATGTCGCCGTCCAGCTCGGCGCGGGTGAAGCCAAGCAGAAGAACGTCGCCAAGCCGCAGCGTGAGCACTTCGCCAAGGCGCAGGTGCCGCTGAAGCAGCGCGTCTGCGAGTTCCGCGTCGCCGACGACGCCGTTCTCGAAGTCGGCTCGACGATCGCTGCCTCGCACTTCGTGCCGGGCCAGCTCGTCGACGTGGCCGGGCACACGCAGGGCAAGGGCTTTGCCGGTGCGATGAAGCGCTGGGGCTTCGGCGGCATGCGCGCCAGCCACGGTGTTTCGATCAGCCACCGCGCCCACGGTTCGACCGGGCAGCGCCAGGATCCGGGTCGTGTCTTCAAGAACAAGAAGATGGCCGGTCACATGGGCGACCGCGAACGCACCCAGCAGAACCTCGAGGTCGTGCGCGTCGATGACGAGCGCGGCCTGATCTTCGTCAAGGGATCGGTCCCGGGCGCGAAGAACGCCTGGCTGACCGTGCGCGATGCAGTCAAGGTCGCCCGCCACACCGAGGCGCCCTATCCCGCCGGCCTGAAGAGTGCCGCGAACAGCAACGATACGGCTTCCGCCGAGACCCCCGCCCAGGTGGTTGAGACTTCGGAAGCCGCCGAAGGCCAGGAGGGCTAAGTCGTGAAGGTGAAGCTTTCCAACCTCGACGGATCGGCCGGCAAGGGCGATATCGACCTTTCGGACGACGTGTTCGGCCTCGAGCCGCGCGCCGATATCCTGCACCGGGTCGTCACCTGGCAGCTCGAGAACCGGCGCGGCATCGCCCGCGCGGCCCGCGAGCGGTCGGACGTTGCCCGCACGGGCAAGAAGTTCGGTCGCCAGAAGGGCGGCGGCACGGCCCGTCACGGCGACCGCAAGGCGCCCGTGTTCATCGGCGGCGGCAAGGCGATGGGTCCTCGTCGCCGCGAGTTCGACATCTCGCTGAACAAGAAGGTTCGCGCGCTCGGCCTCAAGATGGCGCTTTCGGCCAAGGCCAAGCAGGGCCTGATCGTGGTCGACACGCTTGAGCTGAAGGACGCCAAGACCAAGGCTCTTGCCGATCAGCTCGCCAAGGCGAACTGGGGCCGGAAGGTTCTGATCATCGACGGCGAGCAGGTGGACGCAGGCTTCGCCCGCGCCGCCGGCAACCTCGTCGGCGTGAACGTGCTGCCGGCCGTGGGCGCCAACGTCTACGACATTCTGAAGCATGATACGCTGGTGCTGACGCGCGCCGCGGTCGAGAAGCTGGAGGCGCGTTTCAATGGCTAAGGACGCAATCGACACGCGTCACTATGACGTGATCGTGGCCCCCCACATCACGGAGAAGTCGACGCTGCTCAGCGAGCACAACGCCGTGGTCTTCAAGGTGGCCGACAGCGCCACCAAGCCGCAGATCAAGGCGGCGGTCGAGGCGCTGTTCGACGTCAAGGTGATCGGCGTGAATACGCTGACCCAGAAGGGCAAGACCAAGCGGTGGAAGGGCAAGCCCTATCGCCGTTCGGACGTGAAGAAGGCCGTCGTGACGCTGGCTGCGGGCCAGTCGATCGACGTCACCAGCGGAATCTGAGGCGCGAACGATGGCACTCAAGCACTACAATCCGACCAGCCCGGCGCGCCGCGGCCTGATCCTCGTCGACAAGTCGGCGCTGTGGAAGGGCAAGCCCGTCAAGGCGCTGACCGAGGGCAAGCACAAGACCGGCGGGCGCAACAACAAGGGCCATGTCACCTCGCGCGGCATCGCCGGCGGCCACAAGCAGAAGTACCGCTACATCGACTTCAAGCGTCGCAAGTGGGACGTGCCGGCTACCGTCGAGCGCCTGGAATACGACCCGAACCGGACGGCCTTCATCGCCCTCGTCAAGTACGAGGATGGTGAACTGGCTTACATCCTCGCGCCGCAGCGTCTGGCCGTGGGCGACACCGTGATCGCCGGCGAGAAGACTGACGTGAAGCCGGGCAACGCCATGCTGCTCAGCCAGATGCCGGTCGGCACGATCATCCACAACGTGGAGATGAAGCCGGGCAAGGGCGGGCAGATCGCGCGTTCGGCCGGCACTTACGTGCAACTCGTGGGCCGCGACCGCGGCATGGTCATCGTTCGGCTGAACTCGGGCGAGCAGCGCTACCTGCGCGGCGATTGCATGGGTACGGTTGGCGCGGTGTCGAACCCCGACAACCAGAACCAGAATTTCGGCAAGGCCGGCCGCGGCCGCTGGATGGGCAAGCGCCCGCTGACCCGCGGCGTTGCCAAGAACCCGGTCGACCACCCGCACGGTGGTGGTGAGGGCCGGACTTCGGGCGGCCGTCATCCGGTCACGCCGTGGGGCAAGCCGACCAAGGGTGCGCGCACCCGTCACAACAAGCGGACCGACAGCATGATCATCCGCTCCCGCCACGCCAAAAAGAAGAAGAGGTAAGGTCCAATGGCACGTTCCGTCTGGAAAGGCCCCTTCGTCGACCTGCACCTGCTGAAGAAGGCGGAAGCCGCGCAGGATGCGGGCAGCCGCGCCGGTCCGATCAAGACCTGGTCGCGTCGCTCGACGATTCTGCCGCAGTTCGTCGGCCTGACGTTCAGCGTCTACAACGGCCAGAAGTTCATCCCGGTCTCGGTCAACGAGGACATGGTCGGCCACAAGCTCGGCGAGTTCGCGCCCACGCGCAACTTCCCCGGCCACGCCGCCGACAAGAAGGGCAAGCGCTAATGGGCAAGGAAAAGGCACCCCGTCGCGTTGGCGAGAAGGAAGCGCTGTCGGTCGGCACCACGATCCGTGGATCGGCCCAGAAGCTGAACCTCGTTGCTGGGCTGATCCGCGGCAAGACGGCCGAAGAGGCGATGAACATCCTCGCCTTCTCGAAGCGGGCCATGGCGCAGGACGCGCGCAAGGTTCTCGCCTCGGCCATCGCCAATGCGGAGAACAACCACAACCTGGACGTCGACGCCCTCGTGGTCGCCGAAGCCAGCGTGGGCAAGTCGATCACCATGAAGCGTTTCCACACGCGCGGCCGTGGCAAGTCCACGCGCATCCTGAAGCCGTTCAGCCGGCTGCGCATCGTGGTCCGCGAAGTCGAGGAGGCCTGATCCATGGGTCATAAGAGCAACCCGATCGGCCTGCGCCTGCAGATCAACCGGACCTGGGACAGCCGCTGGTACGCCGAAGGCAAGAACTATGCGTCGATGCTTGAGGAAGACCTCAAGATGCGCAAGTACATCATGGAAACGCTGCCGCAGGCGGCGATCTCCAAGGTGGTGATTGAGCGTCCGGCCAAGCTGTGCCGCGTGTCGATCTATGCCGCCCGCCCGGGCGTCATCATCGGCAAGAAGGGCGCGGACATCGAGAAGCTGCGCTCGCAGCTGGCCAGGATGACCGGCAGCGAGGTGAAGCTGAACATCGTCGAGATCCGCAAGCCGGAGATCGACGCGAAGCTCGTCGCGCAGGGCATCGCCGACCAGCTCGTTCGCCGTGTCGCCTTCCGCCGCGCCATGAAGCGCGCGGTGCAGTCCGCGCTGCGTCTTGGCGCCGAGGGTATCAGGATCACTTGCGGCGGCCGCCTCGGCGGCGCCGAGATCGCCCGCGTCGAGTGGTATCGCGAAGGCCGCGTGCCGCTGCACACGCTGCGCGCCAACATCGACTACGCCGAGGCCGAGGCGCTGACCGCCTACGGCATCATCGGCATCAAGTGCTGGATCTTCAAGGGTGAGATTCTGGGCCATGACCCGATGGCGCAGGACCGGCTGATGATGGAGGCCCAGACCTCCGGCGTGCGTCCGGCACGCGAAGACCGCAGGAACTAAGCCATGCTGCAACCGAAGAAAACCAAGTTCCGCAAGGCCTTCAAGGGCCGGATCAAGGGCGACGCCAAGGGCGGCACCGATCTCAACTTCGGCTCCTACGGCCTCAAGGCGCTGGAGCCCGAGCGGATCACCGCGCGCCAGATCGAAGCGGCCCGCCGCGCGATCACGCGCCACATCAAGCGCCAGGGCCGTCTCTGGATTCGCGTCTTCCCGGACGTGCCGGTCTCGAAGAAGCCTGCCGAAGTTCGTCAGGGTAAGGGCAAGGGTTCGGTGGAATACTGGGCTGCCCGCGTGAAGCCGGGCCGCATCCTGTTCGAGCTGGACGGCGTTGCCGGCCCGCTTGCCGCGGAGGCGTTCAGCCGCGCCGCGATGAAGCTGCCGATCAAGACCAAGGTCGTCGCCCGCCTCGGCGACACCTCGCACCTGGGAGGCGAATGATGGCCAAGAATTCCAACAAGATTGGGGATCTGCGCGCCAAGACCGACGATCAGCTCTCGGCCGATCTCGGCGACCTGAAGCGCGAAGCCTTCAACCTGCGCTTCCAGGCGGCGACCAACCAGCTCGAGCGTCCGGCGCGCATCAAAGAAGTGCGCCGCGACATCGCCCGTATCAAGACGCTGCAGACTGAGCGCTCTCAGTCGGCCAAGGCGTAAGGAGCCTACGATGCCCAAGCGAATTCTTATCGGGACCGTGGTTTCCGACAAGACCGACAAGACCGTGGTCGTGAAGGTCGAGCGCAAGGTGAAGCACCCGCTCTACGGAAAGATCATCCGCCGCTCGAAGAAGTACCACGCCCACGACGAGGACAACGTCGTCAAGACGGGCGAGACCGTGCGGATCGAAGAGACCCGCCCGATGTCTAAGCTGAAGAGCTGGAAGGTCATCGAGCGCGTCACCATCGGCAAGACCGCCGCCGTCGAGGCCGACGTCTGAGCTCTGCGCGGCTCATACGGACGAAGTTGAAGCAGTTTTCGGAACTGCCGGGCCAAAGGGAAACCAGGCGTCTCGGTAAGCCAGTTGAGAAGGAACCGGATCGATGATCCAGATGCAATCCAATCTCGACGTCGCGGACAACAGCGGCGCGAAGCGCGTCCAGTGCATCAAGGTGCTGGGCGGGTCGAAGCGTCGCACTGCGGGCGTCGGCGACATCATCGTGGTGTCGGTCAAGGAGGCGCAGCCCCGCGCGCGCGTCAAGAAAGGCGACGTCCACCGCGCGGTGATCGTGCGCACCAAGAAGGACGTGCGCCGCGCCGACGGCAGCGTCATCCGCTTCGACACGAACGCCGCCGTGCTGATCAACAAGAACGAGGAGCCGATTGGCACCCGTATCTTCGGCCCCGTCGTGCGCGAGTTGCGCGGCCGCGGCTTCATGAAGATCATCTCGCTCGCTCCGGAGGTGCTGTGATGGCCGCCGCGAAGATCAAGAAGGGCGACAGCGTCGTCGTCCGCTCGGGCAAGGACAAGGGCCGCACCGGCACCGTCCTGCAGGTCCTTCCCAAGGACGACAAGGTGCTGGTGTCCGGCATCAACGTCGCCGTGCGCCACCGCAAGCCGACGCAGGGCAACCCGCAGGGCGGCATCGACCGCCGCGAGGCGCCGCTGCACATCTCGAAGGTGAGCCTGGCCGATCCGAAGGACGGCAAGCCCACCCGCGTCCGTTTCGAGACCAAGGACGGCAGGAAGGTCCGTGTGGCCGTGAAGTCCGGGGAGACGATCGATGGCTGACAAGTACACGCCGCGGCTTCGCAAGAAGTACGACGACCAGATCGTTGCCGCGATGATCGAGAAGTTCGGTTACAAGAACCGTCTGGAAGTGCCGAAGATCGAGAAGATCACGCTCAACATGGGCGTGGGCGAGGGCACGCAGGATCGCAAGAAGGTCACGACCGCGGTCGAAGAGATGCAGCTCATCGCCGGCCAGAAGCCGGTGGTCACCAAGGCCAAGAAGTCGATCGCGCAGTTCAAGCTGCGTGAGGGCATGGCGATCGGCTGCAAGGTCACGCTGCGCCGCGAGCGCATGTATGAGTTCCTCGACCGGCTGATCACCGTGGCGATGCCCCGCATCCGCGACTTCCGCGGGCTCAACCCCAAGAGCTTCGACGGGCGTGGCAACTACGCGATGGGTCTCAAGGAGCAGATCATCTTTCCTGAGATCAGCTACGATCAGATCGAGAAGGTGCGCGGGATGGACATCATCGTGACCACCACTGCCAAGACCGACGACGAGGCGCGCGAACTGCTCCGCCTGTTCGGTTTCCCCTTTCCGCAGGATGCTGCTGAACAGCAGCAGGCCGCGTGACTGCAATTTGAAGAAGAGAGCTTAAGTCCATGGCGAAACTGAGTTCCGTGAACAAGAACGAGCGTCGCAAGAAGCTGGTTCAGAAGTATGCTGCGAAGTACGCGGCCCTGAAGGCGCAGGCCAACGACCAGTCGCTCGACGATACCGAGCGCCTGATCGCGCGGCTGAAGCTCGCGGAGATTCCGCGTAACGCGAACCCCACCCGGGTGCGCAACCGCTGCGCCACCACCGGCCGCCCGCGCGGCTATTATCGCAAGTTCGGCCTCTGCCGCGTCGAGCTCCGCGATCTTGCCAACAAGGGCATGATCCCGGGCGTGACGAAGTCGAGCTGGTAAGGAAGAGCCATGGCACTGACCGATCCCCTGGGTGATATGCTCACCCGTATCCGCAACGGCCAGCGGGCGAAGAAGGACGCCGTCCTGTCGCCGGCATCGAAGCTGCGCGCGAACGTGCTCGAAGTGCTGCAGCGCGAAGGCTACATCCGCGGCTACAGCCAGGACGCTACCGGCGCCCACCCGCAGCTTCGCATCGAGCTGAAGTATTTTGAGGGCGAGCCCGCGATCAAGCACGTGGCCCGCGTCTCCAAGCCCGGCCGCCGGGTCTATTCGGGCAGCAAGGAACTGCCGGTAGTCCGCAACGGCCTTGGCATCACCATCGTCTCGACGCCCCGTGGCGTGCTCTCGGATGCCGAAGCGCGCGCACAGAACGTCGGCGGCGAAGTGCTTGCGGAGGTGTTCTGATGAGCCGCATCGGCAAGAAGCCGGTTGCCATTCCGAACGGCGTCAGCGCCGACATCGCGAACGGCGCCCTCACTGTGAAGGGCCCCAAGGGCACCCTCACGCTGAGCCTCGCTGACGACGTGACCTACACGGTCGCCGACGGCAGCATCTCGGTGCAGCCGGCCAACGACACCAAGCGGGCGCGATCGTTCTGGGGCATGCAGCGCACGCTGGTGCAGAACCTCGTGAACGGCGTTACCGAGGGCTACACCAAGACGCTCGACATCACCGGCGTCGGTTATCGTGCGAACGCGCAGGGCAAGAACCTTAAGCTGCAGCTCGGCTACAGCCACGACGTTGACTTCGCGGTGCCCGAGGGCATCGAGATCAAGACGCCGGATAACACGACGATCGAGATCAGCGGGATCGACAAGCAGAAGGTCGGCCAGGTTGCCGCCGAGATCCGTCGCTGGCGCAAGCCGGAGCCCTACAAGGGCAAGGGCATCCGCTATCGCGGCGAGTACATCTTCCGCAAGGAAGGGAAGAAGAAGTAATGGCCAAGCTCTCTCTGTTCGCCCGCCGCAAGCGGCGGGTTCGCACCGCCCTGAAGGCCCGTGCCGGTGGGCGTCCCCGTCTCTCCGTGCATCGGTCGGGCCGGCATATCTACGCCCAGATCATCGACGATGTCGCCGGCCGCACGGTCGCCGCGGCATCGACGCTGACCAAGGGCGGCAAGGGGCCCGGCGCCACGACCGACGCCGCCGCCCAGGTGGGCAAGGAGCTTGCCGAGGCGGCCAAGAAGGCCGGCGTGACCTCCGTCGTGTTCGATCGCGGCGGCTTCCTGTTCCATGGCCGCGTCAAGGCGCTGGCCGACGCCGCGCGTGAAGGCGGGCTGGAGTTCTGATGATGGCAGACGAAACGAACAACGAAGGCCAGATCGCGGCCGAAGCCACCCAGGGCGGTGATCACGTCGTCGAGGCGCGCGAAAGCAGCCCCGGGGGACGCGGTGGTCCCGGCGGACGCGGCGGACGCGGCCGTGGCGGCGATCGTGACGGGCGTGGCGGCGATCGCGGCCGGGGCCGTGGTGACCGCGACCGTCGTGGCCGTGGCGGCGACGATGATGGCGGCGAGGAACTGATCGAGAAACTCGTCCACATCAACCGTGTGTCGAAGACCGTGAAGGGCGGCAAGCGCTTCGGTTTCGCCGCGCTGGTCGTGGTGGGTGACGGCAAGGGCCGCGTCGGCTTCGGCCACGGCAAGGCCCGCGAGGTTCCCGAGGCGATCACCAAGGCGACCGCGTCGGCCAAGAAGAAGATGGTTCGCGTGCCGCTCAAGGAAGGCCGGACGCTGCACCATGACGGCAAGGGCCGCTTCGGCGCGGGCCGGGTCAACGTCCGGTCGGCTCCAGCCGGTACCGGTATCATCGCGGGCGGCCCGATGCGCGCCGTGTTCGAGAGCCTGGGCGTTGCGGACGTGGTGACCAAGTCGGTCGGCACCTCGAACCCCTACAACATGATCCGCGCCACCTTTGACGCGCTGGTCAGCCAGACGTCGCCGAAGTCGGTGGCGCAGCGTCGCGGCAAGAAGGTCGCCGACTTGCTCGGCCGCGGTGGCGCGACTGCGGTGGAGGCCGAGGCCGCCGCCGAAGCGATCACGGAGTAAGCACGATGGCGAAAATCAAGATCAAGCAGATCGGTTCGCCGATCCGCCGGCCGGGCAAGCAGGAGAAGACCCTCATCGGCCTGGGCCTGGGCAAGATGAACCGCGTCGTCGAGGTGGAGGACACCCCGGAAGTGCGCGGCGCGATCGCGAAGCTGCCGCACATGGTGGCCGTGATCGACTGATCGCGCAAGCGCGAGTCATGCTCACGGGAAGCCTCGGCGAAAGCCGGGGCTTTTCGTTTTTTGGCAGCATTCTTTCGAGCGAGATCAAGGCGTTGCCGTCAGGATGTCGCGCGCCATGTCGACCAGAGTGGTCAGGGCAGGGGAGGCCGTCTTGTTGCGCAAGGTGGCCAGCCAGATTTCTGCATGGTCCGGTTCGAGGTCGGCGACATCCAGCAGGTCGAGCGTTCCCGCTCGCAGTTCCGCGGCAACGAAGGTGGGCGAGGTCAGCCACAGGCAGTCGGTCTCCATCACGATTTCCCTGAGGATGTGATAGTTGTCGCAGACGAACGCGCCGGTCGGGAGGCTGGGTGTTCTTGCCGGCGGCTCGATCGCGCCGGCAACGGGAAAGGGTGCCAGGTCCTTCTGCGTCAATCGGCGCGTTCCGGCCGCGGGGTGGCCATGGCGCACGACCATGGCGAGCGGGATGCGGCCAAGATAGACCCTTTCCACGCCGGGAAGCTGGTTGAGATGCCAGCGATTGCCGATGACTGCTTCGATCTGGCCGTCGATCAGGTCGGCGTGCAACTGATCGGCGGGACTGATCCGGGTGACGATCTGCAGCAGCGGGGAGGCGCGCAGCAGTCGCTTTCCGAGTGTGGGCAGGAGCACACTGGCCAGCAGGGGGCCAAGGCCGATTCCGATCCGTCCCGCACCGCCTTTGCGATAGAGCGACATGCCGCGATCCAGTTGGGCGGCGGCCGCCAGCATATTCCTGGCCTGATTGACCGCCAGTTCCCCGGCCGGCGTCAAGGTTATGTTGCCTCGGTTCCGGTCGAACAGGCGAACGTCGTATCGTGCCTCGAAAGCCTGGATGCTCCGGCTGAGCGCAGGTTGGGAAATGCCTTCTTCCTCGGCGGCGAGCGAGAAGCTGCCGGTCCGGGCAACGGCCAGGATATGCCGCAGGCGCGCAAGGCTGATTGTCGTCATGCAATATAGGTATCATGTCGCCATTTAGAATGCATTAGACATCGACCTCGGGGCAGGCAACACGGCGGCCATCGCCAAGGGAGAAGGCCATGGATGTCCGCTTGTATATGTTCTGGATCACGGTGGGGGCTGTCGTGGTGCTCCTGGCCGAGGTTTTCGCCGGCCGTCATCGCGGCGCCTACAAGCGGAAAGGTGAAATTCCACTGCTGGTCATCGGCATGACCCTGGGGCGCTTTGCCATCGGTCCCCTGGCCAGCGTGGCGATCGCTGCATTGTGGGCCCGGCTGTTTCCGGCCTACCGGGGAACGCTGGCCGGCGTGCCTCTCTGGATCGCGATTCCGGCCGTGCTCCTTTACGCGGAGTTCTTCTTCTATTGGGTGCACCGCTGGGCGCACACCACGTCGAAATCGAAATCGCTGTTGTGGATGCTCCATCGCACGCATCACAGCGCCGCCTACATGAACGTCGCGGTCTGGATGCGCCTGAACCTGTGGTGGTACGTGGTGATCCCCAATGCCTGGACGATGAGCCTGGCGATATATTTCGGGCTCGGCGAGGCTGCGGGTATCGCGACGGCGCTGATTGCGGTTTGGAACGTCGTGACACACAGCAATTTCCGGTGGGACGATCCCATCCGCCGGCACCGCGTCTTCGGCCGCCTGTTTCGCGGGCTCGAGCACATCCTGATTTCGCCCGGGCTGCATCACACGCATCACGGCTTCGGCCGGGACGGCGCGTCCTATCGCAACTTCGGCGTGATGCTCGCGGTCTGGGACTGGGCCTTTGGCACGCTGCACATTCCCGACGGGCGGCCGTATCGCTACGGGCTGCCCGGCCACGATGCCCATTGGGTGGAGGAACTGCTCTATCCGCTGGTGAGGATCAAGGGAAACACCTCCCGCGACAAGGTCGCGACGTGATGCGACGTCTCGCGGTTCGACGCGGCTGGAGGAAGGGCGGGGCCGGCAAAAGGGGGTGACAGCCGGTGCCGCTTGGCCTAAGGGCCTGCCCTTCCATCAAGCGCGACCAAAGCGAAAGCGAGTGCATATCCATGAAACTCAATGAACTGCGTGACAACAACGGTGCCCGCAAGGGACGCATGCGCGTCGGCCGGGGCATCGGCTCGGGCAAGGGCAAGACCGCCGGCCGCGGCCAGAAGGGCGCCAAGGCGCGTTCAGGCGTTTCGATCGCTGGCTTCGAGGGCGGCCAGATGCCGCTGCACATGCGTATCCCGAAGCGCGGATTCAACAACATCTTCGCCAAGGACTATGCCGAGGTGAACCTCGGGCTGATCCAGAAGGCGATCGACGCGGGCAAGCTCGATGCCGGCGCGGTGATCGACCATGCGGCGCTCAAGGGCGCGGGCCTGGCGCGCGGCGGCAAGGACGGCGTCCGCCTGCTCGGCAAGGGTGCGTTCACCGCGAAGGCCAGCTTCAAGGTTGCCGGCGTGTCGAAGGGCGCGCGCGAGGCGGTCGAGAAGGCCGGCGGGTCGGTGGAAATTCCCGCAGCCAGGGGCGAAGCGACCGAATAATCGCAGGACCAGGCAGGGCGGGGTTCTTGCATCCCCGCCCACGCACTATATGGGCCGTTCCCATATGGACGAGGCGACCGGGCCGACCCGGTGCCCAAGCAAGGCTAATCCCTAAATGGCATCACGCGCCGACAATATCGCGAGCAATCTGAGCTTCGCCAATTTTTCCAAGGCGACCGAGCTCAAGAAGCGGATCTGGTTCACCATCGGGGCGCTGGTCGTGTTCCGCTTCCTCACGTTCGTGCCGCTGCCGGGGATCAATCCCGTTGCGCTCAAGCAGTTTCTCGATCGCAGCGCCGGCGGCATCCTCGATTTCTTCAACATGTTCTCGGGCGGCGCGCTGTCGAACTACAGCCTGATCAGCCTGGGCGTGATGCCCTACATCACCGCCTCGATCGTGGTGCAGCTTGCCGCCGCGCTCCATCCGACGCTCGCCGCCTTGAAGAAGGAAGGCGATTCGGGGCGCAAGAAGCTGAACCAGTACTCCCGTTACGGCACGGTGCTGCTCAGCGTGGTTCAAGGCTTCGCCATCCTCAAGAACGCCGAAGTGCAGGGCTTCGCGGTCGATCCAGGCGTGTTGTTCTATGTCGCCGGCCTTACCTCGCTGGTCGGCGGCACGATGTTCCTGCTGTGGATCGGTGAGCAGATCACCTCCCGCGGGATCGGCAACGGCACCTCGCTGATCATCATGGCGGGCATCGTTGCGCAGATGCCGACGGCCATCGCCAATCTGTTCGAGGGTGGTCGGACAGGCTCGATCAACGGCTTCCTGATCGCCGTCGTGGTCCTGCTGCTGGTGGGCATGATCCTGCTGATCTGCTTCATGGAACGCGCCCAGCGGCGGCTGCTGATCCAGTATCCCAAGCGCGCGACGCAGCGCGGCATGATGCAGGCGGATCGCAGCCACCTGCCGCTGAAGCTCAACACTTCGGGCGTCATCCCGCCGATCTTTGCCAGTTCGCTGCTGCTGCTGCCGCTGACGATCAGCCAGTTCGCCGGCAGCTCGCTCTCGCCCGACACCGCGTTCGGCAGCGTGGTCCAGCAAATCAACCAGTACCTGCAGCACGGCCAGCCGACCTACATGGCGCTCTATGCCGTCGGCATCATCTTCTTCACGTTCTTCTACACCGCCGTGGTGTTCAACCCGGAGGAGACCGCGGAGAACCTGAAGCGCAACGGCGGCTTCATCCCCGGGATCCGTCCCGGCAAGAACACCGCCAGCTATCTCGACTACGTGCTGACGCGCATCACGGTGGTCGGCGCCATCTACCTGACGGTGGTTTGCGTCGTTCCCGAATACGTCATCGCGCAGACGGGAATGCGGTTCCTGGTCGTGGGCGGCACCAGCCTGCTGATCGTCGTCAACGTCACCGTCGACACGATCACCCAGATCCAGTCGCATCTCCTGGCGCACCAGTACGGCGATCTGATCAAGAAAGCGAAACTCAAAGGCCGGCTGCGCTGAGCGCCGCGAAAGCATAAGAGGGCGACGACGTGAACATCATCCTGCTGGGACCGCCGGGCGCGGGCAAGGGCACCCAGGCACAGCGTCTGGTCGAAAGCCGCGGCATGGTCCAGCTCTCCACCGGCGACATGCTGCGCGAAACGCGCAAGGCCGATACCCCTCTAGGCCGGCAGGTTGCGGAGGTGATGGATACGGGCGGGCTGGTCTCGGACGAGATCGTCTCGGCCATGATCGACCAGAAGCTGGCCGGCCTCACGCTTGAAACCGGGGTGATCTTCGACGGCTATCCGCGCACCGAGGCGCAGGCCCATTCGCTCGACGGCATCCTTGCCGGCCGGGGCCGTAAGCTCGATCGCGTGATCGAACTCGCCGTCGACGAGGACGCGCTGGTCGAGCGTATCACCGGCCGCTACACCTGCGCCACGTGCGGCAAGGGCTACCACGACAAGTTCGAGCAGCCCAAGGTCGCCGGGGTCTGCGACAAGTGCGGGGGCAGCGAGTTCAAGCGCCGGCCGGACGACAACGAGGCGACCGTCCGCACGCGCATGGGCGAATACCGCGCCAAGACCGCACCGATCCTGCCGATCTACGAAGCCCGCGGTATCGTCGTGCGCGTCGACGGCATGGCACCGATGGACGAGGTGACGGCGGCGATCGAGAGCGCGCTGCGCTGAGGCCGGGCACGGGGCGGCCGGTCCGCGCTGGACCGCCTGTTCCCGGCTCTGACACCGGCGGCGGCCAAGCGGGCGCTTCTCGCTTTGACCTCGCCGGGGCGATCCTGTAAGGAAACACGATAGAGCAGGTCTCGTCGAAGTTTCGATGAGCGGAGGTTTTTGGCGTCGCGACGTTGACAGCGTTGGCGAATCACCCTAAGCGCGCCCTTCATTCGACAGAAGTGGTTGAGTCCGGAAGGCGGTTGCACCTGTGCTCGCTGACCGGGCTTTTTGCCTTTGAGTTCTGCCGGATGTCAACGCGTTGAGATGGGGGTCGCGGCAGTCCGCCCGCGAATTGGCGCCGCCCCTGTGGAGCAGGAGAATTCAGTGGCTCGTATTGCCGGGGTAAATATCCCCACCAACAAGCGCGTGATCATCGCGCTCACATACATTCACGGTATCGGCGCCTTCAAGGCCCGCCAGATCGTCGACAAGCTGGGCATCGACCACAGCCGTCGCGTGCAGGACCTGACCGACCAGGAAGTGCTGCACATCCGCGAAACCATCGACGCTGACCACACGGTGGAAGGCGATCTTCGTCGCGAGACCGCGATGAACATCAAGCGCCTGATGGACCTGGCCTGCTATCGCGGCCTGCGCCACCGCAAGGGACTGCCCGTCCGCGGCCAGCGCACGCACACGAACGCCCGCACCCGCAAGGGCAAGGCGAAGCCCATCGCCGGCAAGAAGAAGTAGGATCAGAAAACAGTCCCGGGGGCTGTTTTCCCTATTTCTCGGCCGAAGGCACCTGTCCCCGGACATGGTGTGCTGGCAGAGGCAGGAAAACTCTCCGGTCCAATTGAAGGACAAAGATCATGGCACGCGAACCCCAGCGCATTAAGCGCCGCGAGCGCAAGAACATCACCAGCGGCATCGCGCACGTCAATGCCAGCTTCAACAACACGATGGTTACCATCACCGATGCCCAGGGCAACGCCATCAGCTGGTCCTCGGCCGGCATGATGGGCTTCAAGGGCAGCCGCAAGTCGACGCCCTATGCCGCCCAGGTGGCCGCCGACGACGCCGGCAAGAAGGCGGCCGAGCACGGCGTGCGCACGCTCGAGGTCGAGGTGAAGGGGCCCGGCTCTGGCCGCGAGAGCGCACTGCGCGCCCTGCAGGCCGTGGGCTTCACCATCACCTCGATCCGCGACGTCACGCCGATTCCGCACAACGGTGTCCGACCCTCCAAGCGTCGCCGCGTCTGATCGAGTTTCGGGCGGGGCTCGCTCCGCCGTTTTTCGGATCGGCCGCGGCCCCGTTGGGGAACGCGGCCGCTGCCGCAAGAAATAACCCTAGGGGAAGTCCATGACTGTCAACATCAAGAACTGGCAGGAACTGAAGAAGCCCAACAACCTCGAGGTGAAGGCGGGCAACGACCCCAAGCGCCGTGCGACCTTCGTCGCCGAGCCGCTCGAGCGTGGCTTCGGCCTGACGCTGGGCAACGCGCTGCGCCGCGTGCTGCTGTCCTCGCTCCAGGGGGCGGCGATTACCTCGATCAAGATCGAGAATGTCCTGCATGAATTCTCGAGCCTCGCCGGCGTGCGCGAAGACGTCACCGACATCGTTCTCAACGTCAAGCAGATCGCGCTCAAGATGCAGGGAGAGGGCCCGAAGCGGCTCCAGCTCTCGGCCACCGGTCCGGCCGAAGTCACCGCCGGCGACATTGCCGTCACTGGTGACATCGAGGTGATGAACAAGGACCTCGTGATCTGCCGCCTCGACGAAGGCGCGACGCTGAACATGGAACTGACCGCAGACACCGGCAAGGGCTACGTCCCGGCCGTGTCGAACCGCCCGGTCGATGCGCCGATCGGCCTGATCCCGGTCGATTCGCTCTACTCGCCGGTGCGCCAGGTCTCCTACAAGGTCGATAACGCCCGTATCGGGCAGGAGCTGGACTTCGACAAGCTGAGCCTCACGATCGAGACCGATGGCACCGTCACGCCCGAGGACGCCGTGGCCTATGCCGCGCGCATCCTGCAGGACCAACTCGCGCTGTTCGTCCACTTCGAGGACATCGCGCCGATGGGCGCCTCGCCGATGATCGGCATGGCCGCCGCCGCGCCGAGCGACGAGGGCGACACCAATCAGCTTAACCGCTACCTGCTCAAGAAGGTGGATGAGCTTGAGCTGTCGGTGCGTTCGGCCAACTGCCTCAAGAACGACAACATCATCTACATCGGCGACCTGGTCCAGAAGACCGAGGCCGAGATGCTCCGCACGCCGAACTTCGGCCGCAAGTCGCTCAACGAG
>JBAYPJ010000004.1:0-78689 GCA_041677785.1 Novosphingobium sp. | reverse complement strand
AGATCGAGGAAGCACCGGCCGAGGAAGCGCCAGCCGAGCCGCCAGCCGCCGAAATCGCCGAAGCCGCGTCCGAGGAAGCACCGGCCAAGCCAAGGCGGACCCGCCGCAAGAAGGTCGAGCCCGAGGCCGCACCGGAAACGGACGGCGCAGCGGCGACCGCCGAAGAAGCGCCCGAGGCTGCCGAGGAGGCGCCCGCCAAGCCCAAGCGGACCCGCCGCAAGAAGGTCGTAGCCGACGAAGCTCCTGCCCCGGAACCGGCCGCCGAGCCGGTGATCGAGGCCGAAGCGGTGATCGAGGCCGAAAAGGCTGCGCCGGAAACCACCCCCGAAGCCCCGGCGGCGGCCGAAGCCGAAACGGGCGCCGAGGCCGTGTCGGAAGGTGGGCCGGAAGCCGGGGACGCATCGCCGCGTCGTGGCTGGTGGCAACGCACCTTCGGCAACTGATCGTAAAGAGGCCCGCCGCTTCCGGGCGGCGGGCCTCTGCCCCGTTCCGGATCGAGCTTGTTCCGGATCGAGCCGTGGACGACGGATGACCGTCGGCTCGGCTCGCAGCGCGCTGCACGGTTCCCTGGCACCCCATCCGGTAGCACCAGCAAGATCGGGTTGGTTACGCGGCGTTGGCCTCGCGCGCGATTACTGCCGGGCGCGCGTTTACGATCAGGGGCAGGCGCTTGAGGTGCATGATCGGGCCGCCCGCCATGACGGGTTCTTCTCCCGGCGCCAGCGAGAAGGATTCGATCAACTCGAACCAGATTTCGTACATCACACGCAGTTCCAGCCGCGCCAGATGCATCCCCAGGCACAGATGATGGCCGTAACCGAAAGCGAGATGGCGCGGTCCGCGCTCGTCCTCACCCGGCTTGTTGCTGCCTGACCAGGCGATGTTCCAGACCATATCGCCCTGCTTCATCGTGACGTCATGCAGCCTCGTGTCACGCCGAACGCTGCGCTGTACGTTGACGAAGGCGGAGCGGCGCAAAAGCCATTCGGCGGTGTCCCTGATCCGTTCGGGGTGACGGCGCAAATCGTCCTGAAGCGCCGGATCGAGCGCGAGATAGCGGATGCCGAAGGACATCGCGTTGGTCACCGTGTCGAGGCCGCCCAGAAAGAGGACGTAGCAGATAGACATCAGCTCCGCCGGCCCGATCGGTTGCCCCTGCACGGTTTCGCCGATCAAGGCGCTGACCAGGTCGTCCCGGGGCTGTTCGCGGCGTGCGGCGATTACTTCGGCCAACATCGCCATGACGCGCGCATTGGCGCCGGCCCGCGCCTGCTGTTCCGCGGGGTCGTACAGCCCTTCGGGATCGAGGATTTCCAGCGCCAGACTGCGAAACTCGGCAAACCGGTCGACCGGAAGCCCCATCAGTTCCATGAAGATCGTGATCGGCATCGGTTCGGCGACTTCGCTGACGAACTCGCATGCGGACTTCTCGCTCACCCGCCCGATCAATTCCCGCGCTCGCGCACGCACCGAATTTTCCAGGTGCCTGATCCTCGCGGGGCCCAGGTACTTGATCAGCATGTTGCGCCACGGAGCATGCTCGGGCGGCTCAAGCCCCAACGGGATCATCGCCACACCGCCTTGCGTCTTGCTCGCTTCGCTGAGGTGGGCGGTGGTGAAGTCCTCGGGGCGGGACAGGATCGTCTGGATATCTTCCTCGCGGAAGACCATCCAGTGCCCGCCGTTGTAGGGCGACCAGGCGATCGCGGGCGCCTCGCCGCGCAAACCATCGAGGCGTTCGAAGACATTGACCTTCAAACCCGCATCGTTGCAGGCATCGAAATCGACGACCAGACCGGACGGCACGTGATCGGGGACAAATCGCTGGGCTTGCTTCTGTTGGGACATCATATCCATGCGCGTGTGATGGAGCACCTTCGCCAGAGCGGAGATCGCCCCATTGCCTTCCTTTGTAATCGAGTGTTTAATAAGTAATCAAACGTTTAACGAGAGTCAAGCGCGATGCCCCTGCCCCCAACCAGGCCGCCAACCATTCGCGAGCAGAATGTCGATCGCACGAAACACGCGATCCTGCGGGCCGCCCAGACCCTGTTCGCCACGCGCGGATACGCCGAGGCGGGCGTGCGTGACATCGCCGCCAGCGCTGGGGTCAATCCGGCGCTGATCGCCCGCTATTACGGCTCGAAGCTGGAACTGTTCGAGGCCGCGCTGGAATCTTCGCTCGATGTCTCGATGTTTACCTCGGTCGATCGCACGCGCTTCGGCGAGCAGGTCGCCTCCGCCTTCTTCGAGACACGCCCCGACGCGGCTTCGGTCATCCCCATGCTCGTCTTTTCCGCAGGCGACAGCCAGGCGCGCCAGGTCACGCTCCGGCTGCTCGCCCGCAAAGCCGTCCAGCCGCTGGAAAGCTGGTTCGGAGGCCCCCAAGCAGACGAGCGTGTCGCCCAGTTGATTGCGGTCATCACCGGCTTCTACACGTATCGCCTGATGCTGCCGCTGGAGCCGCTGAGAGGCGATCCCAGCGAGACCATGCGCGACTGGCTGGCGCGGACACTGCAGGAGATCGTCGACCGATAGGTTCGATCATGGCGCGCCCCGCGCACAGGAGCATCTATATGACGACGACCGCGATGTGGTGGGCAAAGGGCGAATGGCGTACCATGCTGTCGGTCAACCGGTCAGGACAAATGGGATTTCCACTGTCCCTCTCACCTCGACAGCCACGCCGGCGCGCAGCATCGGCGACCACCGCCAATTCCGCACTGCTTTGCGCGCCGCCTCATCGAGCCGCGCATAGCCGCTGCTGCGCGCGACACGCACATCGGTCACCGACCCGTCGGTGGCGAGCAGCACCGTGAGCACGACCGTGCCCTGCTCGCGCTTGCGGCGCGATTCATGCGGGTAGCGCGGCGGCGGTGCGTGGATCATCGATGAGGAGAGATCGCCGCCCGCAACCGGCGGCGGCGGCGCTGGCGCGGGCGCTGGCGCAACTTTTGGACCCGCTTCGGCGACCGGCTGCGCTGGGGGCAGCGGCTCTTCCGTGGTGGCGATCGCGGGCGGCGGCAGGGGCAGCGCGATGGGCGGCCGCGGCACATGAACCGCCGCCGGCGATGGCTCGGTGACCGGCCGGTTCGGCTGCGCCTCCGGCGGCGGGGGCGGCGGCTCAAGCTTCACGTCGTACACGATCACCCGCGGCTGTCGGACCACCTCGGTCAGCGGTCCCCGGAAGGTCAGCAGAAGCACGAGCAGGCCAACATGCAGGCCCGCCGCCAGCGCCAGCGCCAGGGGATTCAGCCGCCGCTGCCCGTAGCGCACGGGGGGCTCGGGAGTGGCAGCGGGGGTGATGCGCATATGCATCATCGTTCTTCCGCCAGTACCGAGCGATCGATCGCGGCGACCTCGGCGCAGCCGGTCAGCGCCATGGCCAGTTCCAGTTCGGCGCGCAGGATGCGCAGCACATGGGCGACGCCGGGCGCGCCGGCGGCGGCCAGGGCGTATATCTGGGGGCGGCCTACCAGAACCGCGCTCGCCCCCAGCGCGAGCGCGCGCAGGACGTCGGTGCCGCGCCGAATGCCGCCGTCCATCAACACCGGCACGGCTCCGGCTATGGCTTCCGCTACCGGCGCCAGAAGATCGATCGCGGCTGGCACGCCATCGAGCGCCCGGCCGCCATGGTTGGAGACGACGATGCCGTCGACCCCCATGGCGACAGCGCGCCGCGCGTCCTCGGGATCGACGATGCCCTTGAGCAGGATCGGCAGGCGCGTCAGCCCGCGCAGCCATGCGAGGTCCGGCCAGCCCGGGGCGCTTGCGGCGAGCGGCGTGCCGAACAGAAGTGTTTCGGGCGATGCCGGCGGCAGGCCGCGCATACCCTGCAGGTTCACCGCTTCCACTCCTGACGGCAGCGTGAAACCGGCGCGCTGCTCGCGGTTGCGCGCGCCGTTGACCGGCGCGTCGACGGTGACGACCAGCGCCCGATAGCCCGCACGCTCGGCGCGCGCCACCAGTTCGGCGGTGAACACGCGGTCGGGCTGGATATAGAGCTGGAACCACAGCGGGGCGGCGGCCTGCGCGGCAATCGCTTCCAGAGTGACGCTCGCCTGAGTGCTGACGACCATCGCGGTATCGAGCGCGCCGGCGGCGAGCACCGTCGCGATCTCGCCTTCAGGGTGTGCGAGGCGCTGGAAGGCGACCGGCGCCAGCAGGATCGGCGCCGCCAACTCGGCGCCGAACAGCGTGACGCGGGTATGCCCGCCAGAAAGATCGCGCAGCACGCGCGAGCGGAGCGGCAGGCGGGCATAAGCGGCGACATTCTCGCGCAGGGTCCACTCGTCGCCCGCCCCGCCGGAGAAATAGGCCCAGGCCGCGTCCGACATGCGTTCGCGCGCCAGGGATTCGTAGTCTGTGAGCGCGGCGACTTCGGGCGGGATCCGTTCGAGGGGCGGCAGCGTCACGTATCGGCCCATTCGCGCAGCAGATTGTGATAGAGGCCGGTGAGCCTGATGATCTCGGGATTGCCGGCATCCTGTCCGGCCAGCGCCTGTATGCTCTCGTCCAGTTCGCGCAGCATCATGCGGCGTGTCTGCTCGCGGACCAGACTCTGAATCCAGAAAAAGGCGGCGTAGCGCACGCCGCGCGTGACCGGCTTGACACGATGCAGCGTATTGGCCGGATAGAGCAGCATATGGCCGGCAGGCAGTTTGACCGGCTCGCGCATAAGCCCGAACTCCGCGAGCAGTTCCCCGCCTTCGTAGCTTTCCGGATCGCTCAGAAACAGTGTCGCGGAAAGATCGCTGCGTACGCGCTCCGGCGATCCCGGCGCACTGAACACGGCGCTGTCGATGTGACGGCCATATGCCCCGTCTTCCGCGTAGCGATTGAAGCGGGGCGGCAGCACCTTGAGCGGCAGCGCCGCCGAGATGAAACGGGGCGTCGCCGAGAGGCGCTCGACGATCAGGGCGCCGAGTTCGCGGCCGAGCGGATCGTCGTCGGGAAGCTGCTGATTGGATTTCATCCGGGCCGCGACGTGGCCCGCCGTGTCGCGGCCATCCCGCCATCCCGCCTGATCGAGCCGATCCCGAAACCCGGCAGCTTCCTTCCGGGACAACACTTCCGCTATCTCAACCAGCATCGCCTAGATCCCATCCAGCGCCGCCCGACACCCCCACTGGCCGGGCGGCGCAGGATACCCATCAGAAGCGGAAGCCGCCGCTGAGCATCCAGGTGCGAGGTGCGCCGAGCGACGCCCGGCTGCCTGCCCAGTTGGTGGAAATGGCATATTTCTTGTTGGCGATATTGTCGATGTTGAGCCTGACCTCGATGTTCTCGGTCACGTCGTAGGCGAACAGCGCGTTGAACAGCGTGTAGCTCGGCAGCTTGCCAAACCGGCCGTTCGGGATGATGCGGATGGCATCGTCCGGACGGCCGAGGAACGACGAGCCGACATGCTGGACGCCGCCACCGATCGTGAGCCCGAACGGCAGCTTGTAGCTGGTCCATAGTGTCGCCGAGAAGTTCGGCGTGAACGCCAGACGATCGCCGTCGATTCCCGAAGCCGGGAAATCGGCCGTGTAATCGCCCGGATTGGCGAGGGCGCGCGCCGCGATCAGCGCGTCGCTGATCTTGCGCTTGCTATCCATGACCAGCACGCCGCCGAAGATGCTCCATGCCGGGGTGATATTGCCCGACAGGCTGAGTTCGGCGCCTTCGACGATCTGCTTGTGATAGCCCTGCAGGCTGTCGGCGGTATCGCCGGGCTGACGGCCCGTGACCGCGACGTTGCGCTTCTCGCTGCGGAACAGCGCGACGGCAGCCGAGAGCCCGCCGCCGAAGAAGTCCCATTTCGCGCCGATCTCATAATTATGCGAGCGAACCGGTTTTGCTCCGTCGACGAGGCCGGGAAAGGCGTTGTTGCCGGTCCGTGAGATGTCAGGGTTCGACAGATAGGAGCCGGGCGGCTGGGTCGACGTCCCGAACGATGCATAGAAGCTGCCGTTCTCAGCAGGCTTGAAGACGAGGCCGACCTTGCCGCTCCACGAGAAGTCGGTCTGGCTGAAGCCGTCGGCGCCGGTCGGCGCTCCGGCCGCGTCGAGGCTGGTGAGCCGGACCTTGTAGTCCTCGCCCCGGATGCCACCGGTGATCTGGAACTGGTCGCTGAACTTGATCGTGTCGTACAGGTAGACCGCGAAGGTATCGACCTTGACGCGTGCGATCTGCGACGGGACGAATGGGGCTGCGCCGACGCGGTGCGGATCGGGATCGAAGAGGTCGGTCGCGCCGGGCGCGGGAACGGCACCGCCGGGGCGGTTCGCGTTCGATTTCTCCCAGGTGAGTTCGACGCCGGCCGCGAGGCTGTGCGAGATGCCGCCGGTGTCGAACTGTGCGTTCAGGCTGGTGAGGTTGCTCAGGCTCCGGTTGGTCCTGTCGTAAAAGACAGTGCTCGTAGGAACCTCGCCGGTGGCGGCGGTGAAGCCGGTCGGCTGGGTGAAGCGCGCCTGCCGCTCGACGCGCGTCCAGCGGGTCTGGTTGGCGAGCACGAAGCCGGCGAAGGGTTCATATTCGATGCGGCCGAAGACGGCATCGCTGGTTATATCGTCGAAATCGGTGGCGAGACCGTAGAATGCGTCGCGCGGTGCGCCGACGGTCGCCGGGTCATAGGCCAGTGTCTTGCGGATGCTCGCGCCGGGCACGCCCCAGTCGGGCCGGTCGTCGCGCTCGACATGCTCCCACGACACGATCGCCCGCAGATCGGTGCCGAGGCCGACGCCGATCGAGGGCGCCACGCCCCAGAGCTTGTTTTTCGCCAGTTCGCGGCCGGCAACGCCGCTGTCCTCGACCACCGCGTTGAGGCGGAAGGCCGCCGTGTCGCCGAGCGGCTGGTTGATATCGATCGAGCCGCGCAGCCGTGACTTGCTGTCGTACTGATCGAAGCCGAAGCTGACATCGCCCGCGATGAAACGGTCCAGCGACGGTTTCTTGGTGTCAATGTTGACATAGCCGCTGGCGCTGCCGCGGCCATTGTCGGCGGCCGCACCCTTCACGACCTCCACCGCTTCGATGTTGAACACGTCGCGGCCGAAGCTGCCCGAGTCGCGGGCGTTATCGACGAACACGCTGCCGCTGGTGTCGAAGCCGCGCAGGCTGAAGTTATTGGTCGACGTGGCAAAGCCGTTCTCGCCGGCGTTGAAGCTGATGCCGGGCGTGTTGCGCAGCACGTCCGTCAGCGTGCGAGCGGCGCGGTCGCGGATGACCTCCTGCGGGATCACGCTGATCGTCTGCGGCGTGTCGCGCAGGGGAGCAGTGCTCTTGGGCGACTGGAGTTCGCTCCGGTTGTAGGTGTCGTCGATCGCCGTATCGGTGACGGTCACGCCGCCCAGGCGCGTCTCTTCCTGCGCCGCCGCCGGAGATGCACCGGCCATCAGTCCGATGCAGCCGAGCGCGAGCAGGGCGCTGGGTGAACTGGAAGGCGCGGCCGCGCGGTTGTTGCTATGCATATCGGTCACTTTGCATACCCCCTAGGAAATGCTACTTATTTGCAATTGCACTGCCTAAAGGGGGGCGGACGGACGGAAGTCAATTTCGCGCGGTTCGCTTAACAATAGAAAATGTTCACGCAACAAACTCGCAACATTCCGGACGGCGGCGTGAAGTTCGCGGTCGCGCCCGATCCGGAACCGGCCTCCATCCTGATCGTCGACGACGATGCCGGGATGCGCAGAGTGCTCCATCGGATCCTGCGCGCCAACGGATTTCACTGCCTGCTGGCAAGTGACGGCAAGGCAATGTTCGACACCCTCGAGAGCATCAATGTCGACCTGATCCTGCTCGACGTCATGATGCCCGGACAAAACGGCTTTGACATCTGCCGGCGGTTGCGATCGGTGGACGACAATCCCGTGCCCATCATCATGATCAGCGCGCGCGGGGAACAGGCCGATCTCGTGACGGGGCTCGAGCTTGGAGCGGACGATTATATCGCCAAGCCATTCACCGAAAGCGAACTCCTGGCCCGCGTACGCGCGATGCTGAGGCGCAGCCGGATGCCGCAGGCCCACATGCCGCCGCATCCGCGGTCGCTGCGTTTCGCGGGCTGGTCGGTCGAATTGGGGCAACGCGCGCTGTTCAGCCCCACCGGCGCGCGCGTGGAAATTTCCGGCGCCGAGTTCGATCTGCTTCTGGCGCTTCTCGAGCACTCTCAACGCGTGGTCGGACGCGACCTGCTCCTCGAATTGTCGCGCGCGCGCCTGGGCAACGCTTCCGACCGTACGATCGACGTCCACATCTGCAGGCTGCGGCGCAAACTGGGCGACGAGGACAAGCGCGAGCTGATCCGCACCGTCCGCGGTTTCGGTTACATCTTCACCCAGCCGGTGGAACAGGTTTGAGCTGGCGCCTTCCTCGCCCGTTGCAATGGCTGGACGGTTTGCGGGGACGGATCCTGCAGTTCGTCGGCAGTGAAATCATCTTCGATCGGATCGAGACCGCCCGGATGGAGCATGGCCGGGCCCAACGCCTGGCGGACTGGCTCTCCTTCGCCGATGAGTTCGCCGCGACCCGCCCGGACGCGCTCGAGCGGATGACCGAAATGTGGCGCCCCGATCTGATCGTGACACGCCGCGACACGCCCCCCGCCCGCTCCACCGGGCCTGCCGATGCCGAGGAGGCCGCGCTCGCGGCACTGGTCGTCGACTTGCGGCCGCAGTTGCGAAATCGCGATTTCCAGGTCTCGCGCGATGGCGCCGATCTGACCGGATCGCTGCGCCTCGGCAACGGCGGCTGGATCACGTTCCGGGCCGGGAGCTATTTCGTGAGCCGGCCCCAGCTCATCCACTATATGGCCTCGGTCCTGCTCCTCCTCCTCTGCGTCATCCTGGTCGCCTTGCTGTTCGGCAGAATGATCGCGCGGCCGCTCGGTCAGATCGCCATCGCAGCCGGGCGCGTAGGGGGCGAGGACGTCGTCCCCATCAAGGTCGAGGGGCCGCGCGAAGTCCGCCAGGTCGCCGCGGCCTTCGATCGGATGCAGACGCGGCTGCTCGCCCAGGTCCGCGACAGGGTTCAGTCCATGGCCGCGATGTCGCACGACTTGCGTACGCCGCTCGCACGGCTGCGGCTCAATGCATCGACCGTCGAGGATGCCGATACACGCTCCGCTCTCGAGCAGGATGTCGAGGAGATCGAAGGGTTCGTCGCATCGATCCTCGACTATCTGCGCGGCGACGATCCGGAGCCGGAGCAACGCGCGGACATCGCCTCGATCGTCATGACGGTCGTCGACGAGGCGCGCGATCGCGGAGAAGACGCCGAATATGCGGGACCGCACCGCCTTGAGGCGGTCACGCGCCCGCTCAAGCTGAAGCGGCTCGTTCGCAACATCGTCCAGAACGCCACGCGGCATGCGGGCAATGCGCGGGTTACGCTGAAGCATACACAGAACGGCATCGCCATCACGGTCACAGATGACGGCCCAGGCATTCCCGAGAGCGAGATCGAGACCGTCTTCGAGCCCTTCCGGCGCGTAGAGGCATCCCGAAACCGGCATACCGGCGGCTCTGGCCTCGGCCTCGCCATAGCCCACCGCCTCGCCGTCCGATTGGGCGGGACCGTGACGCTGGCAAATCGTCCCTCCGGCGGCCTGGAAGCGGTGATCCACCTGGCGGCGGGGCCGGAGCCATACGACACGGCTTTACAGGCCAGCCTCCCCACGACGTCCGCTTCAAGGACGAATGCAAACATCAAAATGGACTAATCGGGTGCTTGGTCCAGATATTTGATGGTACATTAGCGGCAGGTCGTTCGAACGGCTGGTCGACTGGCCCGGTGTCTCTGTGCCTGACCCGATGTTCCCGTCCATCTGAAGGAGACTTGATGTCGGCACCGGTCGATTTTGAAGAAGTACGCTGGCATGCGCTACCGGGCAGCGAGATCGGCCGGATCTTCGGTGTGGAGCTTACCGGGCTTTCGCGAGAGGACGTCAGCCAGCAAGCTGCCCGTTTCGGTCCCAATGCACTGCCCAGAGCAGCCCGGCGCAGCCCGCTGCTGCGCTTCCTGGCCCAGTTCAACAATACGCTGATCTACGTCCTGCTTGCCGGCGCGCTGGCCGCCGCATTGCTCGACCACATGATCGATGCGGCGGTCATTGTCGCGGTTGTCATCGTGAATGCGATCATCGGCCATATCCAGGAGGGGAAGGCAGAGCAAGCGCTCGAGGCGATTCAGCAGATGATCGCGCCGAAGGCGAGCGTTGTTCGCGGCGGAAGCCGACAGACAATCCCGGTCTCCGAGATCGTTCCGGGCGATCTCGTCATAATCGAAGCCGGGGATCGCGTTCCCGCCGATCTGCGGCTGCTTCATGCCCGCCGTCTTCTGATCGATGAAGCGATCCTGACCGGCGAATCGGTGGCGGCGGAAAAGCAGGAGGTGGTTCTGCCGGCGGAGACCGAACTGGCGGACCGGCGCAACATGGCCTTTTCCGGCACTCTGGTCGTGGCCGGTCAAGCAAACGGGATCGTCGTCGCGACCGGTTCCCACACGCAGATCGGACGGATCAGTTCGCTGATCCAGTCGGTTGAAGCAATAGCGACGCCGCTGCTCAAGCAGATCGACCAGTTCGCGCGCCGTTTCACCTGGTTCGTGCTTGCCGGCGGCATCGCGCTGTTCGCTTTCGCCGTCCTGGCCCGGAACTACGACTGGATCGATGCCCTGATCGCGGTCGTCGCGCTTGCCGTGGGCATCGTGCCGGAAGGCCTGCCCGCGGTCATCACCATCACGCTTGCCATCGGGGTGCGCCGTATGGTGGCGCGCAATGCGGTCATCCGCAAGCTTCCCGCCGTCGAGACGCTCGGCGCCACGTCGGTCATCTGCTCGGACAAGACAGGCACGCTGACGCGCAACGAGATGACGGCGCGCCGGATCGTCACCGCCCGGTACACCATGCTTGCCGAAGGCTCGGGCTATGTCCCGGAAGGTCATATCGGGATTGCCGGACCGGGCGATCGGGCCGAAGCCCTCTCCGCTTCGATGCCGCTGATCCGCTGCGGGCTGCTGTGCAATGATGCGTCGCTGCGCAACGATGGAAATGAATGGCGGGTCGAAGGCGATCCCATGGAAGGAGCGCTGCTGGCGCTGGCCATGAAAGCGGCTGTCGATCCCGAGATTGAGCGTTCCGAATGGCAGCGCCTGGACGAGATTCCATTCGATGCCGCGCACCGCTTCATGGCAACGCTTTGCCGCGGACCTGACGGCGCAACGATGATCTTCGTCAAGGGTGCGCCCGAGGCCATCTTCGCGATGACCGCGCCCGACGAAATCGGCTACTGGGACCAAGCCATAACCGAAGCGGGAAGCGAGGGCGAACGTGTCCTCGCGTTCGGCGCGAAGAAGATGCCGCCGGATGCGGAGCGGATCTCATTCGCCGACATGGCCGGCGTCGGGTTGCTCGGCCTTGTCGGCTTCATCGATCCGCCGCGTCTCGAAGCGAAGGAAGCGATCGCCGAATGCCGTTCGGCCGGGATCGACGTCAAGATGATCACCGGCGATCATGCCGCAACGGCGCTGGCGATCGCGCGCCAGCTCGCATTGGCGGACGATCCGCAGGTGATGACCGGCGCGGATGTGGAGAGGCTTGCGGACGAGGAACTCGAACAGGTCGTCAACAGCGTCTCCGTCTTCGCCCGGACCAGCCCGGAGCACAAGCTGCGCATCGTCCGCGCGTTACAGGCGCAAGGCAAGATCGTCGCCATGACCGGTGACGGGGTGAATGATGCGCCGTCGCTCAAGCAGGCGGATGTCGGCGTGGCCATGGGTATCAAGGGGACCGAGGCCTCGAAGGAAGCTGCCGCCATGGTGCTCCTCGATGACAACTTCGCATCTATCGTCAGCGCCGTGCGCGAGGGCCGGACCGTCTATGACAACATCAGGAAAGTCATTTCCTGGGAAATCCCCACGAACGGCGGGGAGACGCTCGCCGTCGTCCTGGCGATACTCCTGGGTTTTGCCCTGCCGATGTCGGCAACCCAGATCCTGTGGGTCAACCTCATCCTTGCCGCGACCCTGGGCCTGGTGCTCGCCTTCGAGCCCACCGAGCCAGGCGCGATGCAGCGTCGTCCGCGCGAGCGCGGCGCGCCCCTGCTTTCACCGTTCCTCCTGTGGCGCGTTGTGCTGGTGTCGGTGCTGTTCGCCGCCGTGACTCTCAGCATCTTCTTCTACATGCTCGACCAGGGGCGGGGTCTCGAAGTCGCACGCACGATGGTCGTCAACATGTTCATCGTCGCGGAGATTTTCTATCTCTTCAACGTTCGCTATCTGCACATTACGTCCCTGACGTGGCGCGGTGCCGTGGGAACCCCCGCCGTGCTGATCGCGATCGCGATCCTCGTTCTTGGTCAGGCACTTTTCACCTACGCCCCGTTCATGAACGCAATCTTCCACTCGCGGCCGCTCGCCTTCGCCGACCTCGCGCTGCTCGTTCTTGTCGGCGCCGCTCTCATGCTCCTGCTCGAGGTCGAAAAGCACGTCATGCGGCGCCTTGGCTGGTTCAGGGAACTAAACGACCAGAAAAACGGAATATGACAAGGTCGCTTTCCCCAGGCGCATGGCCCTGGCAACCGATCTCAGCCACTGGCTTCCGCCGAAGTGCGCGGGGTGCCGGACGCCCCGAACCTACCCGAATTCCAGGGGATTCGTGCCTCAACCGGGTACCGGCCGTTTCCAGTCCGTCACCATCTCGCGGGTCGCGATCTTCCATCCCTCGGCGGTGCGCCGGAAGCCCCATCGATAGCTGCCGCCGAACTGCACATAGTCCTCGATCCCCGCGCCGTTCATCCGACCGGTGTAGACAAGGCCGCAAACGCCGGTCGCGTGATCGCCGTCGATCTGGAACGAGGGGTTGGTAAGAACGTGTTGTCGCGTATCGAACTGCGCGATCGACTTCGCGACACCGGCAGCCAGTTCCTTGCGTCCGCGCATCGGTTCCGGGTCCCCGGCCCTGGCGACGACGGCATCCTCGACCCAGCAGTTGGCCCAGGCTTCCGGGTCCGCTTCATCGGTGAAGCGCTGATAATCGTTGAGAAGCTGCATGAGCTGAAACTGGTCTTCAAGGAAGCAGAGCCGCTCTTCTATCGTTTGTGCCAATTTCATTCCCTATGTCTGTTGACGGTATCTGGTATCCGTTCGCCGATACGAGTTCCTGCTATCGGGCAAGTTCCCGTCACTCGGCACGCAGCCGCGCGCCCAGAGCGATCATCTTCTCCCGCGCACCCTTCCACACGGACGGATCGAGCGTCAGCCCGCCGTCGACGATGATATCGACCCCGGTGATGAAGGCCGCCTCGTCGCTGGCGAGGAAAACGGCCGCGCTGGCAAGGTGCTCGGGCTTGCCAGTCACCGGCAAAGGCTGGCCGTGCTGGTAGATCGCCTCGACTTCCGGCAGGTGACGCCGCCCCTCCTCCGCCGAAAGGCCCAGACCTCCTGCAAACATGGTCGTCGCGACGGCACCCGGCAGCAGCGCGTTCACCCGAATCCTGTCGCTGGCGAGTTCCAGCGCCGCCGTACTCGTCAGCTTGAGCGCGGCGGCCTTCGCGACGGAATACGCCGCCCCGGCGGTCAGTCCGGAACGCAGCCCGGCAATCGATGAAATATTGACGATTGCTCCGCCGCCGCGCGCAGCCATCATCGGCGCGGCGTGCTTGATGGCCACCATCGGAGCCCGCACCAGCAGCGCGAACATCGCGTCCCACGCGTCAAGGTCCATATCCACAATCCGGGCAGTGGTGCCGCCGGCTCCGGCGTTGTTGACCAGGATGTCGAGGCCGCCGTACCGCTGCTTCGCGACGTCGAAGACCTGAACCAGTTCGTCCGTCACCGTGATATCGGCTCGCACATAGGCTAGCCGGTCGCCGATACGATCAGCCAATGCTCCCTGCGGCTCCTGGCGGTCGGTGACAACCACCAGAGCGCCCTCGTCCAGAAACCGGTGAACGATTTGCTCGCCGATGCCCGAGCATCCGCCGGTCACTACCGCAATCCGATCATCGAGCCGGGCCATGGCGCCCGTTCCTTTTCCCCGGATCATACCCCTGTCCATTCTCACCATTGCACGCAAACTTTGCCGAAGTGCCGCCCTGCCTTTTCAAATCGGAAGGCATCGGCCAGTTCATCGAGCCCGAAAACCTTGTCGACAACAGGCCGGAGGCCGAGCGCCTCGATCGCGTCGACCATGCTCTGCTGGTGCATCCGGCTGCCCACGACGACACCCTGGAGATTCACATGCTTTCGCATAACGAGCCCGATCGGCGCCTGCACGGCATGACCGGTGAGAGCGCCGATCAGGGCGATATGCCCACCATCCCTGGCAGCGAGGACCGATTGCTCCAGCGTATCGGCGCCGCCCATCTCCAGGACGTGATCCGCACCCCGCCCGCCCGTGAGGGACACCACCTCGGTCGCCCAATCGGTCGTGGTTCGATAATTGATCGTATGATCGGCGCCGAACGCCCTGGCTCGCTCGAGCTTCTCGTCGCTGGAAGAGGTGATGACGACTTTCGCGCCAAGCGCCTTGGCGAACTGCAGGGCAAAGAGCGACACACCGCCCGTTCCCAGGGTCAGCACGGTCGCGCCCGCTCTTAGGGCGCCATCCTCGATCAGCGCGCGCCAGGCCGTGACCCCGGCGGTGGGCAGCGTGGCCGCCTCCACGGCGCTCCATCCGGCAGGCGCCCGCGTGAACCAGTCGGCCGGCCGCACGACGTATTCGCAGGCATAGCCATCGACCGTGTCGCCGGGGATCACCTTCATGTGATCCATGCGCGGGCGTCCCTCCTGCCACATCGGCAGGAACACCGAGATAACCATGTCGCCCACGACAAACTCACGCACGCCCTCGCCGACCGCCTCCACGACGCCAGCGCCATCGGCCATGGGCACGATACCGTAGAAAGCTGGATTCTGAACGGTGCTGCAAACGCGCCAGTCGTGATAGTTGAGCGACGATGCCCGCACGCGCACGCGAACCTCGCCCGGACCGGGAGGACCGGGATCCGACGTCTCGCGAATGGCGAGGGCGTCCAGTCCACCGGGGGCCTGAAGTGTGATTCCTCGCATGGTTGGTGCTCTTGCGTCAGTCATAAGGCGGACATCCCGCCATCGGCGGCGATGGCGGCGCCCGTGATGTATGAGGCCTCGTCGGACAACAGCCAGCGGACGGCTTCTGCGATCTCGTGCGGCTCCGCGATCCGGCGCAGCGGGGTGCGCGCCACCAGACCCTCGCTGTGCTCGCGCGAGGTGGCTGCTTCCAGCATCGGCGTCCAGGTGGCTCCCGGCATCACGACGTTTAGGCGCACAGCAGCTTCGGCGCATTCAACGGCGACCGAGCGCATCAGTCCCAGCATACCGGCTTTCGATGCGCAGTAATCCGCCGCCCGCGCTGTTCCCTTCATCGCCGCCATCGACGCGATCAGCACCATCGCACCGCCACCCGCCGCCTCGATGGCGGGCAACTGGTGCTTGATCGCCAGGAATGCCCCGGTCAGGTTGACATCGAGCGCTCGCTGCCATTCGGCGAGGGTCATTTCCTTCACCGACTTGCGCACCGTCGACAATCCCACGGAGTAGCACATGCCATGGAGGGCGCCGAAACGATCGAGCGCGGCGGCGACGAGGCGCTCCGCATCCGCCTCGGATGTCGCGTCATAGGGCACGAACAGCGCTTCGGCGCCTCGCCGCTCGACTTCCTCAACGACCGCGCGGCCGGCGGCCTCGTCGTGATCGGCGATGGTCACGCGACAATCCGCTTCCACCAGTGCAGTCACACAGGCGCGACCGATGCCGCTCGCCCCCCCGCAGACGATAATCGATCGGCTATCGAGTCCTCGCATGTCCCGCTCCTCAGGCTGGAAGCAGGAATGAGCCGTTCCTGACGAAAAATTTTTCTTCCGCCTCCGGGCCGAGCGGGCTCAGCATCTCGTGGTATTTGCGATACATGTCCTGCCCACCCTCGATATGCGGATAGTCGGTCGAGAAGCACAACACATCCTCAAGGCCGTACTTTCGGATCAGCGCTCCTGAATCCTCGAAGACGAACGGGGTCACGCGAACATTGCGCTTGATGTAGTTCGACGGACGATCCGGCAGGTGGCGGCTCATCTTGGAATTGTCGTACCACGAGTCCATCAGTTCCATGAGGGGCCCGATCCACATCCCGCCGAGTTCGACAATGCCAAAGCGCAGGCGTGGATGGCGTTCGAACACCCCGCCCATGACAACCGCGGACAGGAAATTCTGCGCCGGCACATGCAGCGTCGCCAGCGTGTAGGGATCCGATGCGAACTCAAGCAGTTCCTTGTAGCCCTTGAATACCGGAGCCTCGACCCATTCCCTCGTCTTGAGAAAATCGTTCTCGACCCCGACGTGAAGCGTCACGGCGCAATCGGCTTCCGCCAACAGGCTCCACAGTCGATCATGATCGCTGTGCGCGGGAGACCGGCCGCCCGGCGGCACCCCGGTCGGCAGGAAGATCGCGCGGATGCCCCGCTTCAACAGGCTCTCGACGTGAGCATAGAGATCTTCCGGGCTTTTGCCGCTCACCAGCACCGCCGGGCGGATGCGTCCCTTGGACTGCTGCATCACGTCGATGCACCAATCGTCGTAGATGCCCAGCCAGCGGCGCGCCAGCGCGTGCTTGTCCGGCTCGCGCCGCAGGAATTCGGGCTCCTCAAGGACCGCGGAGCCGGGCATGCTCGCACCGTAAAGCGCGATACGCAGAAGCTTCGGGCTGACGCCGGGAAACATGAGCTGGCGCGACACACCCGCCGCATCCATGACATCCAACCGCAGCTTCGGGTCGATGGCGCCGGGCGCGCGCGATCCCTTACGGTTCAGGACCTGCGCATCGATTTCCGACGCTTCGCCATCGAAGCCCGGATAGTTGAGCGAGTTGAGATCATTGGCATCGGATTTGCCGGTGACGACAAACTCCTCGGACAGCCATTCGACGATCGGACGGAACTCTTCGCCGAAGATGTCGATCCACGACTGCACCGGCATCATCTCGTGGCTGTCGATGTCCATGATCCGGCCGGCGAACCGCTTCATCTCTTCCGGCACCGCTATTGCATTCATAATCCGCTCCCTTTGCAGCTCTTTCCGGCTCACCGCGCCGGCGTCATGCGTTCAGTCCAGCACGAACCGCACCGGCAACGTGTCGAACGTCCGCAACGAGTTCGACAGACGGAAGCGAGGCTCGCCCGTGAGTTCGATCCGCTTCACACGCTTTACGAACACTGAGAACAGCGCCTCCGCCTCGACTTTCGCAACCATGCTGCCGATGCATTTGTGGACGCCGCCTCCGAAGACCTGGGAATCGCTCAACCCGCGATCAACGCGGAAGCGCTCGGGCTCATCCCATTGAAGCGGATCGCGATTGCCGGATGCCAGCCAGTATTGCACTTTCGTCCCGGCCTTGAGCGGCACGCCGGCAAGTTCGACGCCTTCATTAGCCGTCCGGAACAAACTCTGCGCCGGCGATTCAAGCCGCAGCGATTCCTCGAACGCGCGCGCGATCAGCTTGGGGTTGGCGCGCACGAGGTCATACTGGTCCGGATTCCTGGCGAAATGGTAGATCGTGGTGCCGATCCCCGAGATCGTGGTGTCGAAACCGCCGCGCAGCAGCATTCGCACGATCTTGTAGGCCATGCCCGGCCCGAACGTGCCCTCGCGTTCGCCCTTGTAGAACTCTTCCCCCAGCCCTCCCGGGGTCATGGCAGCTTCGGTCGACGCCTCGTCATACCATTCCGCGACTTCTGCTACGCGAGCCGCCGACGCCGCGAAGATGCCGTTCTGCGGGCCAATGGCATTGAAGTTGTGATCGCCAACCGCAAGCAGCGCCTGCCGGTTGGTCTTGACACCCAGAAGCGCCGGCAGCGCGCTCATCACGAACGCCTCGGCGATATCCGGAACCACGTCGACATCCCCGCCCGACAGGACTTCGTCGAGCAGACTCTCGCCCATGCGCACGAATTCGTCTCGCCAGCCCAGTACGCGCTGAACCGACATGATCTGCTGCATCGGCTTGCGGATGCTGGTGTGCGTTGGCGGATCCTCTTCGACCAGAGCGCCCTTCTCCCGCCACGATCCGGGCTGGGTGATGTCGGACATGCCCACGCCCTTGGTGGCGGTGTAATCCTGCCACGTCGTGATGATCTGCTGGATCGGCGCCCACTGGGCCGTGCCGTAATAGCCGTACTTCTCGACCCAGAACACCGGGCCGAGCGAGCGCAAATGGGCGTAGAAGGGATAGGGATCGGCCAGAATCGCCTCGTCGAAAGGATCGACATCCAGCCGCGGCAGTTCCGTCGCGTCGGCCATGGCATTCAGCATCGTCTTCTCCTTTTTCCGGGCTGTCAGGCCGCGGCCAGCGGCCAGATACGCACGGGCAGGCTCAGCGAGCAGACGGGCGTTCCGAGCGGCTTCGTCTCAAGTTCGCCGTAGATGCCGTGATCGCCGATTCCTTCGGCCATCGCCTCGGGAGTGGGTACGCGTACCGTGCGCGTGCCGCAGCAACGCAGTGTCAGCGATCGACGACTGAGATCCGATTTGTCAGGCGCGCCGCCGTGGATGGTCGTCGGGTGGAAGGCCAGCACGTCGCCCCGTTCGATCGGCCACGAGAGAATTTCGTAGGCGCTACGATTGGCCTCGATGTTCTCGTGGATCGGCCGCCCGTGCAACGGCGGCATCGGCGGCTTTTCACCGAGGCGGGTTTCGGAATCCTCGATGTGGCCATAGATCGGGCCGGCGTGAGAACCCTTCACGAACTCCAGCGAGTTCGCTTTGGCAAGCGAGCCGAGAGAAATCCAGAACTGGACCTGGTCCGGCCCGTCATAGTTGAAATATCGGGTGTCCTGATGGAACGGCGTGCGCTTCGAGCCACCCTGCTTCCACGTCACCTGCTCGTTGATGAACCAGATATCCGGATCACCGAACAACGCCGCCGACACTTTGCCGAACGCAGGGATCTGGAAAAGTTTGCGATAGGGCTCTTCATGCCAGAGGTGAACGAGGCCGTTATCGACATAAACGAACTTTTCGGTCGTGGGCTTGTCAAACGCGTGCGGCCCGGGATGATCCGCAGCGAAAGTGAACACTTCCTCGACGATGTCCATTTCCTCGCTGGTCAGCATCTGGGGAATATGGACAGCGCCGTCGCGCGCGAAATCGGCAGCATATCGCGCCAGTGCTTCGGGTTTCAACGCGGTGGAATCAGTCGCAATGTTCATTCTGGCCTCCAGCCTCCGACAGTCCATTTCTATTTCACATTGAACCTACTTTAGCCCAAAGCCTGGCCGCCGACTGTCTCCTACGGAAGGGACGCCCCGGGCATCGCCAGCGGTCATTCGTCGGCGGCACTCTCCGCACCCATCTTGGCCCGCGCGCGCGCAAAAACGTCGGGTCCCTGGCGGAAGACCACGTCATAGCGAACATAGGTGATCCGCCAGCCTGCCTCTGTGCGGCGCAGCCGGTGCGTATAAAGGCCACCATTCTCTGCCACGAGGTCATCGACGCAGGTGACGGCCCGAACGGTAGAGAGCGCTTCGGCCGTATCGCCATCGATGCGGATGGCGAAGTTGGTCACCTGGTGCAGCGTGTCGATCGCAGGGCGGAATTTTGCGGCGTTGGCGCGAAATTCATCGAGAGAGAGCGCGCCGGAGGTGCCTAGCAGGCTCGCATAGTCGAAAACGGCATCGGCGGCGAACAGTCCGTACATCGCGTCGAACTCCCGTCGGTCGCCGTACGCGGAGACCGCGCAAATCATGTCCTGAATGGCGATTCTGTCTTCGAAACTGGCTCGATCAGACGTCATGGTTTCATTTTTCCTCTCGGGGGTCAGGCAAAAAGCGCGGCCGCCCGGCTCCAGCCGATGGGGATGGCCTTTGGCTCTGCAAACACCGGGTATAACGGGGCAAGCCGCCCGTGTTTGTCCCGCTTGCAGGGGACGACCCCGTGTATGCACCAAGGCATACATAAAGCTTGGCCGGCGCCTGCTAAAAAGAGGCCCGAAGGATTTTGCACGGGAGAGTTTCGACGTGACCACCCTGGCTGCCGCCCCTTCCGGGACGATCGCAACTGCCGTCACGCGCGGGGAAGAGCTGCGCCGAGGATGGGGCGTGCTCGCCAGCGCGATGTTTGGCATCGTCGCGCTGATGGCCCCCGTTCACGTCGCCGGCGTTTACATGCCGCACTGGGAACAGGAATTCGGCTGGTCGCGCGCCGAGATGGCGACAGCTCTCAGCCTCTACATCGCGGCGACTTCGCTTCTCGCTCCGGGGATCGGCGCCGTCGTAGACCGTTGGGGCGCACGGCGCGTCGCATTGACATCGATGACGCTTCTGATCTCCGGCTACGCCTTCTTCGCCCTGCTGCAGCCGTCCATCTGGACGCTCTACGCGGCGTTCATCGTGGTCGCCGTGCTTGGCGCCGGCACGACCCAGGTCGTGTTCTGCCGCCCCATCGTTCAGGCCTTCGACGCGGCCCGGGGTCTCGCGCTGGCGCTCGCCCAAAGCGGCACCGCCATCTCTCTCGTGTTCGCGCCGATCATCGGCTACGCCCTGCTGCAAGTGACGGACTGGCGCACATCGTGGCTGGCTCTCGCCTGTATCCCGCTGTTGCTGCTACTGCTGGTCTACACCGGATTGCGGCCGGTACGCACCGCGCAGAGCGGGGCCCGCGCCGAAGGCCCGATGGAAGTGGGCGTTGCGTTCGGCGAGGCGATCCGCTCAGGCAAGTTCTGGCTTTTCGTGATCTCGTTCAGCCTGTTCTACTTCGGCACGGCCGCGACGGTGGGTCAGCTCGTCCCGATCGTCGAAGCCACCGGCCTTTCCACCGAGCAGGCGATCGCCGCGCAAGGTCTGCTGGGCATCGCCGTCATGGTGGGAAGGCTGGGGACCGGCTATCTGCTCGATCGCATCTTCGCCAGCTACATCTACATGGCCATGGGCACCCTCGCGGCCGCGGGCTTCTTCGTCCTCGCGCTCGGCGTATCCGATCTGGTGTGGCTGGCCATCCCGTGCATCGGCCTCGCGGTCGGGGCCGAGGTGGACATCGCCAGCTATATGGTCTCGCGCTATTTCGGCCAGCGTCATTTCGGCAAGCTCTTTGGCCTCACCTTCGCCATGCTGTGTGCCGGGGGGATTGTCGCGCATCCATTCTACGGCATCGTCTTCGACATCACCGGCACGTATGCGGCGGCCGCGGCGACATCGATGATCGTCGTCTTTATCGCCAGCGCCATGCTGCTACGGCAGGAGCCCTATCCAGACCTCACCCGGCGCGCGGCAACGGCGCCTGCCGGGGGCTGATGCGGTCGATCGTCGCGCGTGCCGCCACCTGGAAAATGCGGCAAACAACGGACGGGACGGATGACCCGGCAGGAATCCGGCGCCAAAGCGGAATCTAGCCCTTCCGCATCCGCTCGACCAGTTCTCGCTTCAACACCTTTCCATAGCTGCTCTTGGGCAGCGCATCGATGAAGACGTATCGCTTGGGTCGCTTGAAGCGGGCGATCCGGCTGAGACAATGGGCGTCGAGCCCGGCATCGTCAACGATCGCCCCCTCGGCGGTGACGACGAACGCCACCACCACCTCGCCCCATTCCTCATCGGGCGCGCCGACCACGCAGACTTCCGCGATGCCGGGAAAGCTCAGCAGGGCTTCTTCGACCTCGCGCGGATAGATGTTGGTGCCACCTGAAATGATGACGTCCTTGGAGCGGTCGCGCAGCGTCAGCTTGCCGTCCTCGCCGAGGAACCCGACATCACCGGTCAACAGCCAACCGTCCCTTATCGTGGCGGCCGTCGCCTTGGGATCATTCCAGTAGCAGGACATCACGATATCGCCGCGACAGGCTATCTCACCAATTTCGCCGGCCGGGAGGTGGCTGTTGTCCGCATCGAGAATCGCGACCTCGACTCCCGACCGGGGCCAGCCCACCGAGCCAAGCACATCGTTGTCGCCAAGATGATCATCACGATTGAGGCCGGTAATTGTCATCGGCGCCTCGCCCTGCCCATAGAGCTGCCTGAAGATAGCACCGAATACCCGCAGGCAACGCTTCTGCTCCTCAAGATACATGGGAGCACCGCCATACATGATGCTGCGCAATCCTTTGGGCGGTCCGCCGCGCTGTTCGGCTTCGGCGCGCACACGGCGAACCATGGTGGGTGCCAGGAACGCTCCCGCTCCCGGATGCACGTCGCAAAGGTCCAGAAATGTTCCGGGATCGAAGCCGTCGCCGTCGATGACCACTTGCCGGGCCGCGCGAGCCACATAGGGAAGGATGTAGAGGCCCGATCCGTGCGACATCGGCGCCGCATGGAGCAAGGCGTCGGTGTGACGTAGCTCCTCGAAGTCGGCGAGATGGGCCACGGTCATTGCCATCAGGTTACGATGGGTGAGAACCGCCCCCTTCGGCTTTCCGGTGGTGCCGCTCGTATAGAACAGCCACGCGGGGGTTTCGGCCGAAACGTCAACCGGGTGCCTTGGCGCGGCCGCCAGCAACTCTGCGTATCGATCGCCGCCGATCGGGATCGCGCCCCCAAGCCCGGCCGCCAGGGCGGGGGACGCGAAGACGGTCGCGGCGCCGGAACTTTCGATTATGTCCGCTATCTCACGAACGTGCAGCTTCGCGTTGACAGGAACCGCAATCGCCCCTGCCGCCCAGCAGGCGAACAGCAGTTCGACATATTCCGGGCAGTTCTTGCTGGCGATGACGACACGCGCCCCGCGCTCCAGCGCCAGCCCGCCGGATATCGCCAAGGCGCGGGCGTGCAGTTCGCGCCAGGTGGCAAACCGCCGGTCTCCTGCGAAAACCGCCGGTTCGTCGGGAAAGCGCCGGGCATTTGCCGCAAGCAGATTAAAGAGGTTCACGCCGCGCGGCCCGAAAGATCACGGTCGGCCAGCCACCTCTGCACGAGGCTGGTCGTTTCAGCCAGTTGCTCATACTGACCGGCGTAGTAGTGGTTCGCGCCCTCGACCCGATGGAACGTCTTGTCCTCGCTCGCCGCAGCGGCGAACACCCGCGGGACGTGAAGCTGGGGCACGGCGTCGTCCGCGCCGTTCTCGATCGCAAGGAAGGGAACGGAGATCCGCATGGCGTTGGCGACCCCGTCCGCGCGGCTGTCCTCGACCGACCATTGCGACAGCCAGGACCGCAAGGTGGAAAAGCGCGCCAGGCCCACCGGCCCGTTGTTTACCACCACCGGCTTGCCCAGATAGGATTGCCCCGGGGTGCGCCCGTTGGGCTCAACGTCAGGGTCCAGCCAGCGCGGGTCGGCCAGCGTCCTGTGCGTGACGAAACCGCGCTCGAGTTCGCCGGTGTCGCTGCTTTGCAGTCGGGCGAGTTCCGCCTTCACCCAACCGGTAATCCTGCGCATCCGTTCGGCCTGCGCCGCACGAAATCGCTCAAGGAAATCCGTAGTATAGGGCGGCCGTGCCGAGTTGACGGGATCGTAAATGTCCAGCGCGGGATCACGGTCATCGGGGTTCAGTTCGTCGCGAACCGAGGGATCAAGGCTGTCCTGCAACAATGTGGCGCGCGAAATGTGTGCGGCCTGAAAGACGACCGCGTCGGCCGGAATCAGTTCTGCGCCGACAATGTCCACCGGATCGCCGGCCGGCGTGGCGACGATGGAGGGACGCTCTGCTTCGGCCTGATAGAACAGCGACAGCGACCCGCCCCCGCTCCAGCCGACCAGAACGATCTTTTCGTAGCCCAGTTCTTCCTTCGCGTGACGGATGTAGGCGCCAAAATCCAGCAGCACCTTTTCCAGAATGGCGGCCGTGTCGTTCCGGGCATAGCGGCTGCCCGCGCAGAGGACATGCGCGCCCATCCGAACGCTCTGACGCGGCACCGGCAAAAGCTGGAGCGTGGATGCAGGATGCATATATATGTGAAGAACCCGGGACGGCACGCCTCTCGGACGGATCAAGACCCCTTCGAGATTTACTTGCCCCTGGCTGCCGACGAAGCCGTACGTCTCGGTGAAGGAACTGCGTTCATCATAAGCGATATGCAGCCATTCAAAGTCGAGTTCATAAGTCACGATCATTCTCCAAAGCGCGACACCGGCGCCGGCCCGTTTGCTTCACCCTGCGACGGAACTAGGGAAAGGTGATCGGGAGCAGCCACGTCTCCCGGCTTGCGCGGCGGCGTTCGAATTCGACGATGGCGTCGACGAAACCAAGCGATCGGCCGATCTCGTCCCGGCCTTCCAGCAGGTCGATCTTGCGCTTCGGATCGATGTCGAACGACCAGCAGCGACCGGCGGCACGCACTTCCTGCGCCGGGAGATCGACGATAAACCTGCATGTCTGCGGCGACGACGCCAACGTCATAAGCTCGTCCACCGCTTCATCCGACAGGACCAGGGGCAGAATTCCATTCTTAAAGCAATTGTTGTAGAAAATATCCGCGAAGCTGGGCGCAATAACGCAGCGGATACCGAAGTCGAGCAGCGCCCAGGGTGCATGTTCGCGGCTGGACCCGCAGCCGAAGTTGCCGAGCGCAACGAGGATACCCGCCTCGTCCCACGGCGCCCGGTTGAGCATGAAATCGGGCTCCGCGCGCAGATCGGCAAACAGCCCCTCGCCCAACCCTTCGCGATGGATCGTCTTCAGAAAGCGCGAGGGGAGGATCGCGTCGGTGTCGACGTTGGCGCGCGGCAGGGGCGCAGCCACTCTCTCAATCTTTTCGAAACGGTTCATCGCCCGAACTCCCGCACATCCACGATCCGCCCCGCGATTGCCGCCGCGGCCGCCATGACCGGCGACATCAGGTGCGTGCGCCCGCCCCGCCCCTGACGCCCTTCGAAGTTGCGGTTGGACGTGGAGGCACAGCGCTGTCCCGGCGACAGCTTGTCCGGGTTCATGCCGAGACACATGGAGCAGCCGGGATCGCGCCATTCGAATCCGGCATCGATGAAGATCCGATCGAGGCCCTCGTCCTCCGCCTCTTCCTTGACCACGCCCGACCCAGGCACCACCAGCGCCCGCACGCCCTTGGCGACCTTGCGCCCTCGGACGATGTCCGCAGCGTCCCGCAAGTCCTGCAACCGCGCGTTGGTACAACTGCCGATGAACACGACGTCGATGGGAAGACCGTCCAGGCGGTCGCTCGGCGCCAGCCCCATGTAATCCAGCATCGCGGCGTGGCCAGTGCCATTGTCGGATGGCACCGCGCCCGTCACCGGCACGACGGCTTCGGGACTCGTGCCCCAGCTCACCATTGGCGCGATGTCCGCCGCGTCGATCTCCACTACCCGATCATGGACCGCATCGGGATCGGAAGCGAGCGCGCGCCAATGGCGCTTGGCCGCGTCGAAATCCACGCCGCGGGGTACGAACCGACGACCTTCGAGCCACGCGAAAGTCTTTTCGTCCGGCGCGATCATTCCCGCCCGCGCGCCTGCCTCTATCGACATGTTGCAGATGGTCATGCGCCCGGCCATGTCGAGCGCCGTGATCGTCGAACCGGCATATTCGATGACATGGCCAGTCGCGCCGCCCGTACCGATCCGGCCAATGATGTGAAGAATGACGTCCTTGGCCGATACCCCGGATGCCAGTTCACCCTCGACCCGCACCAGCATCGACTTCGCCGGGGCCTGAACGAGCGTCTGGGTGGCCAGGACATGCTCGATCTCCGATGTGCCGATCCCGAACGCCAGCGCGCCAAACGCGCCATGTGTCGAAGTGTGGCTGTCGCCGCACACCACGGTCGTCCCCGGCAGGGTCAATCCCAGCTCGGGGCCCATCACGTGCACGATACCCTGTTCCCGACTGACCAGGGGGACATAGGGAATGCCGAACTCCGCCGCATTCCGTTCCAGCGTAGCGACCTGCAGGCGACTGGCTTCTTCCGCGATGCCCGCCAGCCCCGCGGCGCGATTGTCGGTTGGCACGTTATGATCCGCCACTGCGATCGTGCAGTCCGCACGGCGCACCCGTCGTCCGGCCTTGCGCAAACCTTCGAACGCCTGGGGGCTGGTCACTTCGTTGACGAGGTGACGATCGATATAGAGCAGCACCAGATCGCCATCGATCGCCGTGACCTCATGCGCAGCCCAGACCTTTTCGAACAATGTCCGCGGCTGGGTCATTGTACACAGCTCCTGCCGACTAGCGCGTCATGGACTCGTCCGCCGGTTTGGGCGCCTGGCATCGTCTTGATGGTGCCAGCGACGGCAACGAGCCGATCGAGATCGATCCCCGTATCCTCCCCCATGCCAGAGAACATCCAGACGAGATCCTCGGTCGCGACGTTACCGGTCGCGCCGGGCGCGAAAGGACAGCCGCCAAGGCCTCCGATTGAGGCGTCAAACACGCGGACACCGGCGAGATAGCCTGCGAGCGCATTGGCGGCGCCGAGACCATAGGTGTCGTGACCATGAAAAGCCCATGCGGTGATCGCCGGAAACTCTGATCGTACCGCCGTGAAAAGACCCCCCACATGCCGCGGCGTCGCCCGTCCAGTGGTGTCGCAAAGCGCCACTTCCGCCCACGGCGCGATCGGTACCAACCGCTCCAACAGGCGCATGACTTCCGTCTCCGCAACCCGTCCGTCGAACGGGCAGTCGAACGCCGTGGCGAGATTGAGGCGCAAGGGCATTCCCGGCGCAATCATCCCGACGATCGCCGCGTATTCGTCGACCGATTCATCTGGCGAGCGCTTCACATTGCTGCGGTTGTGCGCCTCGCTCGCCGACAGGACAAAAGCGAGATGTGCCGTTCCCGCTTCCAGCGCCCGTTGACAATAGCGCGCGGTCGGCACCAGAACCTGGGCATCCAGCCCCGGCATCGACTTTACGGCGTCGACGATGTCGCGGGCGTCGGCCAGTTGGGGAACCGCACGATCGCTGACGAACGATGTCGCTTCCACGCGGCGCACGCCGGCCTGGTACAACGCCGACAGCAACGTGATCTTTTCTTCGGTGGGCACGAAGGCCTTGACGGATTGCAGGCCGTCGCGCGGCCCGACCTCGACGATCTGCACGCCGTCCATGGGGGAGTTCTCAAAGTCGCCGCGCGACGGTTCAGCAGGGGATACCGGATGGCTCATGCGACGACACCCTGCTTGCGTAGACTGTTGATGCTCTGCTCATCCAGACCGATCAAATCGCGGAGGATCTCATCCGTATGCTCGCCGAGCCCAGGTCCGACCCAGCGAATCTGCCCCGGACTTTCGGGAATGTGTGGCACTACGCCGGCCTGCAGTATGGTCATGCCGAAATGCTCATCCTTTACCTCGCGCACCATTCCGCGCGAAAGGTATTGCTCGTCATTGGCGCAATCCGCGGAAGTATAGGCCTTGCTGTTCGGGATGTCGGCCTCGTCCAGCATGGCAACCAGCGCATCGGCGTCATGCTGCCGCGTCCATTCGGAAATCATCGCATCAAGCGCCGCCGCATTGGCCACCCGCTCGCGATTGCCGCGATATTCCACCGCATCGAGCAGATCTTCCCGCCCCATCAACCCCGCTAGCTTCACGAATAACGGGTCGGAATTGGCGCCGATCAACACCCAGTCGCCATCGCGTGTCGGATAGGCATTGGTCGGCGCGGCGGTCGCTATGCCTCCGCCGGTGGGCTGCTTCACCTTTCCGAGCGCACCATATTCGGGAAGCATCCCCTCCATCATGCTGAGCACGCTCTCGGTCAGCGCAACGTCAACCGTGCGCCCCATCCCATCGCCTTCGCCGCGGTCGCGCTGCCACAGCGCCGCCATGATGCCGAAGGCGGCATAGAGGCCCGCGATGGAATCGCCGATGCTCACTCCCACGCGCACCGGCGGAAGCGTGGTAGTCCCCGGCGGATGGTTGGTCAGATGCCGCAATCCACCGATAGCCTCGCCGATGAGGCCGAACGCGGCGCGGCTGCGATAAGGACCGGACTGACCGAACCCCGAGATATGCGTGACGATGAGGCCAGGGTTGCGCTCACGCAAGCGTTCCGACGACAGGCCCAGGCGCGCCAGTTGGCCCGGGCGGAAGTTTTCCACCACCACGTCCGCCTGTGCTGCGAGGGCGAGAACGATATCAACTCCTTGGGGCGCCTTGAGGTCCAGCGCGATGCTGCGCTTGTTCCGGCCATGCATCGACCACCAAAGCGAGCGCCCGCCGATCTGTTCGCCCCATTGTCGCACCGGGTCCCCGGTGGGGGGCTCCACCTTGATAATATCGGCACCAAGATCGCCAAGCAGCCGCGTACAGAACGGCGCAGCGACAAAATGACCGAGTTCCAGGACCCTGAGTCCGCTAAGCATTCCATTCATATCCAGCGCGCTAGCACCAACTTCGGGGGAATTATGTCCCCATCCCGGGCGACAGCGCGGGGGGCCGGTTTACCACGCTCGAAAATAGTGTTATTTATAGGCAGGCCTGAAAGCCGCGCCGGTACGGATTGCCGACGACGCGATCACAACACAATCCAGCAAAGAACCAGCAGGCTGGTCGGGAGAGAGTGTAGGATATGACCGCTCGGGTCGCCACCATACTAAATACGGACTACGCTCCGAACCGCCTCGATTCTTCCTCGCTTATCTCGTCAATCGGCACAGATCAGTTCGCCGAGGAACTTCTCGTCACGGCCCATAACCTCTGCGGCGCCGAACACTGCTCCATCGTCCAGTTCCGCGGGGCGGAACTGTTCGGGCGCGCATCGGCGAGCATCGATCATTCGAACGCGTCCCGCATGCAACTCAAGCTCTACATCGACGGCAGTTTCTGGCAGCGCGATCCAGGCTTTCTCGAAGCACAGCGCCAGATCGCCAAGCGCACCCTAAGCCTGTTGCAAGTCAAGATCGAGGAGATCGAGGACGTCAGTCTGCGCAAGACGATCTGGTCGAGCCACGATATCTCGGACCGTCTGCTGCTCTGGGCCGGCAACCCGGAAAATGCGCTCGGCCTCAGCTTCTGCCGGTCGAGCCAGTCGGGCGGGTTCACCAGAAGCGAGCTTGCAGACTTGCAGCGCTGGTCGCTGCCGATGCTCTCCATGCTTAAGAAACATGCGGCCATTTCCTGGTCTACTCCCCGGTTTCCCCAGGCACTCACCTCGCTGGCTCATATCGAGATGTGCATCGGCGCTTCCGGGACGCGGCTGCCGCGCAGGGAGTTCGAAGTCAGCAGCCGACTGATCTACGGGATGACCACGGCGGGAATTGCGCTCGATCTGGGTATTGGCGAAGGAAGCGTGATTACATACCGCAAGCGCCTCTATGAACGACTCAACATCGGCAGCCAGCGCGAACTGCTCGTGTGGTACGTCGGGCTTTGGGATCAGATGTTTGCGACAGAGCTGCAGGCGAACTGACGGAGCCACCGTCGGCAGCCGATTGTCGCGAATAACTGCGTCCTACCCGGAGGGGACAGAGAAAACTGGCCATTTTTTCTAACATCCTGACATCGGAAACACCTGACAGGACGGATTAGGAAAATGGCGCACCTTGCCGGGGCCCCCGCCTCGCTGACGACCAGACCTGCGAATCCCGGGCTTACGCCTCATATGCTTAACCATGCAGCATGGGTGACTCATGATGTGGAGGCGACGGCCGACTTCTACATGAACGTCATGGGCATGGAACTCGCCAGCACCGTCTATGACGACAAGGTCCCCTCCACCGGGGACGCTTTCCCCTATTTCCACATCTTCTTTCGGATGCAAGACGGATCAACGATCGCGTTCTTCGAGGCGCCCGGACTGCCCGAACGGCCAGCGGCATCCCACCCGGCATATGAGATCTTCGACCACATCGCCCTGGAAGCGGCAGACCAGGCCGAGGTGCTTCGGTGGTACGATTGGCTACGCGCCAACGATATCGAAGTGGTCGGACCGACCGATCATAAGGGCCTCATTTACAGTATCTATTTCCGCGACCCTAACGGGCTGCGTCTTGAGATCACCACACCGCTCGACGCCGACTGGAACCGTCATACGGCCCTCGGCAAGGCGGACCTCAAGATGTGGTGCGACCGCAAGAAGGAAGCCGCGGCCCGGGGTGAGGACATCGTGGAAGCGCTCACCGCGTTAATCCGCGATCAGCGCCAGCGCTATGGAAGCTCTTCCACAAGCGAGTAAGGGGGCGGCGTGTCAGCTCAAACGGACGTCCTTGTCATCGGCTCAGGCGCTGCCGGGCTGACTGCTGCGCTCACCGCCGCGCTGCACGGTCGCCATGTCATATTGATCGAGGCGGCCGAACGGGTCGGCGGCATGACCGCCGGTTCCGGCGGCGCGATGTGGCTCCCCGCCAACCCCCTGATGGCCGCTGCGGGAATCGTCGACACGCCCGAACTTGCCCATACGCATATAGCGGCGCATCTTGGCGATCTCTACGATCGGGACATGATCGACGCTTTCCTGAAGAACGGCTCGGCCATGGTCGGCTTTCTCCAGGAACGCTCCAGCGCCATGCGCTTCATCAGTTATGCCGGCCCCGACTACCATCAGAATTTGCCGGGTGCGCAGCCGAGTGCCCGCAGTCTGATGCCACAATATTTCGACGGCCGGCTGCTCGGGCCCTGGCTCGCGCGTATGGAAGGCCCCAAGCGGGAACTTACCGTGTTTGGTGGCATGCAGGTAGAAGCATCAGAGGCCCTCGAACTGCAGCAGAGCTGGCGTCGCCTGAGCGCCTTCAATGTGGCGGCCCGGCTTGTCGGCCGCTACGCGCTCGACCGCGCTCGCTTCGGGCGGGGGACCCGATTGATCCGGGGTCAGGCTCTGGTCGGCAGGCTGCTCAGATCCGCGCTGGATGCCGGGGTAACGATCCGACCCGCCACCCGTGCGACGAGCCTTCTGCAGCGAGCCGGAAAAGTGTGCGGCGCGATCATCCTCACGGCGACCGGCGAAGACCGGATCGAGGCCGGGGACGGGGTCATTCTGGCGACGGGGGGCTTTTCTTCCGATCCGGAACGGGTGAACCGATTCTTTCCGGACGCGGCCATGCACATCCCGATGTTTCCCGCCACCAATCGCGGCGAAGGCGTCAATCTGGCCGAAAGTGTGGGCGGCAGCTTCGGGCGGAAGAATGCCGACAATGGCATATGGATGCCGGCATCGGCCTATCGACGCGCCGACGGAACCATGTTGCGCTACCCGCACTTCGCCTTCGACCGCTGCAAACCAGGCGCGGTCGTGGTGAATGCCCACGGACGGCGCTTCGTCAACGAGGGTGGTTCCTACCATGCGTTTGTCCGCGCCATGCGGCTTAACGATGCGGTGCCGGCGTGGCTTGTCGGGGACCACCCGTTCCTGCGCGAATACGGAATGGGTCTGGCCCGCCCGTTCCCCTATCCATATCGCCCGCTCGTGCGTAACGGCTATCTCGTACAGGCGCGGACAATCGCCGAGCTTGCCGGGAAGATTCGCGTGCCTGCCGATGCGCTGGAGGACACCATCGTCCGGATGAATCGCTATGCGCAGACCGGCAGCGACGAGGAGTTCGGCAAGGGCGATGATATCCATAGTCGAATGCTGGGCGATGCGCGACGAGGCCCGAACCCGACCTTGGGGCCAATCGCGACCGCGCCCTTCTACGCCCTGGCACTCTATCCTTCCGATGCCGGCACGACGCTTGGTTTGCGAACGAACACGAACGCCCAGGTCCTCGATGATGCGGCGATGCCGATCCCCGGTCTCTACGCCTGCGGCCTCGACATGAATTCGGCGTTGCGCGGCCATTATCCCGGAGCGGGAACGATGCTCGGCCCGGCCATGGCGTTCGCCTATGCCGCCGGCCGCCACACAGCAGGAGCCGCCTGATGCCAACCCTCACCGTCTACGAGCTGCGCCAATATACCATCGTTCCCGGCCGCCTCGACGTTGCGCTGGAGCGATTCCAAGACCGGCTGCCCGCGATGTTCGCGCGGCACAATATCCGCAATATCGGGCGGTGGTCGGTAAGCGCCGGCGCAGCCACGCCCGGTTTCACCTATCTCATGGCTTACGATGACCTTGCCGAGCGCGAACGCGTGTGGAGTGCGTTCTACGAGGACGATGAATGGTGGCGCATACGGGCAGAAACCCAAGGCGCGGAGGAGGCAACCGAGCGGTTCGACCTTCACTTTCTTCGTCGCAGCCCGATATGGACACCGGCTCGTTTGGAACCGGCGCTTCTTTCGGGCGTACATGAACTGATGTTCGCCGAAATCGCCGTGGGCCGACAAACCGCCGCCGCCGCCTATTGCCGCGACACCTACATTCCATTGATCGAACATTGCGGAGGCAGCGTCATGCTGGTTGCCGACTTCATCACGGGCCCCGCGCTGCCGAAGATGGGCTTCATGTTCGCATGGCCGGATGCCGACACCCGGCAGCAAGGCTGGAAGCGGATCAACGGCGACAGGGCGCTGGCCGAAGCGATTGCGGCGCAGCGCCATGAGCACGGCCGCGCGCTGCTGGGCCGGACCGGCAGCTGGGTACTCGATCCCACGCCGCGGCTTTTGCCCGAAGCGAGCTTCGCGTGATGCGTGCTGCCGTCTCCAGCCCCGAAGGGCTTGTCCTGCATGACGTCGCGGTACCCGAACCCGGCGCGGAACAGTTGCTGGTCAAAGTCGCGGCGGCAGGCATGAACCGGGCCGACCTCAACGCGGCTCGCGGAGCCGGCGTCGCACGCCCCGAGGACATGGGCCGACCGATCGGGATGGAATGGGCAGGCGAGGTCGTGGCGCTGGGAACGGATGTCGCAGGGTTTGCCCTTGGCGATCTCGTCGCCTGCTCAGGTACCGGGGGATATGCCGAGTTCGCCGTCTGCGACGCTGGCCGCGCCATCCGCATCACGCCCGGCACGCTTGACCTCCAGGCCGCCGCTGCCCTTCCGCTCGTCCTGATGACGGCGCACAATGCGCTGGCTCTGGGCGCTTTCGCTCCCGGTTCCAATGTCTTTGTCCACGGGGCAAGCTCGGCTGTGGGCATCGCCGCGATACAGATCGCCCGCTTGCACGGTGCGGGACGGATCGGCGCCAGCGCACGCAATCCGGCCAAGCGGGACAGGCTGACCGGCTATGGCGCCGATATGGTCTTCGCGCCCGGCCCCGGCTGGGCAGCCGAATGGCTGAATGCCTGCGGCGGTGCCGATGTTCTTGTCGACATGATCGCCGGCCCCGCCTTCGACGAGACGCTGTCCGCCATGGCCCTTCTCGGCCGACTGGTACTGGTCGGCCGGCTCGGTGGCACTCGGGCCGAATTCGACCTTGACCGCATCATGCTGAAGCGGCTTTCGGTGGTCGGCGCTACCTTTCGCACCCGGAGCATCGGCGAAGTCCGCGCCATCGTGGAAGGTGTCCGCCGCGACGTCTGGCCGCACGTGCTTGGCGGCCGGCTGACTTTGCCGGTCGACCATATCTTCCCGCTCGCCGAAGCCGCGCAGGCTCACGCGCTGATGGCCGGCGACGGACATTTCGGGAAGATAGTCCTGGTCCCCTGATGCGGGGACTGCAAACGGCAATCCCGGCGGCTAGCATCCGACCATCGGCTTTTCCGGTTTCGCGGCGCCAGCGCACCGCGTTTCGACGCGCTCTAGGGCGTTCCAGGATGGAGAGGAGTAACAGTGCCTTACTATCAGCGTCAGGGCCAGATCCCGCACAAGCGCCACACCCAGTTTCGCGATGCGGCCGGCAAGCTGCGGTTCGAAGAGCTGTTCTCGACCCGCGGTTTCGAAGGCCCCTATGCGCTGCTCTATCACGAAACCTATCCGGTGGAGATCGATGATATCACGGACGGCGGGCGCATCGACTTCGAGGAATGGACGATCGACACGCAGCAGAACCGCTGCATGTTCACCAGCGACCTGAAAAGTTCCGGCGACATTCTGACCAGCCGTCGGGTGCTCGTCTACAACGACGATGTCACCATCGGCATCGCCAATCCCGATCAGTCGACCTCTGATTTCTTCCGCAACGGTCTTTGCGATGAAATGCTGATGGTACAGCACGGCAGTGGCCGGATGCAGTCGCCTTACGGCGTGATCGACTACGAGGATGGCGACATCTTCATAATTCCGCGTGGCACGACCTATAGCTGGCATCCCGACGCCGGCGTGGCGCACCGGGTCATCTTCATGGAATCGCGCACGCCCATCGTGCCGCCCAAAAAATACTTCGTAACCGGCGGGCAACTTGCCGAGCACTCTCCCTTTTGCGAGCGCGATTTCAAGACACCCGTTCTGCCGCCACCGACGATCGAGCGCGGCGCGTATCGGATCGTGACAAAGATGGATAAGGAACTGACCGTCTACACGGTCCCCAACCATCCCTACGATGTCGTGGGCTGGGACGGTTCGCTTTATCCATACGCGATGAACATCCGCGATTTCGAGCCCCTCACCCGGCGTATCCATGCGATGCCGGACGAACAGCAGGCCTTCGAGACCGGCGGCGCGGCCGTGTGCTGCTTCGTGCCGCGCATGGCCGACTATCATCCCGACGCGATTCCCTCGCCGCCGCTCCACTCCAATATCGATTGTGACGAGGTGCTGTTCAATTTGGGAGGCCCACTGCTGGGCTGGGGCAAGGGCGGGTTGATGACGCTACACCCCCGGGGCCTGTTCCACGCCGCCAAGATATATGAGGAATCGATCGGCATGAAGGAGTTCGATGGCTCCGCCCTGATGATCGACTGCTTCAAGCCGCTCAAGCTGACCAACTATGCGCAGAAATGCGCCGATCCGGAATATCACTTGGCCTGGAAGAAGGACCGATCGTGATCCAGAGCGATCCTCACGCCCACGGCACGGTCCAGAATCCCACCGCCGGCCGTACGTCCGTGGTGGACGTGCCCGGATCGATATCGGTAGAGCCGGTCGAGTTGATCGCCGAGGACGGGGCCCTGTCACGCGGCCTGCTTTATAGGCCGGTCGGTAAGACGCCCCGCGTCGGTGTGCACCTGATGCATCCGCGAACGGACCAGAGCACGAATTACAATATCCTGCCACTCGCGCGGGCCGGCTACACCGTCCTCGGACGTGCCGGCCGATGGCCGAACAACGACAGCGCGACCACGCACGAGCACCTTCTGCTCGACCTCGCCGCCGGTATACGCCGGTTGCGCGATGTCGGCTGCGATGAGGTCGTGCTGCTCGGCAACAGCGGCGGCAGTTCGCTCGCTGCCTTCTATCAGGCACAGGCGAGCGCGGCGGCGGGGGAGCTGCTCTGTCATACTGCCGCCGGTGATCCGTTCGATCTGAACCGTTTCGACCTACCTCTCGCCGATGCGCTGGTGATCGTCGGCGGGCATATCGGGCAGGGCGGGATCATGGGCAAGCTGATCGACCCCGCGGTGATCGACGAGAACGACCCGCTTGCCACCGATCCCGCCATCGACCTCTACAATCCCGACAACGGTTTCCGGGAGCCGGCTCGCTCGAGCCAATTCGACGCCGCATTCCTGGCCCGCTATCGGGACGGGCAAGCCGCGCGGATGCGACGGATCGACGCGCGGGCTCTTGCATGGATCCAGCGGCAACGTGAAGCGCGGGAGATCGTCGAAAAACTGGGTGACGCCGCCCCGGTCGCGCAGATCCGCGCCGCCGCGCTCGAACCGCATATGATCGTCTTTCGTACGACGGCTTATCCCGCGTTCGTGGACACCAGCATAGAGCCCGACGGCCGGCCGGTGACGAGTTACTTCTCAACTACGCCCCACCTGGAGAACTTCGGCGCCAGCGGATTCGGTCGCTATATAACGCCCCGCGCGTGGCTGAGCACTTGGAGCGAAACCTATTCCCACGCGCAAACCATTCCCAATCTGGCGAAGAGCGACAAGCCGCTACTCATCGTGCACTATTCGGGGGATTGCGGCACGCGCATGAGCGAGGCGCGCCAGATGTTCGACACCGCCGCCGCCGCCGACAAGACGATGGAAGTGGTGGAAGGCATCGATCACTACGGATTGCGGATCGCTGCGGACGGCAGCAAGGGTGAGCGTGTCTGGACCGGGACCAATCTGGTGATCGACTGGCTGAAGGCGCGTTTTCCGGTATAGGCTAGGACGTCGCCGTCGGCGGCCTGAGCCACCCTTCCCCGTCGGCGAAGCCGTCGACATGCACTCCCCGCACACCCAAACTGAACCTGTGCGTCAACATGGGCGCGCCGGCATAGCGAACGATGTGTCGATCCTCGACACCCGCGCCGGGCAGATCACATCTCCCTCGTGGACCCGTCCCCACATCACGTCGTCGCGGGGCGTACCCCGTTGCCAGTGCGCGCGTAAGTGTCGTCCCGATCCCACGCTGCCGGCGAGATATGTCGCGCAAACGGTTCCAAGTGTTCACGGGTGCCGGTAAACGCCGGGATTGGCCGCCCGCCATAAAGGCTTCAATGGTCGCGAAATGCAATTTGGGGCGCGACGATCATCGATCGTCGCGCCCCGAGATATGCCCTCCCCCGCCCTTTCGGTTCGAGGTTGAGGCCCATGTGGATCAGTATTTGAAGGAAATCATCCCTCCAATGATCCTCGGGTCGCTGGGAATGGCGCCAAAGCCATAAACGTTCGTGTTATGATACGTGGCATAGACGGAATCCGTCAGGTTGGTGACGAACGCGCCGATCGACCACCGATCGCCCGGTAAGTTGTACGTCGCACTGAGGTTGACCAGCTCGTAACCATCCTGTCGGATGTCGCTGGGCGTGTCGAGGAAGTAGCTGCTCGTGTAATAGACGTTCCCCGACAGATCGAGCGACCCGTCGCCGATCGGTATGGTGTACGTCGCTTGAGCCGATAGAGTGAACTTCGGAGCGCGCGGCAGGTCCAACCCCGAAACGTCCCGCTCTACGCGCGTCAGGCCGTAGCCGCTGACATGAGGCACGAACGCGGCGGCTCCGGTGAAGTCCTCGTACTTCGTATCGAGGTACGAGCCCGAGAGGGTCAGCGAGAGGTTGTCGATCGCATTTACGATCAGGCTTGCCTCGACGCCCTTACTGACCGCCGAGGCGGCATTCTGCGTGGTGAACAGGCTGCTGCCGCTCTGCACGACGCGGCTGACCTGCAGGTCGTCGTACTTATAGTACCAGGCAGCCCAATTGAAGAGTAGCCCTCGCGAAATGGTGTGCTTGCCGCCAATTTCGAAGGCATCGACCTTCTCGGGACGAACCGGACCCGGCGACCCCGGACTGCCCAGGTTGTAACTGCCGCTGCGGAAGCCCTTTGTGTAGGTTCCGTAGAGCATCTGGCCGTCCATCTCATACTGGATGCCGACCTTGGGATCGAGCGAATTGAAGCGCTTCTCGTCGGGAGTGTCGCTCAAAATCACGCCTACACCCGGAACCGAGACGGTCTGCTCGGTGAGCTTGGCTTTTTCGGTGCTGTAGCGCATGCCACCGGTGAGCTTAAAGGCATCGGTGAGCGGAACCGTGATTTGGCCATAGGCTGCATACGAGCGGGTTCCGGTTCGACCCTGAACAATCAAATTGGCGTCGTCGGCGCGCGGGCCGCCTGTGTTACCCTGATTAAACACGGCGGTCGGACCGAATGAGGCATCGAGATCAAAGGCGTAGAGGCCGAATATCCATTCGATGCTCGACGAGGGCGTCGAGATAAGCTGGAATTCCTGAGACCAGTTCTTGAAGCGGTTCTGGCTATTGAACGCACTCAGCGGCAGGTCGGAAGCATCCGAGTCCGGACCGGAATTTTGATAGATGTTGCGATAGCCGCTGATCGAAACGAAGTCCGCAAAGCCGAGATCGCCGCGAATGGTCAGAGATCCCCCGTAATTCTGCACTTCATGCCCATTCGAGGGAAAATCAGCGTACGTGTGGCGGGGATCATTATCAAGCAAGGTGAAGTTACCGCCTTGCGCCGGATTGGAGGCGAAGTTGTTCGGGTAGATCGAAACGAAGCCGATGGAGCCGAAGTCGTCAGCCTCCGTGTAGTCGGCGGAAATCGTCGCCGTCCACAGATCCGAAAGCTCCGCCTTCAGACGGGCGCGAACGCCGTATTCCTTGCGGTCGTTGTAGTCCGGCCGATCGGCCACGAGGTTCTTCAGGTAGGGGTCATGGTGCGTATACTGTGCCGCCACGCTGACCGATATCGGGCCCGGCCCGCTCGAGACGTAAGCCTGTCCCTGGAGTGTACCCCAGTTGCCGGCCTTGAATTTCACTTCGACGGTCTCTTCCGCCGCCGGATCGCGCGAGACGAAGTTGATGGCACCGGCGGTCGTGTTACGGCCGTAAAGCGTACCCTGCGGCCCCTTCAGCACTTCCACCCGCTCGATATCGAGGAACGAAGTGTCGATCGCGGCCGTATAGGGAAGATAGACGCCGTCCAGATAGAGGCCAACCGCAGCTTCCGCCACGAGGCTCCCGGTGCCCATGCCGCGCACAAAGATGATCGGCGCCCCCACACCCGTTGCGATGTTCACCCCCGGTGTGGTGAGTTGCACCTGGGTTGCGTTCGTCACCCCCGACGAGGCGAGCGCGTCCTTACTGAGGACGGAAATGCTGATCGGCACGTCCTGCACGCTCTGGACACGCCTGTTGGCGGTTACGACGATGTCGCCCGGAGCCGCGGCCTGCTCCTCGACCTCCGGCGCCTCCTGAGCATACGCGGCTCCCGCAAGCACAAGCGTCGATGCGGCTGCAATCCTAAAGCAGTTCTTCATCACTGCCTCCCTTACACTGGTTGTTTATGCGACGGGATTAGGACGCAACCGTTTCCGAGTATGTCCCTTCGCAGGGATACGGGAGCCCGCGAGACAGGTTGCCCGCGCATGTCGGCGGTTGGGCCTGCTCGCGTTGGCGGGCGGGATCGCCATTCACCCGGGCGTGCCAAAGATGGCGTTGGATCCGTTATCGTCCCGCTACCGGCTCCTGGGATCAGTGGCGCAGGGCCGTCAGTGCGTACCTTGCCCGCCCGACGAACGTGGGCGGAAGAATGCCGCGCAGGCCCAACCGACCAGCGCGCATCCACCCAGCCACATGAGGAACGCGGCCGCGTCACCGAGCAACGCGCAGACCAGACCCGGTATGCACGAGACCGCCGCGAGTGATCGGCGGCGCGCCGGCGTCATGCCCCCGCTCATATCGCCAGCGGTCCGGCGGCGCTTCGGATCGCCGGCGCACAGGGCAAGGATGGAGATTGCGGAGAGAACGAGAGCAATCAGCGCAAGATGGAACATCGTCATGCCGCGCTCGTCGTCCCGCCGACCGGCATCGTCCGGCGCCGCACGCGGGCGCCTGCCCAGGATGCACGGACGAGCCCGATGCCGGCGGCAACGAAGGCCAAGTCGAGCGCCGGGATGATCGGCTGGCCCACCGCCATCGCCTCGCCCCAGCCGGGACCCTGCGCGGCGAACAGGCGCAGCAGCGGCAGACCTATCATGACAATTCCGGTCGCACCTTTCAAAAGCCGCGACAAGAACTCGTTCGAAGGCGCGAAAACCCCGGCCAGCACTGCCATGGCAGATGCAATAAGGAACGCGGCAGTCGTCCAGTAGACGGCCGTGCCCAACGGCATCGTGACCAGAAAGGCGGCGGCGGCGGTGGCGAGCCCGAACGGCAGCCCGAATCCGACGACGGTCAGGGTCCGCTCCAGCCATGCGAGCGAGCGCGTCTCGTCCTTGCGGCGGACCACCCATAGCCGCATCCCGGTATAGGTCACATAGCACATGGCGAAGCCCAGCCCGAACCATATCGCCTTCGATAGAAAGCCGGCGAAGTTGCCGAAGTGCAGCGGGCCCATGATCCCGGCCAGCGTTCCGCCTACCGAAGGCTCGGCCCCGACGGTCGGCTTGGCGCGTACGAACGTGGCGGTAGCGCCGTCGTAGAGCAGAGCAACTGGCTCGATGTCGCTGGCCCTGGGGTTATGGAAGGTGGTGATCTTCGCGTCGGCGCGACCGAAGTTCTCGATGGCGATGAATGTCGGCTCCTCGCCGGTGCGGCGGATGGCGTCAGCGGTGACGCGATCGAGATTGCCGATGGCGACGGGGCGCGGATCGGGCTTGCCGGGATTGCCGAACACGGCCTCGCTCAAGGCTTCAACGTCGCCGCCGAAGGCTGCCATCGCCACCACCGGCACGCCGACCGTCCCGAAGAACGAGAAGAAGCTGCCGGTGAATGCCAGGATGAAGGCGAAGGGCAGGCTCCAGGTGCTGGCGACGCTGTGCTTGTCGCGATCGACCAGCACCGGCTTCGCCTGCCTGCGTAAGGTGAAGATGTCCTTGAACAGGTGACGGTGGATCAACAGGCCGGAGATGGCCGCGACGAGCATGGCCAGGCCCAGAATGCCCGTCAGCAGCAGGCCCCACGGGTCGGGCACGTGCAGGCGAACATGGGTATCGACCAGGAAGCTGCTGAGCGCGTCGTCGTTGCGCGGCCCGAATATCTCCTCGCTGGTGCCGCGCACCGTCGCACGGAGCTGGCCCGCATTGTCGAGTTGGTAATAGATGCCGCGTTCGATCGGCATCCCCTTCGCGTCGAGCTCGTCGCGATGGAAGAAGGCGCCAAGGCCGTGGTCACCGATCTCGAACAGGCTCAGGGCCTCGCGGAACTCGGGCGGCGTCATGGCATCGAGCCGGCGAACCTGAGCATCGATCGGCTTCTCGAAGGTGGATTGGGTGGCAACGTGGCCGGCCGACCAGGCGCCGATCTCGTGCGCGAAAACGGCCGCGGTGCCGGTCAGCACCACGGCGTAGAGCAGCAGGCCGAGGAGGATGCCGGACCAGCCGTGCACCGCGACCATGGCCTTGGTCTCGTCCTTCTTCAGGTGGATCATCGCACCCTCTCCGTCGTCGCCGCCGTTTTACCCATCAAACTGGACGCGACCAAGGCGCCATGCACGAGGAATAGCGCGCCGGCGATCACGGCCACGCGCACCAGGCTGCGATCCAGGCAGGCGTGGAAAAACAGGCCCGCCCAGATCAAGGGAGCAAAGATGAGCGGGAACACCAGATTGTCGATCCCGGCGGCCCCGCCCGGCAGCCACAGCGGCATGCCCGCCAGCAGCGTCAGCGCCACGACCATCGCGCCTGGGCCCGCCAGGAGGATGCGAGTCCAGGTCTGCAACCGGGAATGCGGAAATGTGTTCAACCTGCTGCTCATGCCCCTCGGTTAGAGGCAGTGCGTCGTATTAGCAATAGATTCGCTATTGATAATTGGTTGCAATAGTGTAGTCCGCCCCTCGAAAAGCAAGGGGGTAAGCAATGAGGAAACTGTTCGTGATAACCGGGCTTGCCAGCGCGCTGGCCAGTCAGCAGGCTTGGGCCGAGGACGGCGCGGCGGAAGACGCCATCGATGAGATCGTGGTCACCGCGGCCACGGCAGGAACAAAGACGGACACAGCGCTCACTGAGCTACCGCAGCCCATCAAGGTCATCTCTTCCGACCAATATCTTGCACAGGGCGCGATCAGCATCTCCGACACCGTCAAGTATGCCGCCGGCGTTCTGGCCAACCCCTATGGCCGCGACACCCGCGTCGACGGGTTCAACGTGCGCGGCCTGGATGCGCTCCAGTTCCGCGACGGCATGCGCGACATCTTCTCATATTACGCCAGCATCACCGCGGACCCCTACAACTTCTCGCGGGTGGAGATCGTGCGCGGTCCCGCTTCCGTGCTGTTCGGGCAGGGCTCGATCGGCGGGCTCGTCAACCTCGTATCCAAGACGCCCGATTTCGAGACGCGGGGCGAATTGAACCTCGTCTACGGCAGCTTCGACCGCAAGGAGGCCATGGGTGACGTAAATATCGCGCTGGCCGACAATCTCGCGGTCCGCTTGGTCGGCCGGGTGCGTGATGCCAATACCTATGTCGAGCATGTCCCCGACGATCGCGTGATGATTGCCCCCTCGATCCGCTGGCAACCGACTCCCGCCACGGACATCGTTCTCACCGGTCTTTACCAGGAGGATGACACCGGCTCGACCTCGCAATTCCTGCCGATCGTCGGCACGTTCCTTCCGAACCCCTCGGCCGGGCAGCTTGCTCGCTACACTTTCGTCGGCAAGGCGGGGTGGGACCGCTATGCCGGCCGCTCGCTTCAGGGTGGCGCTTCCATCACCCACAGCTTCTCGGACCACGTCAGGCTGAGCCTGAAGGCGCGCTATATCGACAGCGACCTCGAATATAACACCCACTATGCCGACAGCTACAGCAATCCGACCGATCCGTTCTCCGTCTACGGCACCAACGGACGCACCATCGGCCTCATCGCGGACGCTAGCGACGCGCGGATGAACGTCTTTTCCACCGACAACAATCTGCAGATCAACTTCAACACCGGCGCAAACATCGAGCATAAGCTTCTCGTCGGCCTCGATTACAGCTGGAACAAGGTGGCCAAGCGCTATGATGGCGGCCTGGAACTTGTGGACCTCTACGACATCGATTACGACAGCCTGCGAACCTACGATCCCAGCGGCCCCTTCACCACGGAATCGCAGAAGCAGCTGGGCATCTACGTTCAGGACCAGATCCGCTTCTTCGACCGCGTCTCGGTCGTGCTGGGCGCCCGCCGCGATCACGTGACCGGTTCCTCGGGCCAGAAGGACAAGGCGACTACCTTCCGCGCCGGCATCATCGGCGAGATCGGCGCGGGCATCTCGCCCTTCTTCAGCTATACTGAAAGTTTCCTGCCGGTCGCCGGGGCCATCGACAACGGCGACGGTACCTTCGGGGCGCCCTACCGCCCACAGACCGGCACCCAGTACGAAGCGGGCGTGAAGTGGCAGCCGACGCCTTATACGCTGATCACCGCGACAGCCTTCAAGATCAGGGAGCAGAACCGCGTCCTCTATCTCGCCGCCGGTGGAACCACCCAGTCCGGCGTGCTCAATACCAAGGGCTTCGAGATCGAGGCAAGCCACACCCTTCCCGGCGATTTCGAGCTGCTCGCCAACTATGGCTACAGCGAGCTCAAGTCCGAAACCAACACCAGCCTGGACTACATGCCGCGCCACACGGCCTCGTTCTGGTCGACCAAGACCTTCGGCCTGCCAGACGAGGCCCATCTCCGCCTGGGCGGCGGCGTCGTCTACAGCGGCAAGAGCATCTCGACGAGCCCCATCTGGTCGATCGTCACACCTTCGCGCACTACGGTCGACGCGCTGGCGGAGATAACCTGGAAGCAGTTCCGCCTCGCGCTCAACGCCACCAACCTGCTCGACAACCAGTACTTCGCCTCATGCCTCGCGCGCGGCGACTGCTTCGTCGGCGCGCCGCGCAACGTGATGGTGACGGCGGGCGTACGATTCTGACGGCGAGCGGGCGGCGGCGCGCCGATAGCGGTGACCGCACAGCATGGATATGTGCGGTCGGATGCCGTCAGACTGCGCACGCCCACATGGGCCAGAGTCCTCTCTATTGTTCGGGCTCGGCATCATCCGCGAGTACCGAAACTATGGGTTTTTACACGTGGCGCGCCCGACAGGATTCGAACCTGTGGCCCCAAGATTAGGAATCTTGTGCTCTATCCTGCTGAGCTACGGGCGCCCAAGGCGCCTTTAGACAAGGCCGGCGCGCAGGGCAATCGCGGATCGCGCGGATCAGTTGGCCTCGCCCGGCGGGGCCACGGGGAATGGCAGCGGGGCAACCTCGATCCCTTCCTCGTGCAGCGCCTTCGCGTCCTCAAGCGAAGCTTGGCCGTGGATCGTCTCGGCCTCGCGTTCGCCGTAATGCATGGCGCGCGATTCTTCGGCGAACTTGTCGCCCACCCAGCGTGAATCCTTGAGCGCCTCGCGCTGCATCACGGCAAGCGCCTGCAGCATTCGCGCGGCCTCGGGCGGCATTGCGCCTTTGGCCATCGGCTGCGGTGCCGTGGCAGGGGCGCCAGGTGCGCTCGGCAACTGGTTGCCCTTGCGCGCGAGCTTGGGCGCCATGGGTGCCTTGATCACATCGGCCGAGTTGCATTCGGGACAGGCCACCAGCCCGCGCTGCTGCTGCGCCATGAAATCCTCGGTGGAGCCGAACCAGCCTTCGAAGCGGTGGCCGCCCGCGCGGCATTCAAGATCGAAAACAATCATATCAAGTCAGGTGGCGATCTTTCTGCGATTGGCAAGGCTGGGCAGTTGCGCACGCACTTCGGCGATGCGCGCAAGGTCGATGCTCGTGAAGCCAAGGCCGGCCACCTCGCCGCCGAGATCGAGCAGCACCTCGCCCCAGGGATCGACGACGAGGCTGTGGCCATAAGTGCTGCGCCCGTCCTCGTGCCGGCCGACCTGCGCGGCGGCGACGACATAAGCGCTCGCCTCGACCGCGCGGGCGCGCTGGAGAAGATGCCAGTGGGCCTTGCCCGTAGGCACGGTGAACGCCGCGGGAATGGCGATAAGGTCGCAAGCCGCGCGGCCCAACGCCTCGAACAGCGCGGGAAAGCGGATGTCATAGCAGATCGCCAGGCCCAGCCGACCGGCCGGCGTTTCGACCGTCACCACCGCGTCGCCCGCGGCATAGGCATTGGATTCGCGCCAACTCTCGCCCGTTGCAAGGTCGACGTCGAACATGTGCATCTTGTCGTAGCGCGCCGCGATCCCGCCAGACCCATCGATGACGAAGGCGCGGTTGGCCCAGCGCCCGTCCTCTCGCGCTACCGCGAGCGAGCCCAGCGCCACCCAGACGCCGGTGCGCGCCGCAGCCTCGCGCGCGGCCGCCAGCACGCGGTCGTCCTGCTCGGCGACGATGTGAGCCAGCGCCCGCTTGCGTTCGCGATCCAACAGGCCCGACATCTCCGGCGTGAAGACCATTGCGGCACCCTCGCCGGCTGCGGCCTCGATCGCCGCAACGATCGTGCGCGCGTTGGCCGCCGGCTCGACGCCGGAAGTCATCTGGAGAACGGCGATACGCGTCACGTCACAGGCCCAGCGCCGGGTCGAGTCTGCCCTGGCGGTCGAGCGCGGAGATATCGTCGTAGCCGCCGTAGGGGACGTCGTCGATCAGCACCTGCGGCACAGTCATGGCGCCGGGCACGCGCGCGCGCATCTCGTCGCGCCTGGGACCGCCCATGGTAATGTCGTACTCGGTATAGGCAACGCCCTTGCCGTCGAGCAGCGCTTTGGCGGCGACGCAATAAGGGCAGCCCCATTTCGTATAGATTTCAATATTCGGTGCCGACATGCTCGGATTTCTCAACCTCTTGAAACGGCCGGGCGCTATCATATCTCGTAGCGCGTGTCATGCGCCGCAGGCCTGTCGACAGCGAAGGCGACAAGGGCGTGACGCACAATCCGAAGCGCCGGATGCCGGGCTTCGATCACTGGAAAATTGCTCAGCAGAGGATTGACGCCGTGAACCGTTTCGATTTTTCCCCCTATCGCCGTTCGATGGTCGGCTTCGACCGCCTGTTCGACCTGCTCGAGAAGCAGGCTCAGGGCAGCGAGGACAAGTACCCCCCGTTCAACATCGAACGGCGCGACGACGATGCCTACCGCATCACCCTTGCCGTGGCCGGCTTCAAGCCCGGCGACATCGACATCACCGCGCAGCAGAACCTGCTCGTCATCCAGGGCCGCAAGCCTGCCCCGGGCCGGGCGAAGGAGGCGCAGAGCGGCCAGTTCCTGCATGTCGGCATCGCCCAGCGCGCCTTCGAACGTCGTTTCGAACTGGCCGACTACGTGCGCGTCGAGGCGGCCAATCTCGAGGACGGTTTGCTCGTGATTGATCTCGTCCGCGAGATTCCCGAGGCGATGAAGCCAAAGAAGATCGCCATCGGCGGTCGGGCGCCGCTCTCGGTCATCGAAGGCGAAACGGCCGACAAGGCTGCCTGAGCAGCCTGCCCGCCGCGCTCATGTCCGGGCGCGGCAATGCCGGGTCGGCGGATTCGGGTCGGCGGATTTGGGGGCGGACCCGGGATTGGTCCGCCCCCCCGACGCTTGCGCGCCGCCCGGCCTTCCTGTGATCGTCCGGGTCGCGGATGACGATCACCCGAAGGCAAGTCTGCTTGTCAGTCCCCCGCGTTACCGAAAATGCCGACCGCGCCGCCGCCGAAGCCAACGCTTCGACGAAGCCGTGCCGCGTCGCCTGTTCCGGAAAGCAAGTTAGCAACAAAAACTAACACCGCGTTAGTACGAAAATGAACTTTCCCGAGGTGTGGCCATCGGCTCACACCTTGCGCCATGCCTCCGAAGGTCCGCGCCGGACTTTTTCCGTCGGAAAGTCAGACCAGCCGCGCCTGGCGCAGCGCGGCTTCGATGAAGCCCGCGAACAGCGGATGGGGGTCGAACGGCTTGCTCTTCAGCTCCGGGTGGAACTGCACGCCGACGAACCAGGGGTGCTCGGGCCGCTCGACGATCTCGGGCAGAAGCCCGTCGGGCGACATACCGGAGAAGACCAGCCCGCCCGCCTCCAGCGCCTCGCGATAGGCGGCGTTCACCTCGTAGCGGTGACGATGACGCTCGGAAATCGTCGTCGTGCCGTAGACCGCGGCGACGCGGCTGTTGCCCGCCAGCCTCGCCTCGTAGGCGCCCAGCCGCATCGTGCCGCCAAGATCGCCGCCCGCGGCGCGCGTCTGCAGGCCTTCGGGGCTCATCCATTCGGTGATGATGCCGACCACCGGCTCGTGCGTCTCGCCGAACTCGGTGGACGAGGCGGCCTTGATCCCCGCGGTGTTCCGCGCGCCTTCGATGCAGGCCATCTGCATGCCAAGGCAGATGCCGAAGAACGGCACCCCCCGCTCGCGGGCAAACCGGACCGAAGCGATCTTGCCCTCGGTGCCGCGCTCGCCGAAGCCGCCGGGCACGAGGATGCCGTGCATCGGCTCGAGCTGGGCGACGATCTCGGAATCGTCCTTCTCGAACAGCTCGGCATCGATCCAGCGGATGTTTACCTTGACGCGGTTGGCCATGCCGCCGTGGACCAGCGCCTCGTTCAGCGACTTGTAGGCGTCGGGCAGGCCGACGTACTTGCCGATCACGCCGATCGTCACCTCGCCCTCGGGGTGCTGGTAGCGGTCGACGATATCGGTCCAGCGCGAGAGATCCGGCGCCGGGGAATCCAGCCCGAAATGGCGCAGCACCTCGGCGTCCAGCCCTTCGGCGTGATACTGCAAGGGCACCGCGTAGATGCTGGAGGCGTCGAGCGCGGGGATCACCGCCTCGGTACGGACATTGCAGAACAGCGCGATCTTGGCGCGCTCGCTGGCGGGCAGCGGCTTCTCGCAACGGCACAACAGAATGTCTGGCTGGACGCCGAGCCCGGCCAACTCGCGCACCGAGTGCTGCGTGGGCTTGGTCTTCAGCTCGCCGGCAGCGGCGATATAGGGCACCAGGGTGACGTGCACGGCACAAGTCCGCTCGCGCCCCAGTTCGTTGCGCACCTGGCGGATGGCCTCGACGAAAGGCAGGCCCTCGATATCGCCGACGGTGCCGCCGATCTCGCAGAGGATGAAATCGAGGCCCTCGCTGTCGGCGAGCGCGAATTCCTTGATCGCGTCGGTAACGTGCGGGATCACCTGCACCGTCGCGCCGAGATAGTCGCCCCGCCGTTCACGCGCGATGATGTCGCGATAGATGCGGCCCGAGGTGATGTTGTCGGACTGGCGCGCCGAAACGCCGGTGAAGCGTTCGTAATGGCCAAGGTCGAGATCGGTCTCGGCGCCATCGTCGGTGACGTAGACCTCGCCGTGCTGATAGGGGCTCATCGTGCCCGGATCGACGTTGAGGTAAGGATCGAACTTGCGGATGCGGACGCGGAAACCGCGGGCCTGGAGCAGCGCTGCAAGGCTGGCGGCCATAAGGCCCTTGCCCAGCGAGGAGACCACGCCGCCGGTGATGAAAATGTACCGCGCCATGGGAATCGAGCCTTAGTGCGAAGAGGGTGGACAGGGCAAGCGCGCTGCGGCCGGCGGGTCGCGGCAATCCACAGCTAGCCGAGCGCGGCCCGCGCAAACGGACCGGCGCGCTGGTGACGGCGGCGAAGGGTTACTTCTTGGCGGCGCCCGCCAGCGGGTCGTTCGACGCCGGCGATGGTGCCGCGGGCGCCCCTTGCGCCGGGACGGCCGGCTGGACGCTGCCGGCCAGCGGATCGGCCGGCGGCGGTGCGCTGCGATCGAGCGTCGTGTCGATCTTGCGGCCCGAGGAGCCGCCCGCCGCCAGCGTCGCCAGCACGATGCTCAACGCGACGAACAGCGTGGCCAGGATGGCGGTCGTCCGCGTCAGGAAATCGGCCGCGCCGCGCGCGGACATGAAGCCCGACGGACTGCCGCCGACCCCGAGCCCGCCACCCTCCGAGCGCTGCATCAGGATGATGCCGACAAGCGCGGCTGCGATCAGGGCCTGGACGACCGTGAGAAAGATGAAGATCGACATGCTATCCGGATATCATGAGAATGGCTGGCGCGCATCTAGGCGCTGATGCCCAGATGCGCAACCCGTGGAACTATTCCCGCTCGACGAGCGCTGCCGCCGCGCCGATGATCGCCGTGAAGCTCTCCGCCGTCAGGCTGGCACCGCCGACAAGCGCGCCGCCGACCTCGTCGGCCGCCAGCAGTTCCGCCGCATTGCCGGCATTGACCGAGCCGCCGTAGAGAATGCGCACCGCCGCCCCTTCCTCGCCGTAGACCGCGGCGAGTTTGGCGCGGATCGCGCGGTGCATCGCGCCGACATCGGCGACCGAAGGCACGCGACCGGTACCGATTGCCCAGACCGGTTCGTAGGCGACCGAAAGGCGGGCAGCCGCATCGGCGCCCTGCGGCAGCGAGCCGTCGAGCTGGGTGGTGACCACCGCCTCGGCATCGCCCGAATCGCGCTCGGCCTCGGTCTCACCGACGCAGAGGATCACGCCCAGGCCGGCAGCCTGCGCCGCTTCGGCCTTGGCCCGCACCTTTTCGTTGCTCTCGCCATGCATCGCGCGCCGTTCGCTGTGGCCGACGATGGTAAAATCGGCCCCCGCGTCGACAAGCATCGGGGCCGAGATATCGCCGGTATAGGCGCCGTTCGTCTCTACATGGCAATCCTGCGCGCCCACGCCGATGCTCTGCACTTCCTCGCGCATCGACTGAATCAGGGTGAACGGCGGGGCAAGCGCCACCTGCACGCCCGGGAAGCGGACACCCGCGCGATCGATCGCCCGCGCCTCCGTCAGCGTGGCGCGCGTGCCGTTCATTTTCCAATTGCCGACAATATAAGGCAGATTTGCCATGATAGCCCTCGCTGCGGGCCGAATCCCCGTGAACCGGCCCCCTTGTTCCGTGGCGCTGCTATCCAGCGGCCCTGTTCTTGTCAAAATCCTTGGACGCCGGAGGGATGTCGCCCAGGCATTGCGGTAACGCGCTTTGCCCCCTAAAGGCTGCCAACCCGGCCTGGAAGGACGCTTCCGGGTGCCTTTGCGAGCGGTCGACCGAATGCTGAATTTCATCCGGAGTCTCTTCTCATCCAGGATCGGCGCGATCTTTGCGTTGATATTCCTGGGCGTGATCGCCTTTGCCTTCGCCGCGGGCGACATGATGGGGTTCCAAACCTCCGGCCTCAGCAGCACGAATGTCGCCAAGGTGCGCGGGCACCGGATTACCGACAACGATCTAAGCCAGGCAGCGAGCAACACGCTGGAAAGCCTCCGGCAGGATGATCCGCGGCTGTCGATGGCCGGCTTCGTCGCCTCCGACGGCCTCGAAAGGGTGCTGGACGACATGATCAGCCGCACCGCGCTGTCAGTGTTCGGCAAGGAGCACGGCATCATTGCCAGCCCGCGGCTGATCGATAGCGAAATCACCAAGATTTCCGCCTTTCGCGGGCCCGACGGACAGTTCAGCGAGGTAACCTTCCGGCAGATGCTGGCGCAGCGCGGCCTTAGCGAGAAGATGGTTCGCGCCGATCTCGAACAGGGCCTGATCTCGCGCCAGATCCTGGAGCCGGCCGCGTTCGGATCGACGGTACCGCTCGAGCTGGCGAAGCGTTATGCAGCGCTGCTGCGCGAAAGCCGCACCGGTGAGATCGCGCTGCTGCCCTCCCCGCTGTTCGCGCCCAAGGCACCGCCTTCGGACAAGCAGCTTGCCGATTTCTACGCGGCCCATCGCAGCGAGTTCATCCGCCCCGAACGTCGCGTCATCCGCTACGCCACTTTCGGCGACGAGGCGCTCAAGGACCTCGCGGCGCCGACCGACACCGAAATCGCCGCCTACTACAATGCCAACAAGGCGCGGTACGCCGCACAGGAGATGCGCCGCCTCACCCAGCTTATCGTTCCCACCGAGGAGGCAGCTCGCGCGGTCTCGGCCGAAGTCGCCAAGGGCAAGTCCCTCGAAGCGGCGGCGTCCGAGAAGGGGCTGTCGACCACCAGGCTTGGACCGATCGACAAGGCCGCGCTGGCCAGAAGCAGCAGCCAGGCCGTTGCGGACGCCGCCTTCGCCACTGCCGGCAGCAGCCTGGCGGCGCCCGCCCGCAGCCCGATCGGCTGGCACGTCGTCCATGTCGACGACATCGACAAGCGCCCCGAGCGCACGCTCGACCAGGTGCGGGGCGAGATCGTTGCCGAAGTCGGCGTGGCCAAGCGGCGCAAGGCGCTCGGTGACCTCACCGCGCGGCTGGAGGGGGAGTTCGACAACGGTGGAAACCTTGCCGACGCAGCCAAGGACCTCGGCCTGACGATCCAGCAGACGCCGGCGCTCACCGCCGACGGCAAGGTCTATGAGGATCCCTCGCAGGCTATTCCGCCGGTGATCGCCCGGGTGGCTGCCGCCGCCTTCGCGATGGAGCGGGAAAACGAGCCGCAGGTTGCCGAAGCCGAACCGAACAAGACCTTCGTCATTTTCGACGTCGCCGATATCGCCGCGTCGGCTCCGGCGCCGCTTGCCGAGATCAAGGAAGACGTGCTTGCCGTCTACATGCTGGAAAAGGGTGCGGCCGCGGCCAAGGAGGCGGCTGACAAGCTGCTCGCCGAAACCCGCAAGGGCGTATCGCTGAAGCAGGCCGCCGCCACGCTCAAGCTGACGATCCCGCCGGTACAGGCGATCGACATGAACCGGCAGGAGCTGAGCCCCCAGGGCCAGCGGCCGCCCCCACCGCTGGTGCTGCTGTTCAGCATGGCCAAGGGTACGACCAAGATCCTGCCTGCGGAGGGCAACCGCGGCTGGTTCGTCGTCTCCCTCAAGGACATCAAGACGCCGACGCAGGCGGTGGACGATCCGATCATTCCCGCTGCCCGGCGCGAACTGGGCGAGCTTGTCGGCAGTGAGTGGGCCGACGCCCTGCGCCGCGCGATCCGCGCGGACGTGAAGGTCGAGCGCAACGCCGAGGCCGTCAAAGCGGTGCGCACGCGGCTTGGCGGCAACAACTGATCACAACATGTCCGCAGGCCTTCTCGAGAACTGGAATTCCGCCACCGCCGAACTCGCCGAAGGGCGGCCGGCGCTGGTCTGGCGCCGACTGATCGCCGATACGGAAACGCCCGTGGGGGCCGCCGTCAAGCTGATCGAGCCGGGACGCGGCGACTTCCTGCTCGAATCGGTGGAAGGCGGCGAGGTGCGCGGCCGCTACAGTCTGCTCGGCCTCGACCCCGATCTCGTCTTCCGCGCCACCGGCCCCAACTGCGAGATCAACCGCGACTGGCGCGGCGACCGCGCGGCCTTCGCCCCCCTCGCCGGAAACAGTCTGGCCGAGCTGCGCGCGCTGGTCGCCGCCTGCCGCATCGACGTGCCGCCGCAGCTCCCGCGCGCGCTCTCCTGCCTGGTCGGCTATTTCGGCTACGAGACGATCGGTCTGGTCGAGAAGCTGCCCCGCGCGCCGCAGAGCAGCCTCGAGCTGCCCGACATGCTGTTCGTCCGCCCGACGCTGATCCTGGTGTTCGACCGGCTGAGCGACGAGCTGTTCTGCATTGCCCCGGTCTGGCCGTCTAACACCGCGCCCCAGCGTGCGCTGGATGCGGCGCGGGAACGTATCGACGCGGCGCTGCACCGCCTGGCGAGCGTCGCCCCTGCTCCCGCCAGCGACGCGACGCTACCCGAGCCCGCGCTCGCCCCGACGATGCCGGCGGAAAACTATGCCGCGATGGTCCGACGCGCGAAGGGCTACATCGAGGCGGGCGACATCTTCCAGGTCGTGCTGGCGCAGCGGTTCACCTGCCCGTTCACGCTGCCGCCCTTCGCGCTCTACCGCGCGTTGCGGCGGGTAAACCCCTCGCCCTTCCTCTATTTCCTCGACCTGCCCGGCTTCGCGCTGATCGGCTCCAGCCCCGAGATCCTCGTGCGCGTGCGCGGCGGCCCCGATGGACACAAGGAGGTGACCATCCGCCCGATCGCCGGCACGCGCCCGCGCGGGTCGACGCCCGAGGAAGACAACGCCAACGAAGCCAGCCTGCTGGCCGATCCCAAGGAGCGGGCCGAGCATCTGATGCTGCTCGACCTCGGCCGCAACGACGTCGGCCGCGTCGCGGCGGCGGGCACGGTGCGCGTGACCGAAAGCTATACGATCGAGCGCTACAGCCACGTCATGCACATCGTCTCCAACGTGGAAGGCCGGCTCGACACAGCCCGGCATGACGCGATCGACGCGGTCTTCGCCGGTTTTCCCGCCGGCACCGTCAGCGGCGCGCCCAAAGTGCGCGCCTGCGAGATCATCGCCGAGCTGGAGCCCGAAACGCGCGGCGCCTACGCCGGCGGCGTCGGCTATTTCGCGCCGGACGGCTCGGTCGATAGCTGCATCGTGCTGCGCACCGGCATCGTCAAGGACGGCATGCTTCACGTCCAGGCCGGCGCCGGCATCGTCGCGGATTCGGACCCGGCCTACGAGCAGCGCGAGTGCGAGGCCAAGGCCGGCGCGTTGATCGCCGCCGCGCGCGAGGCCGTGCGGGTGGCGGGCGAGGCGGGCTTCGGGCAGTAGGCCCCCAATCTTCGCGAAGCTGTTTCCCTGACGCGACCAAGCCGCTAAGGGCAGCGGATGATCCTTGTCATCGACAACTACGACAGCTTCACCTGGAACCTCGTCCACTACCTGATGGAACTGGGCGCCGAGGTGGAGGTGGTGCGCAACGACGTGCTGTCCGCCGCCCGGGCGATGGAGACCGGGGCACAGGGCTTCCTCATCTCGCCCGGCCCCTGCACGCCCAACGAGGCGGGCATCAGCCTCGATCTCGTCGCCGCCTGCGCCGATGCGGCCCGGCCGCTGCTCGGCGTCTGCCTTGGCCACCAGGCGATCGGCCAGCACTTCGGCGGCAAGGTGGTGCGCGGCGGCCTGATGCACGGCAAGACCTCGCCCGTGACGCATGACGGCACCGGGGTGTTCCAGGGCCTCCCCTCGCCCTTCATCGCCACGCGCTATCACAGCCTGGTGGTCGAGGACACGCCGCCCGAGCTGATCGTCAACGCCACCTCGGACGACGCGCACGCCATGGGCTTCCGCCACGTCAGCCTGCCGATCCACGGTGTCCAGTTCCACCCGGAAAGCATCGCCACCGAGCATGGCCACGCCCTGCTCGGCAATTTCCTGGCGATTTGCGGGATCACCGCCCGGGTCCTGTCGTGATTTGGCCGGCATGACCCGCCTGCCCGACATCGCCACGCCGCTCGCAGAGGACGAGGCGGAGGACGCCTTCGGCGCCATGCTCGACGGCAGGATCGCGGACGAGGAGATCGCCCGCTTCCTCGTCGCCCTGTCCGACCGCGGCGAGACCGCCACCGAGATCGCGGGCGCCGCCCGGGCCATGCGCGCGCGGATGATCCCGATCGCGGCGCCGGCGAACGCCATCGACGTCTGCGGCACCGGCGGCGACGGGCATCACACGCTCAACGTCTCGACCGCCGTGTCGCTGGTCGTGGCCGCGTGCGGCGTGCCGGTCGCCAAGCACGGCAATCGCGCGGCATCCTCCAAGGCGGGCGCGGCGGACACGCTGGAGGCGCTGGGCCTCGACCTCGACCGCGCCGCCGAAACGGCCGAGGCGACGCTCGCGGATTTCGGCATCTGCTTCCTCTTCGCCGCCCGGCACCATCCGGCGATGGGCCGCATCATGCCGATCAGGAAGGCGCTTGGCAGACGCACGATCTTCAACCTGATGGGTCCGCTGGCCAACCCCGCCGGCGTGGCCCGCCAGCTCGTCGGCATCGCCCGGCCCGCCTATGTGCCGATCTACGCCGAAGCGCTGGCCCGGCTCGGCACGAGCCGCAGCTTCGTCATCTCGGGCGACGAAGGGCTCGACGAACTGAGCCTCGCGGGGGGCAACGAAGTCGCCGTGGTCGGCCCCGACGGCTTCGTCATGCAGCGCGTGACCGCGGCCGACGCGGGCCTTGCCGCCGCCCCGGTCACGGCGATCCGCGGCGGCGATCCGGCGCACAACGCCGAAGCGCTGCGCCGGCTGCTGCTCGGCGAGCCCGGCCCCTACCGCGACGCCGTGCTGCTCAACGCGGCCGGCGCGCTGATCATCGCGGGTGAGGCCGCCGGCTGGCGCGAGGGTGTCGAGGAAGCCGCCGAGGCGCTCGACAAGGGCCTTGCCAAGTCGCTGCTCGACTGCTGGATCGCGGCGCTGCGATAAAGCCGGTCCGGGCCGCGTGGCTTGGCCCAGGGGGCTGCGCCTGCCGCGGCGCTCCGGTTGACACCCGGTTGACGAAGTTGACGTAATTTACGGTGTCCAGGAGAAGGAAACCGGGACCCCGCGCGGCGCGCCTGCGGCCGGGTGACAGCCAGTACGGGCAGGAGACGCGCCGCATGGAACCGGCCAGCTTCACGCGACGGGAACGGATTTGCACCATTCCTTCCGCATAGCTGATCCCCTCCATGTAGGAAATTCATGCTTTCCGGTTCGCTCCGTCGGAAGGCCCCCGATCATCCGTTTCGGAAGATGCCCGCAGTCAGTCCTCTTCGGGTTCGGGCGGCCTCATGTCTTCGAAGCCGTCGAGGGGAATGCGCGTGCTGTTGCTGAAATCGTGCGTCGTGCCGATGCGCAAGGCATGGACCGCGCGTTCGGGCTGGAAGGTGTAGCAGTTCGCCGGCATGTCCTGCGCGCGTGATTGCTCTTCCAGCGGTATGGTCCGTCCGTGGGCGACGAGCCCGGCCCACTGCAGCGCGCGGGCCGGTTCCTGCTCGGCGGCGGGCAGCCCGGCGATCCAGTCGCGCAGAGCGATGAGCGGCAGGCCTGCGGCGGAGGCCGGCTCGGTCAGCCGTCCTTCCCGTTCGCGCCAGCGCAGCAGCGGCGCGCCATCCCGCCGCAATTCGAACAGGCGCTCGCCGTCAACCGGGTCGGAGACGAGGATATCGTAAGTCAGCGCCCACCTATCCCCCGCGTGGGCGGCGGCGAAGACGGCGAGATCATGCAGGTGCGTGCAGTTGGCGCGTTTCTCGCGTCGCGCGGTCACCTCCGCGAGCGGCTGGCCGGTGAAAGTCGCGACCAGTTGGGCCCGCGCGCCGGGGCAGGTCGTCCACGGTGCACGTTCCATCACCGGTTCGACCGCAGCAACCCGTCCGCCGGCATGGCGCAGCCTGACCGCCATGCAGTGCATGTCGTCCTCGAGCATGGCGAGGACGGCCCCCTCTTCAGGCACGATGCGAATGCGGCGGCGGTACCCCGGCAGGTTGTCGATATCCTGGGTCATGGCGACGGCAAAATTTCACGGCAAGCGCCCGCTGTCGACCGCAATCGGCATTCGCGAACCTATCCGGCGATCGCCCGGCGCCGGAACTTCCGGCAAAATGCGCGGCAAGTGCGGCCTGCGCCACAAGTTCAGCGAACAGGCCCGGCAACGATCCGGCCCGCACTTCGAGCTGTGCGGATCGCGGCGGCGATGACGCCAGATTTCCGTTGCCGCCTGCCCTCATTCCGTGCTGATGCGGATCGCGTGAGCCGGGCGAAGCCGCGCGGCCGAATGGCATAATCCGGGAAGAGAGAGCCCCATGAATTTCGACCTTACCGAAGAACAGGAAATGGTGCGCGACACCTTCGCGCGGTTCCTCGACGAGAACAGCAGCACGGCCCGCGTGCGCGCCGCCCTGAGCGATGAAAACGGGCCCTCCGGCTTCGACCCCGCGCTGTGGCAGGGCCTCGCCGAACTCGGCGCCTTCGCCATGCGCGTCCCCGAGGAAGCCGGCGGCATGGGCATGGGCCTGTTCGACGCGGCGATCCTGATGGAAGAGGCCGGCCGCACGCTCGCCTCCGGCCCGCTCGCCGAAACGCTCGTGGCGGCACGGCTGCTCGGCCAGCTCGGCGGCGGCGAAGATCTGCTCGGCCGGACGATCGGCGGCAAGGCCGTCGTCACCGTGGCGATGCGCGACGTGGCCGGGTTCCCGCGCCAGTGGGTCGCCGGCGGTCTCGTCGCCGAAGCAGTCGTGGCGCGCAAGGGCAGCGACGTCGTGCTTATCACCGTCCCCGCCGAAGCGCGCGTGGCCGAGGCGAACCTGGCTTCCACTCCGATCGCGGAGCTTGACCTCGGCGCCCTGCCGGCGACGGTGCTGGGCAGCGGCGAGGCCGCGCTGGCGGCCTTCGCGGCGGGGATCGAGGAATGGAAGCTGCTGATCGGCGCGGCGCTCTCGGGCCTCTCGCGCGAGGCACTGAAGATGGCCGCCGCCTATGCGGGCGAACGCAAGGCCTTCGGCGTGTTCATCGGCACGTTCCAGGCGATCAGTCACCCGATGGCCGACCTCATCTGCGAGATCGACGGCGGCAAGCTGCTGGTGTGGAAGGCTATCCGCTCGATCGCCGACGGGGATGCGGAGGCCGGCGCGCAAGTCTCGCTGGCTGGCTGGTGGACAGCCCAGGCCGCGGCACGCACCGTTACCCAGTCGCTGCACACATTCGGCGGCATCGGCCTCACCATCGAGCACGACATCCACCTGTTCAACCTGCGCGCCAAGGCCTGGCCGCTGGTGCTGGGCGACCCGGAGGAACTGCTGGCCGAGGCGGGACGCCGCCTCTATGCCGGTGAGACCGCGAGCCTGCCCGACGTCGGCGCGGTACCGATCGACTTCGACCTTGGCGAGGAAGCCCGCCGGGTCCAGCAGGAAATCCACGAGTTCTTCGCGAAGAACGTCACCGACGAGGATCGCGCGAAGTTCCACTATTCGTGGGAAGGCCACAATCCGCGCATCCACAAGGCGCTGGTCGAGGCCGATCTGGCCTATCTGGCGCTGCCCAAGGACGTCGGCGGCCGCGGGCTCAACGCCTATGCCGTCACCGCCGCGCGCGATGCCTTCGAGGAGGAAGGCTGGAACAACCCGGTGGCCAACGTCGCGCAGATGGTCGCGCTGATCATGTACCGCTACGGTTCCGAGGAACTGAAGCGCGACGTGCTCGGCAAGGTCATGTCGGGCGAGGCGATCTGCTCGCTCGGCTACTCTGAGCCGGGCTGCGGCTCGGACGTCTTCGCAGCCCAGTGCCGCGCCATTCCCGACGGGGACGGCTGGCGGATCGAGGGCACCAAGATGTGGACCAGCGGCGCCAACCTGACCGACTACGTCCTGATGCTGACCCGCACCAACACCGAGGTGCCCAAGCACAAGGGCCTGACCATGTTCATCGTGCCGCTCAAGGCCGAGGGCGTGACCATCCAGGCCGTCCACACATTCATGGACGAACGCACCAACATCACGTTCTACGATGGCGTGAAGATCCCCGATTCCTGGCGCCTGGGCGAAGTCGACGGCGGCGTGCGTACGATGTCGGCCAGCCTCGAACTGGAGCACGGCGGCGGCTTCGCCAAGGTGCAGCGCACGATGCTGGAGGAAGCCGTCGAGCTGTGCCGCGAGATCGACACGGTTGGCGCTGGCGGAAATGCCGGGGGCAAGCTGATCGACAAGCCGAACGCGCAGGCGCGCCTGGCGCGAAGCTATGCCAACTATCTCGCATCCGAGCTGATCGCCTACCGCGCCAACTGGGCGCAGGTCGAAGGCAAGCCGAACCACGCCTTCGGGCCGATGGCCAAGATGTTCTCGTCCGAGAAGTTCACGACCGACTCGCGCGATCTGCTCGACCTCACGGCGCCCTATTCGCTTTCCAAGCGCAAGGGCGCACCCGGCGCGCTCAACCAGGCCTATCGCCACGCCCACGGCACGACGATCTATGGCGGCACCAGCGAGGTGCACCGCTCCATGATCGCCGAAAGGGGCCTCGGCCTGCCCCGCACGCGGGCGTGATCCGGCCCGGGCCTTCAAGTTTGGGAGTATTCAATGACTGACGAAGCACCGCACCTGCTGACCGAGGAAGTCGACGGCATCCTCATCGCCACGCTCAACCGCCCGGAAAAGCTCAACGCCATCTCACGGCAGATGATGGACCTGCTGACCGAGGCGGTGCTGCGCTTTCGCGACGCGGACGAACTCAAGGTCATGCTGATCCGCTCGACCGGCCGCTATTTCAGCGCCGGCGCGGACCTCAAGGCCGGCAATCAGCGCGTGGTCTCTCCTTCTGTCAGCGGCGTGCAGAGCGCGCGCGCGATCCGCGAGAACCATCGGCTCAACCTCAACAACATGCAGCAGCTCTGGGACGAGATGGAGCACATCGAAAAGCCCTTCGTCGTCGCGCACCATGCGATGTGCGTCGGCGGCGGGCTGGAGATGAGCCTGTCGTGCGATTTCCGCCTGGCGGCAAAGAGCGCCGGCTATGCCTTCCCCGAGGGGCTGTTCGGCGTGCTGCCGGCCTCGAACGGCGTTTCGCGCCTGACCCGCATCTGCGGCCCGCACTGGGCGCGCTGGCTGGTGATGGCGAACAAGCCGGCGCCGGCCGACATGGCCTTCACCATGGGCCTCGTCCACCAGGTATTCCCCGACGAGACCTTCGAGCAGGAGGTCATGGACTTCTGCCGCCACCTCGCCAAGCAGAACGGCGAGCAGATGGGCGCGGCGAAAGTGGCGATCGAACTCTGCGCCGAAGTCGGCCGCGACGCGGGCCGCCACATCGAGCGCATGGGCAATTCGGGACTGATGCTGAACCCCGACTACATCAAGGGGATGGAGCAGTACCTGAAGGGGGTCGGCGGCAAGGGCAAGTAGCCCTATCCGATCACGATCACCTTGCCGTCCTCGGCCGTCTCGAACCGCTCCCGGTCGGGATGGCCGAGCATGTCGTCGCTCATATGGGTCAGCACCAGACGCCGGGGACGCAACTCGCCCAGATGGGCTTCGAGGGTGTTCAGGCTGAGGTGCGTGGCGACCGTCCTGTCGCGGAAATAGGCCTCGGCGATAAACAGGTCGGCATCCTGCGCCGCGGGGATCAGTGTCGGGGTCCATTCGGTGTCGCCGGTATAGGCCACCGAGCGCCCCTCGGCCTCGATGCGGACCGCGTGGCAAGGCCCATCCGGCGGGCCATGAAGTGCCTGGAAGGCCCGTACCTTCGCGCCCTCGACTTCCAGCGACGTACCGGCCGCGATCTCCAGAAGACGCAGCTCGAATTTCTGCGCTGCCCGCGAAGAGCCGGGAAAGGCGGTCTCCATCACCCGCTCGTACCAGGCCTCGAGCCCCACGGGCCCGACGATGGTGAGCGGCGTGCGGCGTTTGCTGAAGAACTGCGCGTCGAGGATGAAGAAGGGAATGCCGCCGAAGTGATCGGCATGAAAATGGGTGACGACGATCGTGGTGATCGCGTTGCGGTCGATGCCCAACCGATTCATCGCCACCAGCGAGGACGCGCCGCAGTCGATCAGCAGGTCGGTCCGCTCGCCGACGAGATGGAAGCAGGTGTTGAACCGTCCGCCCGAGCCGAAGGCATCGCCGCACCCGACGAACTGCAGCGAAAGCGCCATGATCCCTCCGTGTCCTGCCTGCGGACGGCGTAGCGCACCCATCCATCGCAGGGCAACCGTCCGGACCGAGGCGTCGCCCAGGATCGCTGAGCGGTTGCTGGCGCGGCCGGGCCGATGGTAAGGGCTTGCCCCATGTCGCGAACCTTCGTCATCGCAGTACTGGCGCTTGCCGCCGGCGCAACGTCCTTCACCGGCGGGGCAACGGCCGGCAAAGCCGTCGCCTCGCCGGAGCCCCTGCCCCCCGCAGCGCGCGGCCTCGCCTTCGCCGGGCAGCACTGCGCGGCCTGTCATGCGGTGGCGGAAAACCACACCTCGCCCAACCCGGAAGCGCCTTCGTTCGAGGACATCGCCAACCGACCGGGCGTCACGTCCACGACGCTGCAACAGTTCCTGCGCGATTCGCACAACTATCCGGAAGCCATGAACTTCCACGTCGATCAAACGCAGATCGCAGACCTGGCGGACTATATCGCGACGCTGAGGAAGGCCGACTACCGCCCCGTGATGTAAGGGCGCCCCTTCAACGGGGAAACGCTTATCCCAGTTCGCCGCGCGCCAGCCGAGCGCGAGTATCGCGAATAGCAAGCTCCATCAGGCGCGCCTCCGCCACCAGATAGTATTGCTGGGGACGGCGCTGGTCCTCGCCGAAAAGGTCCGTAAGGCTGGGGTCGGTCGAAACCGTCGCGGTGCGCTCGACACCGATCATCAGCACGGTCGCCATGGCGCGCACCAGCGACTGCATATTCTCGCTGTCGCCGCCCATCTGCGCCGCGAAGAGCGTGATCAGCGGCTGGGTCGATTCCACCCGGTGGATCAGCATGCGCGGATCGCGATTGTCCGCCATGGCATTGCGCAGGTGCAGCAGCCGCGAATGGAGCGCCCAGAAGCCGTAGTAGGCTTCCATGAAGGCATGGCAGCGCTCACCCAGCACCTCGTCGGGCCAGTATTCGCGCAGCATGCACAGGAACCGCTCGTCGCTCGTCGCCATCACCGGCTCGAGCACCGCGAGCAGCAGTTCCGTGAGATCGGAAAAGTAGTTGTAGAGCGAGGTCATGCCGAGCGAGGCGCGCCGCGCGACCGCGCTCATCGAGATCGGCTCTCCGTCCTCGGCCAGCAGTTCCGAGCAGGCGGTCAGGATACGCTCGCGCGTATCCCGCCCCTTGCGACCGAGACGCTGCCCGTTGAGATTGTGGCTGACCTCACCCGAAGCGACGACGACGGGCGGGTCGGCCGGGGTCGACCCGTTCTCATCCGCCCTGGAAATCCGCGCCGTCGCCATCCGACCGTCCTCAGGCCGCGCCCACGGGATAGGCGAGCATCTTGGTTTCGAGGAATTCCTCGATGCCCTCGACACCCCATTCACGGCCGATGCCGCTCGCCTTGTAGCCGCCGAACGGAATGTCGCCGGCGATGCACATGCCGTTGTTGACGCCGACGGAGCCCGTGCGGATGCGCTTGGCGACGCTCATCGCCCGCTCGAAATCGCCGCCGTTGACGCCGCCCGACAGGCCATAGGCGCTCTCGTTGGCGATGCGGATGGCGTCCTCGTCGTCCTCGAAGGGGATCACCACCAGCACCGGCCCGAAGATCTCCTCCTGAGCGATGCGCATGTCGTTGCGGACGTCGGTAAACACGGTCGGCTCGACGAAATAACCGCCGCCCTTGTCCGGCCGCGCCTTGCCGCCGATGAACAGCGTCGCGCCCTCGTCCTGGCCGAGCTGGATATAGCCCAGGATGCGCTCCAGCTGCTTCTTGTTGATCACCGGGCCCATGATGTGATCGGGATGATCGATGGCGCCCCAGTTGTCGCCGAAGCTCGCGTAGGCGTGGCTGAGGACGGCCTTGGCCTCCTCATAGCGGCTCTTGGGCACCAGCAGGCGCGATTGCACGGCGCAGCCCTGGCCGGCATGGAAGACGAGCATCGTCGTTGCGACCGACATGGCGAAGTTGGGATCGTCGTCGAGCACGATCTTGGCCGACTTGCCGCCGAGTTCGAGGAACACGCGCTTCAGCGTCGCCGCACCCTGCTCCATGATGCGCTTGCCCACCGCGGTCGAGCCGGTGAACGAGACAAGGTCGACACGCGGGTCCTTGACCAGCATCTCGCCCGCCTCGGCCGGGTCCGAGCCGAAGACGACGTTGATGACGCCGTCGGGAAAGCCGGCTTCCTTGGCCAGCTCGCCGAAGATCGCACCCGCGCCCGGTGTGTCGGGAGCCGGCTTGAGGATCACGGTGCAACCCGCAAGCAGCGCGGCAACCACCTTGCCGATGTTGACGTAAAGCGGCACGTTCCACGGCGTGATCGCCGCGACGACGCCGACCGGCTCATAGACCGCCATGCGGCGGTGGGTCATGCCGAACGCCGGCTTCTCGCCGTAATCCTTTTCCCACTGCACCTTGTCGAAGACCGCGAGGTAATCGTCCCAGCCGTCGAGAGCCATGGCGACATGCGCGCGGTCGACCGCGCCACGCGCGGCCCCCGCTTCCTGCACGGCAAGCTCGCCCAGCCGATCGCGGTTCTTCTCGAAAAGCTCGCGGTACTTCTTCACCAGCGCGAGCCGCTTTTCCTTGTTGGTCGACCAGTCGGTCGTATCGAAAGCGCGGCGGGCGGCGGCGATGGCCGCATCGACGTCCGCGGCGGTGGCGTCGGCCGCCTTGCCCACGGGCTCACCGGTCCAGGGGCTGATCACGTCGTAGGTGCGGCCGCCGGTCGCGTCGCGAAGCTGACCGTCGATGAAAAGCTTGGCGTCGGGCAGTGTCGTCATGGTCCTCGTTCCCTTGGAATGGTCGTTGGGGCTTCAGGGGTGCCGCGCCTCGATCGACGCGTGCGTGACGCGAACGTCGGGCGGCAGGTCGATCAATGCCCGGAACACGCCTGTCACCGAAGCGACCTGGCTGATCGGACGGGCGCGCATGTCGATGCCCGCCTTCAGGCACAGCTCGTAGAAGCGCATCGCCGCGGCGGGGTCCCAGCCCGGCGCGGTCTTGCCCTCTTCGTACATCGGCCCCGCGCGCACGGTGCTGACACGAATGCCGGCGGGCTCAAGCTCTCGCGAAAGCGATTCGGTGAAGCGTTCGAGCCCGGCCTTGGTGCTGGCGTAGAGCGACAGCATCGGGAATTCCAAAGCGACCGACTCGCTGGTCACGTTGATGATCGCCCCGCCCCGGTCCATCATCGGAATGGCCGCGCGGCTGGTGAAGATCGGCCCCGCGAAATTCGTGTTCATGATCGACAGTATCTGCTGGTCGGTCGCGTCGGCGACCATGAACGGCTCGTACACCGCCGCGTTGTTGATCAGCACGTCGATCCTGGGATGACGCTCGGCGATCGCGGCGAAGGCGGCGCGCACAGAATCCGGCGAACTGACGTCGCATTCCACCGCGAAATGCGGCTCGCCCAGTTCCTCGGCCACGCTCTGGACCTTGGACAGGGTCCGCCCCAGCAGGATAACCGTCTCTCCCTCGCCGGCGAAGCGCCGCGCCAACGCGCGCCCCAGACCAACCCCGGCACCGGTAATCACTATCGTTTTAGCCACTGTTTCACTCACTCGATGACTATCGCGGGCCCGCACGGTTCCCAGAAAGCCGCCGCAACCACAAGGGGCTTTGCGCAACGCGCAGGCGATGCTTGGCAAAAATGGACCCGCACCCGCTCAACCCCCGCATCGCCGGCGCCATGTCCTCAGCCGTTCGCGGCATCGAGCGACTGCCGACGCGACAGGTTCCCGCGCATGCGCCCCAGCGTTGCCATCAGCGCCGCGCGCTCTTCCTCGGTAACGCCTTCGAGAGCGATCTCATAGGTCTCGTGCGCGAACGGTCGGAGCTGGTCGAGCAGGGTCTGCCCCGTGTCTGTGAGGAAAAGCCGCCAGGCACGGCGGTCCGCCGGATCGGCGCGGCGTTCGACGAGTTGGGCGTCCTGCAACCGGTCGATCATCCGCCCCAGCGTGATCGGCTCGACCTCGAGCAGTTCGGCAAGCCCCCCCTGGTTGATGCCGGCATGGAAGCTGAGCAGGCTCAGCACCTGCCACTGCGGCCGCGTGACGCCAATGCCCCGCGCACGCGCGTCGAAGCTGCGGCGCAGCAGACGCGATACCTGAGCCAGCATTGCGCCAATGTTTTCGTCCATTACTGGCAGTTATTGGCAATGCTCACTATAATCCAGCCTTATCCTCAGCTAGCTGAACATATCGAGGGAACAGGACCATGGCGCGAGAGAATACCCGACCTCCTTTCGAAATCTTCCGCGCCCGCGATGCGATCGACTATGCCGAAGGCGGGCCGATGGAAGCCCAGCCGATGACCGCGGCCGAGCAAGCGGGCATGATGGCGCTGGCGGAAAACGGCATGCTCGAAGGCAGCGAGGTCAAGCTGCTCTATTCCCGCCCGGGGATGAGTCTGACCTATTGCTGGTTCAAGAGCGGCTATCCCCTGCCCCGGCACAGCCACAGCGCCGACTGCCTTTATTTCGTCGTCTCGGGCAGCCTGAAGATCGGCACCGAGGAACTGGGCCCTGGCGACGGCTTCTTTCTCGGCACCGACGTACCCTATGCCTACGTGGCCGGAGAAACCGGCGTCGAGGTTATGGAGTTCCGCACCTCGGACAAGTTCGATTTCAAGGCGCTGGCGAACAACAAGGACTATTGGGACAAGCAGCTCGCCAACCTGCTCGCGGCCAAGGTCAGATGGCCCGAGGAAGTCGCGCCGCCCTCCGGCATGCAGGTGGGATGACCGCGTCGTCCCGGGTCAAGCCCGGGACGGCGTAACCTCAGGCATGGCCGATCCGTTTCGCGAAAGCGAGGATCTGCGGGGTCAGCTTCGGCATGCTGGCGAACAACCCTTCCTTCGGGTCCGCGAAAGTCGCGGCCAGCCGCTCCAGCCATTCGCGGTCGCCCCACGGCGGTTCCTGCAGTTCGGCGCCCGGAATCATCGCCGCCACCTGCTCGCTCGTCTCGCGCGTGTGGTGGAAGTCGGACTTGCCGCTGCGCAGGATGAGCGCCGGCACCGCGATGCCTTCCAGGTCGCCGGCGCGCGTGCACGAGATCGGCTGGCCGGGTTCGCAGAAGAACCAGTCGGCCCAGTCGCGCATCTTCTGGATGAACCAGTCGGCATCCATTGCCAGGAACTTGTCGCGGTTCGCAGGGTTGCTGGCGATCTGCAGCTGGAAATCGGGCAGTTCGGTCACGGCCTGCATCCCGCCGAGCGCGGCCGCGATCGCCGGGTTGGCGTTGTAGGCGTTGGGCAGCGTGGCGATGCCGATGCCGCCGCCCGAAAGCCACTGGCAGACCACGCCGGCCACGACGTCGGGATGGCGGATCGCCGTCAGCAACGCCTCGCGCGAGCCGCCCGAGGCGCCATAGACCAGCGCCTTGCCCAGCCCCAACGCGCGGATCAGGCCGGCAAGCGTGTCGGCGTTCTGGAAGCTCTCGCACTCGCCGTCGAAGCAGACGTCCGAAGCGCCGCAGTTCGGCCGGTCCCAGATCAGCACCTTGTAGCCCTCAGCCGCAAGCACCTGCGCCAGATCGCGCAAGCCCGGGGTATCCTTGGGAAAACGGCCGCCCGGGGTGATGGTGATCGCCTTCTCTCCCTCCCCGATCAGCTCGTAGGCTATCGAAATTCCGTTGACGTCGATCCGGGCCATGGCGTTCTCTCTCCCTCTATTTGTCGAAATCCATCTGCAGCCGCGTCAGCTTCTGCTCGGCGACGCGCCAGCCGTCGGCGGTGCGGATATAGCGCTCGTGATAATGCCCCCAGCCGGTGAGCGCGCGGCCGCCGTCCCAGACGACGCGATCCTGCATCGGCCAGATCGCCGTTGCCGTGTCGCCGTCGATGACGATCTCGGGGAAATGAACCTGGTGCGCGGTCTTCGCCGTGCCGATCGAGCCGCGCACCGATGCCACCACGGCGTCGCGCCCGCGCAGCACCTCGCCGCCGCTTCCCGTCACGTCGAGCAGGAAGTCTTCGGTAAAGAGCCGGCCCCAGCCCTCCCAGTCCTTGGTGTCGAGCAACCGGCAATAGGCGGCCTTGAGGTTGGCGATCGCCAGCCAGTCGGCGAAATCGGGAGCCGCGGCCATGGCGTCAGGCCCCTGCTTCGCCGGCCAGCCGCTCGGAGGCGAGCTTGCGCAGATCGGCGGTCTTGATCTTGGCGCTGCCGGTGGTCTTCAGCTCGTCCTCGGCAAAGAACAGCACGCGGCGCGGGACCTTGTAGCTCGCCAGTTTCTCCTTGGCGAAGACCTTGATCTCGTCCTCGCTCGGCGACGCCCCCTCGCGCGGCACGATGCAGCCGACGACCAGTTCGCCCAGCAGTTCGTCGGGAACGCCGACGGTCTGCGAGACCTTCACGCCCGGATGCTCGCGGATGACCGCGTCGATCTCGAGCGGCGAGACGTTGGCGCCGCCGGTCTTGATGATGTCGTTCAGCCGGCCTTCCCAGAAGAGGCGCCCTTCGGCGTCGATGTAGCCGCCGTCACCCGTGCGCAGGAAGCCTTCCTCGTCGAGCGACTGGTCGAGCGGGATGCCGAGGTAGCCCAGCATGAGGGTCGGCCCCTTGACCGCGATCTCCCCGCGCTCGCCGAGCGGCATGGTCTCCCCGGTCAGCGGCTCGACGATCTTCAGCGTGGAGTCGGCCGTTGGCAGCCCGTGGCTGGTCCCGGCAATCTCCTGCGGCGTTCCCGCAGGATAGACCGAGATGAGTGTGAACGTCTCGGTGTTGCCATAGGCCTGCGCCGGTTCGCGCCAGCTGGTCCTGATCGTCGGATGGCGCGCGATCGGCGTTGCCGCGTCGATGTAGTGCATGGCCGAGAGGTCGACACTGGCATAGTTCGGCGCAGTCTCGAGCTGGGCCCACTGATGCGGCCAGGCGTTGAGGAACGTCGCCTTCTCCACCTCCATCAGCTTGAGCGCCGCCTCGGCGTCGAACCAGCGCTGGAGGATGAGCGAGCCGCCCGACGAGAGCGTGCCGCCCAGCGCCATGGCGAAGTTGCCGGACCAGAAGAAGCCGTTGGCCGACCACATCCGCACCGGATGGGCGGCATCGACGCCATACCACTGCGCCCAGCGCCACAGTTGCAGGCAGACGCCACGATGGGCAGACAGGATGCCCTTGGCCTTGCCGGTCGAGCCCGAGGAGAACTTGAGGATGCCGGGATCGGCGGGCGACACCGCGACGGCGGCAGCCTCGACCAGTTCGGGCGCGATCTCGCGGCCGCGCGCGAGGAAGGCGGACCAGCCCTCGATGGCGCCCTGTGCCTGCTCGCCGTCGACCATGGCGAGGTAGCGCAGGAAGGGGAACTTCAGCGAAGCCAGCTCACCCGGCGCGGCCTTGGCGATCTGCGGCTCCAGCCCGGTGACGATGTCGGCAAAGTCCTTCTTGAGCACGCTGCGTTCCAGCAGCAGCACCGAGACGCCCGACATCTGCAGCACCTGCTCCAGCTCGGTGGGCGTATAGAAGGTGCTGATCGTCGTGGCCACGCCGCCCGCCAGCGCCGCGCCGAACAGCGAGGCGAGGAATTCCGGCCGGTTGGTCTGCAGGATGCCGACGCGCGTGCCCTTGCCCACGCCGCAGGCGACGAGCGCGCGGGCCACTTCCATCGCGCGCTGCCACAGCTCGTCGTAGCTCCAGCGCACGATCGTGTCGCCTTCGCGCAGGACCAGCGCCTCGGCGGGGCCGTAGGCCTGCGTCACCTCGCGCAGATAGCCCCCCAAGGTCAGCGCGCCGATCCCTTGCTCGTCGGCAAGCGGAATGCCGCGCGAGATCGACAAATCCCCGCTGACGTATTTCCAACCCGTCATTTCCTGGTTCGCTCCCTTGCGCCGTCAGTACGGCAGCTCGATCTCGTTGGTGGAGACGACGACCTTGGCGCCGTCCTGGTTGGTCATCGTCACTTTCACCTGCACGACCGGGAAGCCCCATTCGGACTTCTCGATCTTGTCGACCACCTCGCCGTCGATGAAGGTGACGTCGCCCTCGAACGCGGGCGTGCGGAAATCGGACTTGGCGTGGCGGACCATGCCGTCATGCCCTGCCCAGAAGGCAAGGTAATCGGTGTTCCAGGCCGCCATCGTCGCGCCGTAGCCATAGGCGCGCGCCATGCCGACCTCGCTGGCGTAGCTGTCGTCGATGTGCCCGCGCGAAGGGCCGACATAGAGCCCGTCGCGCGCGCGCGGATCGACCAGCGCCGTGTCCTCATCGAAGCCGAAGCCCTCGACCCAGCCCGGGTCCTGATTGACCCACGGGTCCTCGACCCCGGCCGGCGCGGTCCAGTGAAAGGTGCCCCAGATGTTGAACACGAAGGCACGGTATTCGGTGGTGAAGCTGGCGATGGAATGCGGGCCGATCACCCGGCGCGGCAGCTTGTCGCCCACCTGCACCTCTTCCCAGTGAGGTGACTTGCCCTCGCGATTCGACAGCAGCCAGGCGTGGCGAATCTTGTCGATCTCGGCGATCTCGTCGCGGGTCCAGCGCTTGGGCGCGCCGGCCATCGTCTCGTACATGCCGCGCTTTTCCGCCTCTTCGGCGAGATAGCGGATAGCCGTCGAGCGCGCCTTGGCGACGAGGTCGCCGCGCTGGTTGCGGTGCACCGTGTCCCCGCGCGAGAACATCGTCGGGCCGGCGAACTTGGTGTCCGCCACCTTGTAGTCGTGGAAGCGCCGCTCCTGGAACAACTGGTCGCCGGGGCGCACGAGCGCACCGTACCACCACCATTCCTCACCGCCGAAGATCAGGTGCGATCCGGGGATATGGCCGACGCAGGCCGGCTGGCAGCCATGGCCGTAGTCGAGCGCGACCGCGATCGACTGCGGCGCGACGATGTCGCCAAACTTGCTGGCCGCCGCGAACTCCTGATCCCAGTGGATCGGGTTCACGTAGTCCATCGCCATGACCCAACGGCGGATATCGGACTTGGCGCAAGGCTCCCACAACTGTCCGCCGCCGACAAGCTTGCCGACGCGATGGTCGACATCCGACAGGTCCATCTGGACGCCCTGGTTGCTCTCGATATCCGCCATTGTTTCTCTCCCGTTTCGTCCCGCCTCAGCGCTTGACGTTGACGATCAGGCGTCCGCGCACCTTGCCGTCGATCAGGTCGCGTGCCGCCGGAATGGTTTCGGCCAGGCCGATCTCATGCGCGATGGTGTTGAGCAGCGCCGGGTTGAGGTCCCGACCGAGACGATCCCACGCGGCCTGGCGCGGCTTCTGCGGGCACATCACGCTGTCGATGCCAAGCAGCGAGACGCCGCGCAGGATGAAAGGCATGACGGTGGTGTTGAGGTCGCTGCCCTGGGCGAGGCCACAGGCGGTGACGGTGCCGCGATACTTGGTCTGCGCGATCGCGTTGGCCAGCGTGTGGCTGCCGACGGAATCGACCACGGCGCCCCAGCGCTCCTTCTGGAAGGGCTTGCCGGGCTCGGACAGTTCGCTGCGCTGGATGAAGGAATCGGCGCCGAGCGTCTTGAGGTATTCCTGCTCCGACTCCTCGCCATAAGACGCGACGACGGTAAAGCCGGCCTTCTTGAGCAGCACCACCGCGACCGAGCCCACGCCGCCGGGCGTGCCGGTGACGAGCACTTCGCCGTCCTCGGGCTTGACGCCGAAGTTCACCAGCGCCTCGACGCTGAGCGAGGCGGTGTAACCGGCGGTGCCGATACCCATCGCCTGGGGGCCGGTGAAAGCCGAAGGCAGCTTGACCAGCCAGTCGCCCTTGAGCCGAGCCTTGGTGGCGAAGCCGCCCCAGTGCACCTCGCCCACGCCCCAGCCGTTGAGCAGGACGCGATCGCCAGCCGCGAAATTGGGATTGCCGGACTCGCTGACCGTGCCGACGAGGTCGATACCGGGCACCATCGGCCAGCGGCGCACGACCGGGCCGTCGCCGGTGATGGCAAGGCCGTCCTTGTAGTTCATCGTCGAATATTCGACATCGATGGTGACGTCGCCTTCCGGCAGTTGGCTTTCGTCCAACTGGGTCAGCGAGACCTTCTGGCCGTCGTCGGTCTTTTCGATGAGGATCGCGGAAAACATAACAACTCCCTGTGACAGTGACGGGTCAAATGGTGGCCGGTCAGACGGATCGCGATCCGGCAGGCGAGTCTTTCTCCCGCTCCCGCCGAAGTCGTTCCGCTATGCCGGGGTAAGCCTCGGCCCGCAAGGAGCCATACATCGACAATCGCAGGCATTCCCGGGTGAACCGGCCCGCGAGCGCGACGCGGCCGTCGTCGTCCTCGGCATGCGCCCGCCCCCAGATCGGCCAGAGAAAGATGCCGGCAAGGTTGATCACCGACAGGACCTGCGCATCGATTCCCGGCACGGCCAGATCGCTTGCTGCGAAGCGTTCAAGCGAGCCGCAGTATTCCCGCCAGAACGGATCCTGCGAGGGATCGGTCGAGGCCAGTACCTGCATCAGCCAGACGCGGCAGAGTTCGTGGTTCTCCATCGCGAAAGCCGCCAGCCGCTCGGTCATGTCGGCGATGTCGACTTCCTCCGGACGACGTTCGCCGATGGTGGCGGGATCGCCGAAGGCGGCGCGGAACAACTTGTCGGAGGCCCAGGCCACCGCCGCCTCGATCAGCTTCTCACGCGTCTCGAAATGCTGGTAGGCGGTGCCGCGGTTGACGCCGGCGAGGTGGGCCACCTCGGAAAGGCTGATGCCCTCCGGCCCATCCTTGGCCAGCAGCGTGCTCGCCGCTTCCAGGATGATTTCGCGCGTGGCGTCGGGATCGCGCGGCCGCCGCCTGGTTCGACTCTCCATCCTCGCCTCGGCCCCCTTATGAACAGCACTGTCGCCTATTTGCGGCGGACTGTCAGGTCAAACGAAAAGGCCGGCGGTTTCCCGCCGGCCTTCCCGCTTGTCCGAGCTTTTGCTCCGGCTTCGCTCAGCGCGAGCCGAAAGCGAAACGCAAATTGACGCCGAATTCGCGCGGCTGCGTGGATTCGATGCCATAGTAGTTGGTGTAGCTGTAGTTCACGCCGCTGACCGCGGTCTGCAGCGGGAACTGCGTCCGGCTGGTCACGCGATAGGTGTTGGTGAGATTCTTGGCGAAAGCCGAGACCTCCCACGCCCCATCCGCGTCACGCAGACCGAGGTACACGTTCAGCAGGCCGTAGGACTTCACGTTGTCGTTGGGGTTGACCGGATCGTTCTGGCTGTTGCCCTTCCAGGTCAGCAGCGCGCGGACATAGCCGTTGATCGAATCCGTCAGCGGACGCCAGTATTCCGACTGGACCGAAGCCGCCCAGGGCGAGGCCGTCGACGAACGGATTGCGCTCGTCGTCGGGCAACTGCCGATGTTCGGCTGACCGGCGAACTGGCCGACAGTCGGCACCGCGGTATCCGGAACGCCGTCGCCGTCGATGTCGGCGCACGGCAGGATCGCACCCTTCTTGATCTTGCCGTCGGTGTAGGTCACCACCGCGCCGATGTTCCAGTTGTCGTTGACCTGGAACGCAATGTCAGCTTCGACGCCCTTCACCTTCACCGGCACCGCCGCCGCGTAGTTGAAGGGAATGACCGCGCCGCGCAGGGTGTCCAGCGCATAGATGCCGGCCGGCATGCGATACTGGTAGTTCTCGAAGGTCTGCTGATAGGCCGAGACGTTCAGGCGAAGGCGACGGTCGAACCACTCCGACTTGAAGCCCACCTCATAGTTCTCCGAGGTTTCGGCCGGGAGCTTCAGGAACCGCCCCTGTGCCGCATCCGCGAGAACCGGGCCGCCGATGACGGCGGTCGGGGCGCGCCACGACGTGCCGGTGTTGGCGTAGACCATCAGCGTCGGCGTGACCTGGTACTTCACCGAAGCGGCATAGATCGTCTTGCCGGTGTCGTTCAGGTTCCGGTAGGGCGCCACGTCCGTTCCGGCAGCCGAACCGTTGTAGCTGACGAGGCCGCTGTCGCTCTTGTACCAGATGCGACGCAGGCCGCCGCTGATTTCCAGGCCGTCGAACAGGTGCGCGGTCAGGTTACCGAAGATCGACTCTTCCTTGGCGTCGCCGTAGCGCAGGCTGTAGCCTTCGGCGATCGTCGTCAGCGAAGCCGTCGCCGGCGTCACGCCGGTGTTCACGGTACCGACCAGGTTGGGAACGACCAGGTAGGACGGCGTCGAGAACTTGTACTGCATCACGCCGACCACGTAGTCGAAGATGCCGGCGATACGGCTATCGTTCTGCAGGCGCAGTTCATGCGAATCCGAAGTCGCGTGAGAGAACGTCAGGCGCGAGATCGGCAGCGGGTTGGTCAGGGTCGGATAGAGACCCGCATTCACGCCGGGCTGGAAGCCCTGGATCACCGCCGTGCCGGCGAACGCCTGCGTACCCAGGATGCCGGCCTTGTCGGCGTTCTCGGAGCCCATGTTCTTGAGGTCGGAATGGCTGCCGACGTAGGTCAGCTTCTGGCCGAACAGATTGAGCGCGGCCTGCCAGGTGAAGTTCTCGATGTTCACATCGGTGGTGAACGGCGCGGCCCCCGAACCAAGGCGCTGCTTGGCAGTGATGAAGGGATTGGGGGCATTGGCGGCAAGGCCCGGGATCGATTCCACCTGCTCGTACTGCGCCGTCTCGCGGTGCATGGTCTGGTAGGTAAAGTCGAGCTTCAGTATGCCGTCGAACGGATCGGCGCCGACGCTGACGCGCAGCGATTCGGTATCGTTTTTGGGCTTGATATCGCCCCCGCGCCAGGAGCGGACGCGGTTGCCCTCGTCATTCGCGACCAGGCCCGCGATACGCACGGCCAGCTTGTCCTGAACGACCGGGATATTGAGAGCGCCGTTGAAGTTCCAGCCGCTGATGCTGTTGACGGTGGCCTGGGCGTAGCCCCCGATTTCCGACAGGTCAGGCTTCCGGCTGGTCAGCGTGATCGAACCCGACGGGGAAGCGCGGCCGCGCAGCGTGCCCTGGGGGCCGCGCAGAACCTCGACCTGACCGACGTCGTAGATCGCCTGCATCAGGACGGTGCCGGAGATCGGCGTGTCGTTCAGGTAGAACTCGACGGTGCCGTTGTTGCCGCTGACGTTCGCGTCGAAATTGACGCCACGGATGGTCGCGACGGCGCCGGCGCCGTTGGCATTGGGGGACAGGGCAAGGCCGGGAACGACGGCGGTAACGTCCTCAAGGCGACGAAGGTTCAGCTTCTCGATCGACTCGGCGGTCACCGCGTTGACCACGGCCGGAACCTCCTGGACCGTTTCATCACGACGGCGAGCCTGGACGACGATCTCGTCACCGCTCGTGAAGCTCACGCCGGCATCCGTCGCTCCCGTGTCCTGCGCAAAGGCGGGACTGGCGACCGCCAGCACGCTGGCGCTCGCCAGAGCGAGGTTGCGGATAGTACGCATGGATTTCATCCCTCCAAAACAGACCGAAAGCGCCGGTCCCCAATCAAAAAACTCACGCACGCCGAAGCGTGGAAAGCGGCGCCTAGCGGATGTTCCGGGCTACAAGAAGCCTCCTACCGACATAAAACTGACATCGTCTTGTTTTTTTGAACTACTGTGGCTAATTGGCCATACCTGCAAAAAGGGCGCTGCCGCAGCAGCGCCCTTTCCTGGATCAAGATACTGGTTTTCGGGGAATATCAGGCCGGCAGGGCTGCGACTGTATCGAGCACCAGACGGGCGTGCTCCTTCCGGCAGATCAACAGATCGGGCAAATAAACGTCAGCTTGATTGTATACAAGTGGGCTTCCATCGATGCGCGAGCAGTGCAGGCCGTGCGCCAGCGCGACCGCTACGGGCGCGCAGCTGTCCCATTCGTACTGGCCGCCCGAATGCAGATAGATGTCCGCCTCCCCGCGCAGCACCGCCATGGCCTTGGCGCCGGCCGAACCCATCGGCACCAACTCCGCGCCGATCCGCTCGGCCACCTCGGTCGCTTCCCTGGCCGGCCGCGTCCGACTGACGACCATGCGCAGCTTCTCGGGCGCTTGCGGAACCAGCGTTGGCGTATCGGTGCGCAGGACGATGCCAAGCCCCGGCAGAGCCACCGCCCCGACACTGGCCGCGCCGTCGATCGCGAGACCGACATGCACCGCCCAGTCCGCCCGCTCCTCGCCATATTCGCGCGTGCCGTCGACCGGATCGACGATCCACACGCGGCTTTTCTCCAGCCGCGCGGGATTATCCTTCTCTTCCTCGGACAGCAGCCCATCCTCGGGCCGCTGCTCCCTGAGTGCGTGGACGAGGAACTGGTTCGCGGTGGCATCCCCCGCCTTGCCCAGCGCCTTGGGCGACAGCACGCCCGACGCGCGCACCTCGATAAGCACGCGCCCGGCGACTTCGGCGAGATGCGCGGCCAGTTCGGCGTCGGAAAGATTCTGCCGGAGCACGCTCATCAGATGTCCCCCAGCAGCGTATCGACGATGAGCGTCGCCGCCTCGTCAGGCGTCATCGACGTCGTATCGATGCGGATCTCGGGGTTCACCGGCGCCTCGTAGGGGCTGTCGATGCCGGTAAAGTTCTTAAGCTCACCCGACCTCGCCTTCTTGTAGAGGCCCTTGACGTCACGCTCCTCGGCGACACTGAGCGGCGTGTCGATGAACACCTCGTGGAATTCGCCCTCGGGCAGCATCCCGCGCACCATCTCGCGCTCCGCACGGAATGGCGAGATGAAGGCCGTGATGACAACGAGGCCGGCGTCGGTCATCAGCTTCGCCACCTCGCCCACCCGGCGGATATTCTCGATCCGGTCTGCCTCGGTGAAGCCCAGGTCCTTGTTCAACCCGTGGCGCACGTTGTCGCCGTCGAGCAGGAAGGTGTGCCGGTTCATCCGGTGCAGCTTCTTCTCGACGAGGTTCGCGATCGTCGACTTGCCCGAGCCCGAAAGCCCGGTGAACCACAGCACGGCCGGCTTCTGGTTCTTGAGGTTCGCATGCGCCTCGCGGCTGATGTCGACCGCTTGCCAGTGGACGTTCTGCGAGCGCCGCAGCGAGAAGTGCAGCATGCCCGCCCCGACGGTGGCATTGGTGATCTTGTCTATCAGGATGAAGCCGCCCAGGGCCCGGCTGTCGGTATAAGGCTCGAACACGATCGGCTTGTCGGTCGCCAACTCGGCCACGCCGATCGCGTTCAGTTCGAGCGTCTTGACCGCGACATGCTCCATCGTGTTGACGTTGACCGCATATTTCGGCTGCTGAACCGTCACCGAGACCGTCTGCGTGCCCAGCTTCAGCCAGTAGGCGCGCCCGACATGCATCGGCTCATCGTTCATCCAAACCAGCGTCGCCTCGAACTGGTCGGCGACTTGCGGCGGGTTGTCGGCGATCGAGATGACGTTCCCGCGCGAGCAATCGATCTCGTCGGCAAAGCAGACCGTCACCGACTGGCCGGCCATGGCTTCGTCGAGGTTGCCGTCCAGCGTCACCACGCGCGTGACCGTGCTGGTCTTGCCCGAAGGCAGGACGCGGACGGCATCGCCCGGCTTGACCGATCCGGTGGCGATCAGGCCCGAAAATCCGCGGAAGTCGAGGTTCGGGCGATTGACCCACTGCACCGGCAGGCGGAACGGCTTTTCCGCATCGACCGAGGATAGCACCTCGACCGTTTCCAGGTGCTCGACCAGCGTTGGCCCCTTGTACCAGGGGGTGTTGGCCGAAAGCGTGGTGATGTTGTCGCCCTTGAAGCCGGAGATCGGCATCGCGATGTAGTTCTCGATGCCGATAGACTTGGCGAAATCGTTGTATTCGCCGACGATCGTATCGAAGATCTCCTGGCTGTAGTCGACCAGGTCCATCTTGTTGACCGCCAGCACGATGTTGCGGATGCCGATCAGGTGGCACAGGTAGCTGTGCCGCCGCGTCTGCGTCAGCACACCCTTGCGCGCGTCGATCAGGATCACGGCAAGGTCGGCGGTCGAGGCGCCCGTCACCATGTTGCGCGTGTACTGTTCGTGTCCCGGGCAATCGGCGACGATGAACTTGCGCTTTTCGGTGTTGAAGAAGCGGTAGGCCACGTCGATGGTGATGCCCTGCTCGCGCTCGGCGGCGAGGCCGTCCACGAGCAGCGCGAAGTCGATCTCCTGCCCCTGCGTACCGACTTTCCGGGAATCAGCGTGCAGCGCGTCGAGCTGGTCCTCGAAGATCATCTTCGAATCATAGAGCAGCCGGCCGATCAGCGTGGACTTGCCGTCATCGACGCTGCCGCAGGTGATGAAGCGCAGCATCGTCTTGTGCTGGTGCTGGTCGAGATAGGCGTCGATGTCCTCGGCGATCAGTTTGTCGGTGACGTACACCGGATCCTGGGTCATGGTCTCCGACATCAGAAGTACCCCTGCTGCTTCTTGACTTCCATGCCGGCACCGCCGGCGTCCTTGTCGATCGCGCGGCCCTGGCGCTCCGAGGTGGTGGTCAGGAGCGTTTCCTGGATGACCTCGGGCAACGTCTTCGCCTCACTCTCGACCGCGCCGGTCAGCGGGTAGCAACCCAGCGTGCGGAAGCGGATCGAGCGCTCCACCGGCACCTCGCCGGGCTTCAGCGGAAAGCGATCGTCGTCGACCATGAGCAGCAGCCCGTCGCGCTCCACCGTCGGCCGCCTGGCCGCGAAGTAGAGCGGCACGATCGGGATGTCGTTGAGGTGGATGTACTGCCACACGTCCAGCTCGGTCCAGTTCGAGATCGGGAAGACGCGGATCGACTCGCCCTTGTTCTTGCGGGCGTTGTAGAGGTTCCACAGCTCGGGCCGCTGGTTCTTGGGGTCCCAGCCGTGGCTTGCCGTGCGGAACGAGAAGATGCGCTCCTTGGCGCGGCTTTTCTCCTCGTCGCGGCGCGCGCCGCCGAAAGCCGCATCGAAGCCCCACTTGTCGAGCGCCTGCTTCAGCCCCTCGGTCTTCCACATGTCGGTATGGAGCGCGCCATGGTCGAACGGGTTGATCCCCCGCTCCATCGCTTCGGGGTTGTGATAGACGAGGAGTTCCATCCCGGATTCCTTCGCCATGCGATCACGCAGCTTGTACATGTCCCGGAACTTCCAGGTCGTGTCGACGTGCAGCATGGGGAACGGCGGCGGCGAAGGGTAGAAAGCCTTGCGCGCAAGATGCAGCATGACGGCGCTGTCCTTGCCGACCGAGTAGAGCATCACCGGACGCTCTGCTTCGGCGACGACCTCGCGCATGATGTGGATGCTCTCCGCCTCGAGGCGTTCGAGATGGGTCAGTATCGATTTGGAAATGGCGTTCATTCGTCCTCTCCGCTCGTGCGGTGACGTCTGCAATGCCGAGTCGCACTTGACCGCAATGCTCCCATATGGGAGCAAACGACATGGCTCTCGGCACATTGGACGAACGCGACCTCCTGCTCCCGCTTTTCGCGGGGTTCGAGGAGGAGCCGCTGTGGGGCACCTTCCTGCACCGTCTGCTCGCCCGCGCGCGCGCGCAGCGGATCTGCTTGCTGATCAGACCCGCCGGGGTAACCGGTACGCCGCCGATCCAGCTGATGGCCGCCGCGCGCGGCGAGGCGCATACCGCCGCTCCCTTCGACATCGACGAGTTCAGCGCCGCGGGGCTTATGCCCTATGCCGCGCTGCGGCCCAACCGCGTCTATTCGCTGGAGGAGACAACCATACCGGAAGGCCCCGAGGCGGTTCGGCGCCAGCGCCAGGTGCTGGATGCGGCCGAGGTCGCCGACGCGCGCTTCATCCGCATCATCGCACGCGGCGACCACAACGCCTGGCTGGTGCTGCTGCATGACCGACGCGACTTCGGCGCGGGCGACAGCGCGCTGCTTTCCTCGCTGGCGCCCCATGTCACACTGGCGCTGGCGATGCTCATGGATAGCCGCGCACTGCGCCTGCGCGCCACCATCGCGGAGGATGCGCTGGCCCTGCTGGGCGTCGGCCAGGCGATCTTCGACGGCGAGGGCCACGTCGTCCTTGCCGATTCAATCGCCGCGGCGGAGTTGGAGGTGCAGGCGGGCAGCCGTCCGCAAGTCCGGGCAGGCGCCGCCCAGGCGCTAAGCGTCGCCTGCCGCGAACTGTCGCACGCCTCCCCCACGGCGCGACGCACGGTCCGCTATGACGATCGGCTCGGCAAGGATCTGCTGCTGCGGCACGCGCCGATCGATCCCGACGCCACGCTGAGCGGCGGCTATTCGGTCGGGCTCCTGCGCCAGCCGCGCCGCGAGAATGAGGCCGGCGCAGCGCCCGTCGTCGCCGCCACGCTGGGGCTCTCGACGCGCGAGGCGGCTCTGGCAGAGGCGATCAGCCAGGGGCGCTCCATCGTCGAGGCGGGCGCCGAACTCCACCTCACCGCGGAAACCGCGCGCAACTATTCGAAGCGAATCTATGCCAAGACCGGTGCGACCGGACAGGCGGACCTCGTCCGTCTGATCCTGACGGGACTGGCTCCGTTCGCCTGATGCGTCGTCTCGGGCTTGTCCCGGGCGCCGATCATGACGGCCATTCCCCCAGCGCCTTCTCGACCTCGACGATCTCGGAGCGCAACCACATCGTCTCGCTGAGATTGCTCTGACCGGACTGTTCGAGCAGCAGCGCCGAGGCGTCCTTCTTGACCAGCAGCGCGGCCCGGTTCCTCGGCTCGGCGCCGAGCGCGATAGCGACAAGGTGCAGCGCTTCGAGCGGCTGGCCCGCGTCGAGCCTCGCCCGCGCCCGCTCGGCCAGCCTGTCGGCTCCGCCCGCCAGTTCGGCGATGTCGGCATCAATGCTCGAGCGCGGCACGCCGTAAAGCTCGGTCGTGCCGTCCTCATAGTGGAACCAGCCCGAATACTCGCGCCAGATCGACTTGACCGCCCAACTCGCCTTGCCGTGGAAGTCGCCGATGCGGATGTCCTCTGGGAAGGCGAACTCGCGCATAAGCTGGTGCACCGTCTTGCCCGCCTTCATGCCCGCAAGCGTATAGTCGCGAACATAGCGGACGGCGGCCTCCATCTTGTCGAGATCGGCCCTGATCCTCTCCTTTCCGACGATCGGCTCGCCGTGCCCTGTGATCAGGATCTCGGCGCCGAGATCGCGCACCGTCGCCAGGGACTTGAGATAAGTGCGCACCCGCCGCGGCTTGTCGCCGCGCAGGGTATTGAGGAAGGGCATCGACAGCCAGACCGGGCCGAACGTGTTGCCGGTGAAGACGATCTTCTCCCTGGGCATCCAGACCAGGATGTTGTCCTCCGTCTCGCCCTCGGGCGCGTGGATCAGCACGAAAGT